>NZ_CP158687.1:0-328178 GCF_040580765.1 Lentibacter algarum | reverse complement strand
CAAGCTCCCTGGCGCGGTAATCTCGGAGGAATACACTCTCGAATACGGCGAAGCGATTGTCGAAATTCATGATGATGCCATTCAAGCTGGCGAGAAAATTCTTGTGGTCGACGACCTTCTCGCCACAGGCGGCACAGCCGAAGCTGGTATCAAACTCATCGAGCGGTTGGGCGGCGAAATTATCAGCTGCGCTTTCGTGATTGACCTGCCTGACCTTGGCGGCCGCAAGCGCCTTGAAGCCATGGGTATGGACGTCATGGCGCTCTGTGCATTTGAAGGGCTCTAAATCTTAAGTCGCAGAGCCACCCACTGTTAAACCACCAATCATGACAGTGGGTTGCCCAACACCAACAGGAACCCACTGGCCAGCCTTGCCGCAGTTGCCCATGCCCGGGTCGAGCGCCATGTCGTTGCCCAGAGCGCGGATGTTCTTGAGCGCAGTTGCTCCGTCGCCAATCAGCGTGGCGCCTTTCACAGGCTCCATGACTTTGCCGTTTCTGACGCGGTAAGCCTCGGTGCAGGAGAACACAAACTTCCCATTCGTGATATCGACCTGCCCGCCGCCAAAGCCCACAGCCCATATGCCATCCTTCAAGTCCGCAACGATGTCTTCGGGCGCAGCCTCCCCCCCCATCATGTAGGTGTTTGTCATCCGTGGCATTGGAGCGTGCTGAAAGCTCTCTCGGCGTCCGTTGCCTGTGGGCTCAACCCCCATCAAACGTGCGTTCTGTCGGTCCTGCATATAGCCGACCAAAACACCGTCTTCGATCAGTGTGTTCTTGGCCGAGGGCGTGCCTTCGTCGTCAATCGTGATTGAACCGCGCCGATCGGGAATGGTTCCATCGTCAAGCACAGTCACGCCTTTCGCGGCGATCTGTTGGCCCATGAGCCCCGCAAATGCAGAGCTGCCCTTGCGATTAAAGTCACCCTCAAGCCCATGGCCAATCGCTTCATGCAGCAAGATACCGGGCCACCCCGGTCCAAGAACGATATCCATCTGCCCGGCAGGCGCAGGCACCGCCTCCAGATTGACAACCGCAATTCGAAGCGCTTCTCGTGCATTGGCCTGCCAATTACTCGGCTCCAAAAGCCCCGTCAGCCCAGCTCGCCCGCCGCCGCCCGCCGAGCCGCTTTCTCGCCGACCGTCCCGTTCGACGATCACACCAACATTCAGCCGTGTCATTGGCCGAACGTCGGTGAGCCTTTGCCCACCGACTCGCAGAATTTCAACTTCTTGATACGTGGCAGACACTGAGGCCGTCACTTGCACCACCCGCGGATCAAGCGCGCGGGCATAGGCGTCGATCTCTTTCAAAATATCGAGTTTGGCAGAGAAGCCCGCACTCTCGATGGGGTCAATCGCCTCATACAGCCGCGTGTTTGTGCCTTTCGGCCCGACCGCCATAGTGCCGCCTCCTGCACCTACGGCCAAACGCGCTGTCTCAACTGCGCGAGTCATCGCGGCTTCGCTAATTTCAGTCGAATGCGCGTAGCCAGCGACCTCACCAAGCACGGCGCGCAACCCAAAACCTTGAGATGTATCAAAACTAGCCGTCTTGACACGCCCATCATCCAAAACAAGCGCTTCAGACTTGGAGCGCTCCAGAAAAAGCTCACCATCCTCTGCTCCAGCGCATGCTTTTTCCAGCAAATTAAGGGCCTTTCCCTCGTCTACTTCTGTCTCAAAAGGGCGAAACGGCGCGTTTGTCATGATTTTTCCTGTCTGGCTCGGGGCGTATTTTCTTGATCTAAATCAAAAAAGCGTCTCTTTGACGCAAGCGGCAATATTGTCTCTGAGCTCAGAATATGGTTTCTGATGCTCCAAGACGCAATGGGCCGAGACGTGAGTCTCTGCTTCATTTTGCTTTAAGACAAACAGAGATACTCAACCGATCAGGGTGAACCATGCGAATTCTTTCTTCTCTTCTGGCTATTATGACAGCCTTCTTTGCACTTCCGGCTATGGCGCAAGACGCGGTCGAGCGCGTCGGCAAGCCTGTGGACGGCGGGATGAACTTCCAAGTCGCTGCGACAGAGCTTAAGCGCGACATTATTTGGCTCGATACAGCCATCAACTGGATCATCCTCGCGATCTGCTTGTTTGTGATCGGTCTGGTCCTCTGGATCATCGTATTTCACAACCGCAAGGCAAACCCGACACCTGCTAGCTTCACACACAACACACCAATCGAAGTGATGTGGACTGTCGTGCCTGTACTGATCCTTATCTTCATCGGTGCCTTCTCCCTTCCGATCCTCTTCAAACAGCAGATCATCCCTGAAGGCGAAGTGAACATCAAAGTGACAGGATACCAGTGGTACTGGGGCTATGAGTACACAGACGAAGAATTCGGCTTTGAAAGCTTCATGGTGGCACGCGACGAGCTGGCCGACTACGGCTACTCAGACGACGAATACCTTCTCGCCACAGACACACGCATCGTCGTACCCGTCGACAAAGTTGTTGTTATGACAGTTACAGGCGCTGATGTGATCCACTCTTGGACCATCCCTGCCTTCGGCGTAAAGCAAGACGCCGTTCCTGGCCGCCTCGCGCAGCTCTGGTTCAAAGCAGAGAAAGAAGGTCTGTATTTCGGTCAGTGCTCAGAACTCTGCGGCAAGGACCACGCCTACATGCCCATCACAGTCGAAGTTGTAAGCCAAGAGGCATACGATGCATGGCTGGTTGGCGCGAAAGAAGAGTACGCTGGCGTAGCGGCTCCACTGACAGTGGCCTCGGCTGACTAAGTCCTAAAAGGGGCAGCATGCTGCCCCTTTTCCTCACCTGATCCAGAGAGATGGCATGAGCGATATTTCAACAAACACACGCGTAGAGAGCCGTTTGGACACGGGTGAAGCAGGCTTTGGCGATTACTTTGCCTTGCTCAAGCCACGCGTGATGTCTCTTGTTGTGTTTACAGCACTGGTGGGCCTGCTCGCCGCGCCAGTGCCTGTTCACCCGCTCCTTGCTTTTGCCGCAATCCTCTTTGTTGCCATTGGCGGTGGCGCATCAGGCGCTTTGAACATGTGGTATGATGCCGATATCGATCGCATTATGCGCCGCACTCAAAGCCGCCCCATTCCCGCTGGAAAAATTTCCGAGAGCGAAACGTTTGCTTTCGGCATGTTTCTCTCTGTCTTTGCTGTGATCATGCTGGCCCTCGCCAGCAACCTTGTCGCAGCAGGGCTTTTGGCTTTCACGATCTTTTTCTACGTCGTTGTCTACACCATGTGGCTCAAGCGCTGGACCCCTCAAAACATCGTTATCGGTGGCGCCGCGGGTGCCTTCCCTCCGATGATTGGCTGGGCCGTCGCAACCGGTGGCGTCAGCATCGAAAGCGTTCTGATGTTTACTCTGATTTTCATGTGGACGCCGCCCCATTTTTGGGCGCTGGCCCTGTTTATGAAGTCTGACTACC
Source organism: Lentibacter algarum (assembly GCF_040580765.1). Lineage (GTDB taxonomy): Bacteria > Pseudomonadota > Alphaproteobacteria > Rhodobacterales > Rhodobacteraceae > Lentibacter > Lentibacter algarum. The sequence goes on along the minus strand of NZ_CP158687.1, from coordinate 324,759 downwards.
GTGACGCTGGTGTCCCTATGCTCACAGTCACGCATGGCCGCAAAACCACACGCGCGCACATCATTGTCTACACAATCCTACTCGCGCCGATCGCAGTGGGCACAGGCTTCACAAGCATTGGTGGCCCCGTTTATATGGCAACTGCTCTGGTGCTAAATGTGATCTTCCTCAAAGGGGCGTGGGACATCTGGCGCCGTGAAGAGACCGCTGCCGAAGCCGACGAATACAAAACAGAGAAGCGCTTCTTTGCCTTCTCGATCTTCTATCTTTTTGCTCATTTCGTTGCCATTCTGGTAGAAAAGGGCCTTGCACCTTACGGTCTTGGAGGCTGGACATGAACAGCAGCGCACCCCGCGTCGAGCACGAAATTCATAACCGTCGCCGCAGCCGCAACGTCGGCCTCGGAATTGTGCTTGGCTCATTCGTCCTTCTCATCATGAGCATGACCTATGTAAAGCTAACCGCTCAAAACGCGGCGATGGCCGAAGAACACGCCAAAAAACAAGCGGCCGAAGCCGCAGCAGTAGGGACAGCCACACCAACTTCTTCACAGGAGAAAAGTGACTGATGGCACTCGAAGGTAAAAACAAAACACTCGCCCAAACCGTAAGCGTTGTCGTACTCATGGGTGCGCTCGCTTGGGCCTCTGTTCCGTTTTATGACTGGTTCTGCCGCGTGACAGGCTTTGGTGGCGTCACCAATACCGCCCAAACTGGCTCGGACGTCATCCTCGATCAAACAATCAAAATTCGCTTTGACGCCTCAATAGAGCGCGACTTTCCATGGACATTCACGCCCATGCAGCGCGAGATGGAAGTGCGCATCGGCGAAACAGGCCTCGCATTTTATGAAGCCTACAACCCGACAGACCGCCCCGTTGCGGGCTCTGCAGCCTATAACGTAACGCCCTACGAAGCTGGCGGCTTCTTTACTAAGATTGACTGCTTCTGCTTCGAAGAACAGGTACTTCAGCCTGGCGAGCGAGTGCAAATGCCTGTGACCTTCTTTGTTGATCCAGAGATTGTCACAGACCGCGAAGGACAGTATGTCCATACCATCACTTTGGGCTATACTTTCTACGAAATAGACCTGCCAGAAGCGCAAGCTTCACTTGAGACAGGCACAAAAACGAACCTTAACTAATCACATCTAGCCTCAGGCGAGGGACACCATGGCGCACGAAAAAAATCACGACTATCACATTCTACCCCCTTCAGCATGGCCGCTGCTCGGCGCTCTTGCATGCTTTGTGCTGCTCTTCGGATCTGTACTCTACTTCCACGATGTAACGTCCTTCGTTATGATCGCTGGCTTCCTCTTCACCTTCTACGTCATGTACGGCTGGTGGGCTGAGGTTGTTCACGAAAGCAACACTGGCGACCACACGCCTGTTGTCCAAATCGGCCTGCGCTACGGTGTTGTCCTTTTCATCATGTCTGAAGTCATGTTCTTCGCTGCTTGGTTCTGGAGCTTCTTCAAACACGCGCTCTATCCAATGGGCCCCGAGAGCCCGATGGTTGACGGACAGTTTCCACCCGCTGGTATCGAAACCTTCGATCCATGGCACCTGCCGCTTATCAATACGCTGATCCTGCTTTGCTCAGGCGCTGCCGCAACATGGGCACACCATGCTATGGCGCACGAGAACAACCGCCAGGATATGAAGTGGGGCCTCATCATTGCCGTAGCCCTCGGCATTCTTTTCACCGCATTCCAAGCCTACGAATACAGCCACGCTGCCTTCGGTTTTGCTGGAAACATCTACGGTGCAAACTTCTTCATGGCGACAGGCTTCCATGGCTTCCACGTTGTGATCGGTACGATCTTCCTCGCGGTTTGCCTCTTCCGCCTTCAGGCAGGGCACTTCACACCCGAAAGACATGTCGGATTTGAAGCCGCAGCTTGGTACTGGCACTTTGTTGATGTGGTCTGGCTCTTCCTCTTCGCCAGCATCTACATCTGGGGCCAATAAGGCCCAGCGCCTTTCGCCTATACTCATCAGAAGCGCCCCGTATTCACGGGGCGTTTCGCGTTTGAGCCCTTGCACCTTGCCCCCCTCTCGCCCTACTTCTTCCCTATGAAACAAAACTGGCCTTTTCTTCTTCTATCCGTGCTCGTGCTGATCCTGCTCGTGAGCCTTGGCAACTGGCAAGTCTTACGCAAAGCCGAGAAGGCCGCCTATATCGCCGCCATCGATGCACGCATCGCAGCTGCGCCTGTGGCACTCCCCACCGCGCCCGATGCAACAGCAGATCAGTTCCTTTCAGTCCGCGTCTCTGGCACATTCACGGGTCCAGAAGTCCGCGTGCTCGTTTCAACTCGTGATTATGGTGCTGGTTACCGCATCATTCAGGCTTTCGAAGCCAACGGCCGCCGCCTTCTAATTGACCGTGGCTATGTCTTATCCTCCGCCAAAGACACTCCCCGCCCTGCGGGCGCCGCCTCTATCGAAGGCAATCTTCACTGGCCGAATGAGCGTGATAAATACACCCCTGAAAACGATGTGGCCGGCAACACATGGTATGCCCGTGATGTCCCCACTCTGGCCCAAGCGCTTGGCACGGAAGAAGTGCTGCTCGTCGCCCGTGAAGAAGCGCCCAAACCCGCTCAAATCTTACCGCTTCCTCTCGACACAAGCACAATCCCAAACCGCCATTTAGAATACATCATCACATGGTATGGATTGGCCGCCGTTTGGGTGCTAATGACCGCCTACTTTCTCAAACGCCGACATGCGAAAGCGAAGCTATGAAATATATCTCGACCCGCGGCCAAGCGCCTGAACTCTCTTTTGAAGATGCGATGCTCACGGGCCTCGCCCGCGACGGAGGTTTGTACCTGCCCGACGAAATTCCGACCCTCTCCAAGACAGAGATAGCAGCACTTTCGGGACTCTCCTATGAAGAAACAGCCTTTGCCATCATGCGGCCATACATCGGTGAGACATTCACAGACACCGAATTCAAAGAGTTGATCGCCAAAGCTTACGCTGGCTTCGGCCATGCGGCCCGCGCGCCTCTGGTACAGCTGGGTTCAGGGCACTTCCTGCTCGAGCTCTTTCACGGTCCGACGCTCGCCTTCAAAGACTTCGCCATGCAAATCATTGGCCAGATGTTTCAAGCTGCGCTTGAGCGCTCTGGCAAGCGCATCACAATCGTCGGGGCGACCTCTGGCGACACAGGCTCGGCCGCGATCGAAGCGTTCCGTGGGCTGTCAAACGTCGATGTGTTTATCCTTTACCCTCATGGCCGCGTCTCAGAAGTCCAGCGCCGCCAGATGACCACGCCATCTGAAAGCAACGTACACGCGCTCGCCATGACGGGTGACTTTGACGACTGCCAAGCGCGTGTCAAAGACATGTTCAACGACTTTGACTTCCGCGATGGTGTCTCTCTTGCAGGTGTCAACTCGATCAACTGGGGCCGCGTTCTTGCGCAGGTCGTTTACTACTTCTCCTCCGCCGTGTCCCTCGGCGCGCCGCACAGGCAAGTCAGCTTCACTGTACCCACAGGCAACTTCGGTGACATCTTCGCCGGCTATATCGCCAAGCGCATGGGCCTGCCGATTGAGCGCCTCGTCGTGGCAACGAACCAGAACGACATCCTACACCGCTGCTTATCGACTGCAGAGTATCGCCCTGATGGCGTCACGCCTTCTATAAGCCCTTCGATGGACATTCAGGTCAGCTCCAATTTCGAGCGCGCACTGTTTGAAGCTTACGCACGCGATGCAGCCCCTGTGGCGCAACTGATGGATGAGCTGAAGCAATCAGGCTTCTCCGTCAGCCAAGGCGCACTTCAGGCCCTGCGCGAGAGCTATGACAGCGGCAACTGCTCGGAGTCGGAAACCAGCAAGACCATCACCCGCACATTGGCCGAAACTGGTGAACTCCTCTGCCCACATTCCGCGATTGGCGTTAAAGTCGCAGAAGAGCACCTTGCAGCAGACACCCCAATGATCACCCTAGCCACGGCACACCCCGCAAAATTCCCAGATGCGGTCGAAGCGGCCACAGGCATCCGCCCGCCACTTCCACCTCGGATGAGTGATCTCTTCGAGCGCGAAGAACGCGTCACCCGCGTCGAGAACGATCTCGCCGCAATTCAAACCCTTATCAAAGAACGGATCGCGCATTGAGCATCCAGACGCACACTCTCTCTAACGGCTTTCGCATTGTGACCGAGCACATGCCAGGCCTTCAGTCGGCTTCTGTCGGCATCTGGATCACCGCAGGCGCACGCAACGAGACGCTTGCGCAAAACGGCATTGCACACTTCCTTGAGCACATGGCCTTCAAAGGCACAAAGACCCGCTCCGCGCTCGATATCGCTGAAGAGATCGAAAACGTTGGCGGCTATATCAATGCCTACACGAGCCGAGAAACCACGGCCTACTACGCCCGTGTCCTTGCGGGCGATGTACCACTCGCCGTAGATGTGATCGGCGATATCCTAGTAAACCCTGTGTTTGACCCCCGCGAAATCGAGATAGAGCGTGGCGTGATCCTCCAAGAAATCGGCCAAGCGCTTGATACGCCCGATGATGTGATCTTTGACTGGCTTCAAGAAGAAGCCTATCCTGATCAGGCCCTTGGCCGCACAATCCTTGGGCCAAGCGAGCGCATCAAAGCCTTCTCACGCGACAATCTCAAAGACTTCGTCGGCCAATACTACGGCCCCGAAAACATGATCCTGTCCGCCGCAGGCGGGATCGACCACGATGCGCTTGTCAAACAAGCCGAGACGTTGTTTTCCGCTATGCCTCGTGGCAATGCTCCAAAAGAGACACCCGCACTGTTTGCAGGGGGCGAACGCCGCGTTGTCAAAGACCTTGAGCAAGCACATGTCGCCTTGGGCTTTGAAGGTCCGACCTATCGCGACGATGCGATTTTCACAGCACAGATCTACGCCTCGGCTCTCGGTGGTGGAATGTCCTCACGCCTCTTTCAAGAGATCCGCGAAAAGCGTGGCCTCTGCTACACAATCTTCGCCTCCGCAGGCGCTCATGCCGACACAGGTATGATGACAATCTACGCTGGAACCTCAGGCGAGCAAGTCGGCGAACTGGCTGAAATCACTCTGGCCGAGATGGCGCGTGCCGCAGACGATATGTCAGACGCCGAAGTCGATCGCGCCCGAGCGCAAATGAAGGCAGGGATGCTGATGGGCCTTGAAAGCCCATCCAACCGCGCCGAACGCCTCGCACGGATGACACAGATTTGGGGCCGCGTGCCAGATCTTGACGAAGTCGTAAATAAGATCGACGCCGTTACCCGCCAGAGCGTGCGCGACTTTGGCGCCGAGATGGCCACATCAGCCAAGACCGCCGCTGCACTTTATGGCCCCGTCGACGGTGCGCCAGAGCTGGGCGCACTCTTGCAGAAACGGGCCGCCTGATGCTCATGAGGGCGCGCAAAAAACTGAGGCTCGAGACAGAGCGCCTCACATTGCGCGCGCCCATTCATTCTGACTTTCACAGCTGGTCCGCGCTGCGCCATGACTCCGAAGCCTATCTCACACCCTGGGAGCCGAGCTGGAATATCGACCACCTCTCGCGCCGCGCCTTTACCAACCGTGTCTATTGGGCGCAGCGTTCCATGTCTGGTGATACTGCGCTTCCTCTTTTCATCTTTCGCCGTGCTGATCAGCAACTCGTTGGCGCAATCACAATAGACAACATCCGACGTGGGCCCGCCCAAGCCGCCACAGTCGGCTACTGGACAGGGCAGAGCTTTGCCCGCCAAGGCTTTATGCGCGAAGCGCTCACAGCGGTCGTACATCATGCTTTTCATGTGATGGACCTGAGCCGTATCGAAGCCGCTTGTCTTCCGGAAAATACCCCGTCGCGCGGCCTGCTTGAGCGCTCGGGCTTCAAATATGAAGGCGTCGCGCAAAGTTATCTTCAAATCAACGGTCGCTGGCGCAACCATGTACTCTATGCTGCCCTGCGGATGGACCGCCGCGGCAAGACCGATATAGGCTAGCGCCATGATCACAAACCTTACACATGACTTGCTGACAAAGCTGGAAGCGCTCCTCCCCGAAGGCACACTGCGCGAGGCCTCGCCACGCTACCTTGAGGAACCGCGTGCCAAATGGCAGGGCGTCGCCGCCGCCGTCGCCGCACCCAAAACAGTAGAAGACGTCAGCACAATCTTGCGCTTTGCGACAGCGCACCGCATCGCGCTAATCCCCTATGGCGGTGGCACAGGCCTCGTTGGCGGGCAAGTGACATCAAGTGGTACGCCACTCCTTCTTTCACTCGAGCGCATGAATACTGTCCGCGAAGTACATCCCTCCGAGAATGTCATCGTCGTTGAGGCAGGCTGCACGCTCCAAGCCGTGCAAGACGCAGCAGAGCAAGCAAACCGCCTCTTTCCCCTCTCCATCGGCTCCAAAGGCACCGCTCAGATCGGAGGCAACCTCGCCACGAATGCAGGTGGCATAAACGTTCTGCGCTACGGCAATACCCGAGATCTGGCCTTGGGCCTTGAAGCGGTGATGCCAGACGGCAGCGTATGGAACGGACTGACGCGCCTGCGGAAAGACAACACGGGTTATGACATTCGCAACCTGCTGATCGGCTCAGAAGGCACACTCGGCGTCATCACAGCCGCCGCGCTCAAGCTCTTTCCTCGCCCGGCCCAAACCGGCACAGCGCTTTTTGCTGTAAGCAGCCCCGAGGCCGCCCTCAAACTGCTCGCTCGCCTGCGCGACATCGCAGGCGAAAGCATCAGCGCATTTGAGCTTCTCCATCGTCAAGGGCTTGAGTTCGTTGCCGAAACAATGCCAGATCAGCGCCTGCCGTGGCCTGACCCGCCAGAATGGATGGTGCTCACAGAGCTCGGCCTCGCACGCGGGCCAACCCCTCAGGCGCTCTTTGAAGAGCTCTTCGAAGTCGCTCTAGAAGAGGGTCTTGCTGACGACGGCATCATCGCCCAAAGCGAAGGCCAGTCGGCTGAGCTCTGGGGCCTGCGCGAGGCGATCCCGATCGCAAACAAAAACATTGGTGGCATCTCAAGCCACGACATTTCGCTACCGCTCAGCGCGATTGCCGACTTTATTCCTCGGGCCACAAGCGCACTTGCCACGCACGGCGACTATCGGATCAACTGCTTTGGGCACCTTGGTGACGGCAATCTGCATTTCAATGTCTACCCTCCAAAAGGCGCGCAGCGTAGCGCTTACAAAGAGGCGGCAAGCGCTGTCCAAGATATCGTGCACGACATCACGGTCGAAATGGGTGGCTCGTTTTCCGCCGAGCACGGCCTTGGTCGCCTCAAAGCTGCTGATCTCGAGCGCTACGGCGATCCCACCAAACTCGCGGCCATGCACAGTATTAAATCAGCTCTTGATCCACAGGGGATTATGAACCCTGGCGCTGTGCTTTTGACTAAAAGTTGAAGCGATTCAGAAGCTGTTAACCATCGCGAGGTAATGATGATTCTGTAAGAGAACGGAGTCATGATGCCTGAAGGTTTACATCCTTCCACTCACCCCCCACTCCCACCCACCACGGAAGATGATCGGGTGTTGTGGCTTCGTCTCTTGCGCTCCCGTCGTGTTGGGATTGCAACTTTTTTCCGTCTCTTGTCTGAACATGGCAGCCCTGCCGCCGCGCTTGACGCCCTCCCCGAAATTGCCCGCGCGGCAGGTGTGGAGCGCTACAACACCTTCTGTGAAGAGGCGGCACGCAGCGAGCTTTCCCGTGGTGCTGACGCCGGCGCAACGCTCATCTGCTACGGCTCGTCTGAATACCCTAAGGCGCTCTATGATCTCGCCGATCCGCCCCCTTTGCTCTGGGCGCGCGGTGATATCTCCCTCCTGAACAAACCCTCCATAGGCATGGTCGGTGCGCGCAACGCTTCCTCTCTTGGCGGGCGCACGGCGCGTATGTTGGCCTCTGAGCTCTCTGAGCAGGGCCATGTCATCGTCTCTGGGCTCGCCCGCGGGATTGATACATCCGCTCACATCGCGAGCTTAGAGCACGGCACAATCGCGGTGCTCGCAGGGGGCGTCGATGTCATCTACCCGTCAGAAAATGCACATCTCGCGCGGGATATCTCCCTCAAAGGCCTTCTGATCAGCGAACAACCCATGGGCCTTGCCCCACAAGCCCGCCATTTTCCTCGCCGAAACAGGCTGATATCTGGGCTATCCATCGGCCTTATCGTCGTTGAGGCCGCCGCCAAGTCTGGCAGCCTGATCACGGCCCGCAACGCATTGGATCAGGGCCGAGAGGTGCTCGCTGTACCAGGGCACCCCTTTGACGCCCGCGCCTCTGGCTGCAACATGCTCATCCGTGATGGCGCCACACTTGTGCGCTCTGCCGCTGATGTTCTTGAAACACTTGCGCCGCTTGCCCCGGACGCGCCCGTACTACAACCAGAACTCTCGCTCAACATCCCACCGCCCCCGCCAGAGCGGCGCGGCTTGGCTGAAACGGCCGCTTTACATCAGCAAATCCTCTCGCGCCTCGGCCCCTCGCCGTTGCCCGAAGACCAGCTCATCCGCGATCTAGCCCAGCCTGCAGCCACAATTGGCCCCGTTCTTGTGGAACTCGAACTTGACGGTAAGATCAGCCGCGCAGCAGGTGGAATGCTCACAAAAGAGCTGTAAAATGAGCCCTGAAAGCTTGCTGTTCACTGTATTTTCAGGCTGAACCACAATCACCGCATTGACATTCCCTATGCGCTGGCCACATTTTGCGCGGCCACAGAGCCCGCGAATTTGAGAGGAAGTTTATGCCCGTAGTTGTTGTCGAATCCCCGGCCAAGGCCAAAACGATCAATAAATATTTGGGGTCCGACTACACCGTGCTTGCCTCTTATGGTCACGTACGCGACCTGCCGCCAAAAGACGGGTCGGTCGATACTGAGAACGATTTCGACATGACATGGGAAATCGGCGTTGATAGCCGCAAGCATGTCAAAGCCATTGCCGACGCTCTCAAAAATGATCCGAACCTCATTCTCGCAACCGACCCTGATCGCGAGGGGGAGGCCATCAGCTGGCACTTGGAAGAAGCTCTGCGCAAACGCAAAGCAATCAAGAAAGACACGCCTGTCAGCCGCGTTGTCTTCAACGCAATCACAAAGGCCGCTGTCACCGAGGCCATGAAAAACCCTCGCGAAATTGATGCGCCGCTGGTTGAGGCTTACCTCGCCCGCCGCGCGCTTGACTATCTCGTCGGCTTCAATCTTTCCCCCGTGCTCTGGCGCAAGCTGCCAGGCGCGCGCTCCGCAGGTCGTGTGCAGTCGGTCTGCCTGCGTCTCATCGTTGAGCGCGAGATGGAGATCGAAGCCTTCAACCCGCAAGAATACTGGACCGTTAAGGCCGTGCTCAGCACAGCGCGCGGTCAAGACTACGAGGCCCGCCTCACCGTGCTTGCTGGCAAAAAGCTTGAGAAGTTTGATATCTCAAATGCCACACAGGCCGAGCTCGCCGTCCAAGCCATCGAAAGCCGCGAGCTGTCGATCACGTCGGTCGAGGCCAAGCCTGCCGCGCGCAACCCGTCGGCCCCGTTTATGACATCAACGCTTCAGCAAGAGGCATCCCGCAAGTTTGGCATGGGTGCCCGCGCCTGTATGAGCACAGCACAGCGCCTCTATGAAGCGGGTCACATCACATATATGCGGACCGATGGCATCGACATGGCCCCCGAGGCCGTAACAGAAGCCCGCACAGCGATTGCCGCACGCTTTGGCGACAAATACGTCCCCAAAGAGCCACGTATCTACAAGAACAAAGCCAAGAACGCCCAAGAGGCGCACGAGTGTATCCGCCCAACCAATCTTGAGGCCGACGCCGCTGCACTAAAGCTGCGCGATGCCGACCAAGCCAAGCTCTATGATCTGATCTGGAAGCGCACACTCGCTTGCCAAATGGAAAGCGCTCGCATGGAGCGTACGACAGTCGAAATCGGCTCAAAAGATGAACAGGTGGGCCTGCGCGCCACTGGTCAGGTTGTTTTGTTTGACGGCTTCATGGCCGTTTATGAAGAGGGCCGCGATGACGCTGTTGTTGATGATGACGACAAGCGCCTGCCCCAGATCAGCCAAGGCGAAGCAGCTCCCAAAAAGTCGGTGACACCCGAGCAGCACCACACTCAACCACCCCCCCGCTATACCGAGGCGACGCTGGTCAAACGCATGGAAGAGCTCGGCATTGGCCGCCCCTCCACCTACGCCAGCGTTATCACCACGATCCAAGACCGCGAATATGTGCGCAAAGAGCAAAACCGTCTTTTCCCCGAAGACAAAGGCCGCATCGTTACGATATTTTTGCTGAACTTCTTCCGCAAATACGTCGGCTATGAGTTCACATCTTCTCTTGAGGACGAGCTTGATGATGTGTCTGCTGGGAACCGTGACTACAAAAAAGTTCTCGAGCGTTTTTGGCGCGACTTCTCTGCTGCCATCGCCGAAACAAGCGAGCTGCGCATCTCCGAAGTGCTCGATGTGCTCGACGAAGCCCTCGCGCCACAGCTCTATCCAGCGCGCGAGGACGGAAGTGATCCGCGCATCTGCCCGAAATGTGGCCAAGGCCAACTGCACCTGAAAACATCACGCACCGGCGGCTTCGTCGGCTGTGGGAATTATCCAGAATGCACCTACACCCGCCCGATCGCGGGCGAAGGTGCCGACGGCGACGAGCGTGTGCTTGGTGAAGACGCAGGCGATGAGATCTGGCTCAAGTCAGGCCGCTTCGGTCCCTATGTCCAGCGCGGCGAGCCGACCCCCGAAAACAAAAAACCGCCACGCGCTTCGCTGCCAAAAGGCTGGCAAAAAGACGATATGGACCTTGAAAAGGCTCTCACCCTTCTGAGCCTGCCACGCCAGATCGGCGAGCACCCAGAGGGCGGCATGATCTCCTCTAATTTTGGACGTTTCGGGCCCTATGTGATGCACCAGCTCCCGGACGATGCAAAGCCGACCTATGCCAATCTCAAAGACCCAAATGATGTGTTTGAACTTGGTATGAACCGCGCGGTGGAGCTTCTTGCGGAGAAGCGCGCCAACCCGGGTCGTGGCCGTTCGGCGGCCGCAAAGCCGCTCAAAGAGCTGGGCGAACACCCCGAGAGTGGGGGAGCGATTAACGTCATGGAAGGCCGCTATGGCCCTTATGTGAAGTGGGAAAAGGTAAACGCGACGATTCCCAAAGATGTCGAAGCAGCGGATGTGACTATCGAACAGGCTGTCGAATGGATCGCAGAAAAGGCAGCCAAGGGCGGCAAGAAAAAGGCCGCTCCCAAGAAAAAAGCCGCCGCGAAGAAGCCTGCAGCCAAAAAGCCCGCTGCGAAAAAAGCTGCGCCCAAGAAAACGGCCCTAAAGAAAGACTGAAATGAGCGGCGGGGGGACTAAGTAGAAACCCTGCCGTGATTGACTCCTTTGCGCCCGCACGCCAAAACTCGGCCAACCATTTCCCTCAGGAGTTCTCCCATGAAAAAAGTCTACGGATCAGCCGCCGAAGCGCTGGACGGCCTTCTCTTTGATGGCATGTTCATCGCCTCGGGCGGCTTCGGTCTTTGCGGCCTGCCAGAGCTTTTGTTGCAAGCGATCAAAGACGCTGGCACCAAAGACCTCACCTTTGCCTCAAACAACGCAGGCGTTGATGACTTTGGCATCGGCATTTTGCTTCAGACCAAGCAAGTGAAGAAAATGATTTCATCCTACGTTGGTGAAAATGCGGAGTTCATGCGCCAATATCTCTCTGGCGAGCTTGAACTTGAGTTCAACCCCCAAGGAACATTGGCCGAGCGCCTGCGCTCTGGTGGATGCGGCATCCCGGGCTTCTTCACCAAGACAGGTGTCGGCACAGTGATCGCCGATGGCAAAGAGCACAAAGATTTCCCGACAGGGCCCAATGGCGAAGACGAGACCTATATCCTCGAAACTGGCCTTTTCGCGGACCTCGCTGTTGTGAAAGCGTGGAAAGCCGACGCCACAGGCAACCTCGTCTTCCGCAAAACTGCGCGCAACTTTAACCCGCCTGCCGCTATGTCAGGCAAAATCTGCGTCGTTGAAGTCGAGGAAATCGTGCCGACTGGCTCGCTCGACCCTGATCACATTCACCTGCCCGGCATCTACGTGCACCGCATCATCCAAGGCGATCACGAGAAACGCATCGAGCAACGCACAGTACGGAGCGCATAATATGTGGGATCGCAATCAAATGGCGGCACGCGCCGCACTCGAGCTGCAAGACGGCTGGTATGTAAACCTCGGCATCGGTATTCCGACGCTCGTGAGCAACTATATCCCCGAGGGTGTTGAAGTGACGCTCCAGTCCGAAAACGGCATGCTTGGCATGGGCCCTTTCCCTATCGAAGGCGAAGAAGACCCAGATCTGATCAACGCGGGCAAGCAGACCATCACAGAGCTGCCCCAGACAGCCTATTTTGACAGCGCACAGAGCTTTGGCATGATCCGCGGCGGCAAAATCGCAATGGCGATCTTGGGCGCAATGGAAGTCGCCGAGAACGGCGATCTGGCAAACTGGATGATCCCTGGCAAACTCGTCAAAGGCATGGGCGGCGCCATGGACCTCGTGGCTGGCGTGGGCCGTGTGGTTGTGGTCATGGACCACACTAACAAACATGGCGAAAGCAAAGTCCTCAAGGAATGCACCCTGCCGCTCACAGGCAAGGCCGTTGTTGACCGCATCATCTCCAATCTCGGTGTGCTTGATGTCGTTGAAGGCGGCCTCAAGATCGTCGAACTTGCTGATGGTGTGACCGAAGAAGAAATGCGCGCCGCGACGCAGGCAACACTGGTCTAAACCGACCAGCATCATGATAGAAAGCGGGCCTCCTTTGAGGCCCGCTTTTTTCTTGGCCAAACTTAGCGACAAATCCATAAAATTGCCCTATTTTGCCCCTATACCTTCGGGCAATGACAATGAGCAGTGACTTTCCAGTAGCGCCCAAGAGCACGGGCTTTCATCGCTGGCGCGACTATGCGCTTTTGAGCGGTCTTTTTGTGCTTGTCCTCACAGGTCTTGCCTCGCTGGCAGCGGCAACAGGCTGGGACGAAACCCTGACACAGTTACGAAAGCTCTCGCTTCTCGAGGTCAGCATCCTTCTGGCACTCTCCCTCGTCAATTACCTCTTTCGCGCCGTCCGGTGGCACGCTTTCACCCGCTGCCTCGGCATTGGAACGCATCTTGCCCAGAACGTCCGTCATTTTCTTGGTGGCTTCGCCATGTCCGTCACGCCGGGCCGTGTGGGAGAGCTGATCCGCATGCGCTGGATCAAGCGCGAAACAGGTTGGAGCTTTGAACGCACAGCCCCCCTCGTGCTCGTTGATCGCGCCTCTGACTTGGCTGCCATGGCTCTCATTCTCGCCGTCGGCCTGCTCTTTTCAGGCGCGATGATCCGCTTTGCCATTCCTGTAACGCTGCTTGCTTTCGCGGGTGCAGTTCTCGTCACACGCCCCGCGCTCCTCTCGGTTAGCGCAGGCCTCTTTTATCACAGCACAGGCCTGTTCCCCCGCCTCATGGCACGCGTCCGCCGCGCCGCGCGATCACTCAAGGCCTTTTCCCGCGCCGATATCCTCACGCTTGCCACCATTCTGGGCCTCATAGGCTGGCTCGCCGAGGGCTACGCCTTCTGGCTTCTGCTCACGTGGATGGACGCCAATATTTCCTTCTGGCTCGCCGTACTGATATTTGTCTTCTCAACGCTTGCAGGCGGGCTCACAGGGGCACCAGGCGGCATCGGAGGCGCAGAGGCCGCCATGGTCGGCCTGCTTCTCCTCGAGGGTATCCCGCTTGAAGTTGCCCTGCCCGCAACAGCCGTCATCCGCCTGACCACCCTCTGGTTCGCCATTCTCATCGGCCTTGGTATCTTCCCCTATGCCGAGGCAAAATCTAATGCAAAAGGAGCCACCTAATGCTCTGGAACACCCAATCCTACACAGGCTGGGGCCGCGCGCTCTCCGCCGAAGGCGAGCTTGCCCGCCCCGAGCGTGCCGCCGCTCTGGCCGAGCTCTATGCACATCCCGCCATTGGCGCGCGGCGCTCCTATGGTGATGCTTGCCTCAACAGCACAGGTGCAGCCGTCGATATGACACGGCTTGACCGCATCCTGAGCTTTGACGCCACCACTGGTCTTGTCGAGGCCGAAGCCGGCGTTCCTGTGGGCGAGCTGGCCCGCCTCTTCGCCCCCCTCGGCTGGATGCCAACGGTTATGCCGGGAACAGGCTTCGCCACCATCGGCGGCTGTATCGCCATGGACGTGCACGGCAAGAACCACCACGTTGATGGCAGCTTTGGCAACCATGTCACCGCAATCAAACTCATGGTCGCAGGCAAGCCCAAGACCATCACCCCCAAGCGCAACGCCGCTCTGTTTAAGGCCACAGTCGGTGGCCTCGGCCAGACAGGCATCATCGCCTCCGCCACGCTCCAGATGTCGCGCTGTGAAGGCGAGGGCATGGAAGTTACCGAGCAACGCGCTGAAAACTGGGAGGAGCACATCGCCCTGCTCTCCAGCTCGCAGGCCCGCTACACTGTCGGCTGGCTCGATTGCACCGCCAAAGGCAAAAACCTTGGCCGCGGTATTGTCGAAGAGGCCCGCTCCACGGCCGTTCGCCCGCAAAGCGCGCCCAAAGGCGGGAGCAAATCCGTGCCGTTCAACTTCCCCCGCTTCACCCTGTCCAAAGCCATGGTTTCGGGCTTCAACAAAGCCTATTACCTGCGCATCCGCGACGGCGGCCAGACCCGTATAAAGCCGCTCGAAGAGTTCTTCTTCCCGCTCGATAAAATCCACAACTGGAACAGGCTCTATGGCAAAAGCGGCTTTCACCAGTTCCAATGTGTTCTGCCTGATGACAGGCTCCCAGAACTGCGCGCCATGGTCGAGATGATCGCAGAAAGCGGCCTCGCCTCGCCCCTCGCCGTGCTCAAACGCCTCGGTACTGATGCCGCTGGCATGATGTCATTTCCGATGCAAGGCTACACGCTGGCCGTCGATTTTCGCGAAAGCGACAAGGCGCGCAAGCTGATCAAAAAGCTCAATGCTGCGACTCTGGAAGCAGGCGGCCGTATCTATTTCGCCAAGGACAGCCTTGCCACCGAAGCCGAGGCCAAAGCCATGTATCCCAATTGGGCCATATGGGCGGAAGAGGTCAACAAGGCCGACCCCGAGCACAAGTTTGAAACCGATCTGACCCGCCGCCTAGGCCTGAGGAGCATCTGACATGACAGAGCCACGCAAAGACACATGGATCATCCTCGGCGCAAGCTCCTCTATGGCTCGTGCCTTCATCCGCCGCCTGTCCGAGCAGGGCCATGCCCTCATCCTGACGGGCCGCGACAAAGACGACCTCATTCGCCTCGCCGCCGATTGTTCCGCGCGCGGCGCAAGCACAGTCGCCAGCTTCCCGATTGATGCGCGCAACGCCACGACATTCAAACCGATCCTCGCCCACGCCAGCGGCCAAGAAGGCCAGCTCTCCTGCGCTGTTTTCCTCGGCTCCATGCCCGATCAGAGCGCGATTGACATGGATCCATCGCTCATCGAAGGCGTGATCGCCGACAGTTTTACAGGGCCAGCAACTTTCCTGCAAAGGCTCGCTCCCCTCATGGAAGAGCGCGGCGGCGGAACAATCGTCGGCGTCGGCTCCGTCGCGGGCGACCGCGGCCGCCTTGGCAACTACGTCTACGGCGCGGCCAAAGCGGGCTTTGCGACCTATCTGTCAGGCCTGCGCAACCGCTTGGGTCGCTCAGGCGCTCATGTGATGACAGTGAAGCCCGGCCCAGTCGATACCGCCATGACATGGGGCCTTGGCAAACAACCCTTCATGACAACATCCGAAGGCGTGGCCGACGACATCCTTAAGGGCCTCAGCAAGAAGCGCAATATTGTCTACACGGCAGGTATCTGGCAGCTGGTCATGTTCGTGATCCGCACAATCCCCGAGCCAATCTTTAAGAAAATGTCGATCTAAGGTGGCTCAAAAGCCAAACCACTGCGCCCAAAGCCCTGCCGCATAAAACATCAGCGACAGCGTGATAAGGATCAAACCGATCCCGCGCTTGTCGCTCAAGGCGAAGACAATCGGATCATAATCCTGCTTGCCATAATAGCCAAGCCGTACCATCCGGAAGAGCCAAGCCGCCAGCGGCAGAATGGCCAGCCAGAGAAACCAGCGATCAGGATAAAGTGCCATCGCCTGCGCACTCTGTGAATATATAAAAAAGATCAGCAGCGCAGAGATCATGCTCACAACAGCAAAGTTGAGAAGCTTGCCCCGATCAGGTCGCCCATAGCCGCGTCCTGGCAAACGCTCGTCGTTTGTCGCCAATGTGAGCTCGGTGAGCCGCTTCACCGCGCCGAGTGTGAGAAAAACAGGGAAGATGAAAAACAGCATCGCCCCCGAAACCGCCACACCCGCCGCGGCCGCGCCTGCCACCACGCGCACAGAATAGAGAGAGGCGAGCAAAATAATATCGACCCAGCGCATCCTCTTGAGCCGCATAGAATAAGCGACCGACACAAAAACATAGAGCAGCGTAATCGCCAGAAACTTAGGCCCAAGGTATGCGCCCACGCCCAGCGCCACGCTCACAAGCACAAGCCCCGTAAGCATTCCGACAGTAAGAGGTACAGTTCCGCTGGCAAAAGGGCGCTTGCATTTCTTGGGGTGCAGGCGGTCGGCCTCTAAGTCCACAAGATCGTTCACAACATATATAGAAGAAGCTGCCGCCGAAAAAGCCACGATGCCGAGCAGTGCCAGCAGCAGTGATCCGCTGTCAAACCGATGCGCCGCCAAAAGCGGCATAAGCAACAGAATGTTCTTCACCCATTGATGGGGCCTGATCGCCTTGAGCAAAGCTCGTACGTTCCAGCTCTGGGGCCGCGTCTCGCCTTTGGCCTCACTCAGCGCAATTCCAAGCTGTGCCGCCAGCGCGGTCGCAAGCTCGGGGTAATCCCGTGTCGAAAGCGCTACAGCCTTATCGGCCGACTTCAGTGCCTCAATCTGTGAAAGCACATCTTCGTTGAGCGGCAGCAGATCTACGCGCAAGCTCACATCTTCTGGCTTTTTCTGGGTCAACAGACTGGCCAGAGCCGCTTTTGGATTTACGCCCAAAGCGCCCCAAAAGTACTCAAGCCTCGGGCTCGTGCGCAGCAAACCACCCTTCAGCGCAAAAACAGTCAAACCCATCAATCCGCTTTCGCCATCTTGAAGTTAAAGACACAGCCATCACTCGCCAGCTCGGGTGGCGTGAGGCAAAGCCCCTTCGCTGTTTTAAACGCGGCAAGGACCTTGGGCACATAGTCTCGCGTTTCGGCGTAGTCAGGCACACCGCCTGCGCGCTTAACAGCATTTTCCCCCGCGTTGTAACTTGCCAGCACAAGAATAGGGTCACGGTCAAACTGCTTCATCAGCACATCAAGATAGGCGACACCGCCTTTTATATTCTCGGCAGGTTGAAGCGCATCCGCCACGCCAAAGCGCTCCGCAGTAACAGGCATAAGCTGCATCAAGCCTTGCGCACCAGCGCTGCTCACAGCGTCAACCCGTCCTCCACTCTCAATCGCGATCACGGCCAGTACAAGCGCAGGCGACACTTCCGTTCCGATTGTCGCCTTCAAGATATCAGCGCCCCGGGTCTCAACAATCCCGCGCAAGGTCTCAAGCCTCGGTGTGCTCACTGTCTTACCGCCAGGCCCATTGCTTACACTGACAAGTGCGGGCGCAAGCCGCCCCGGCGCACTCTCATCCATGTGTGGAGAAATCTTGTCCCAAAACCACGCGTACGCGCCTGTCTTTTGCGTTGGGGGCGGCACGTTCGCCACTTTGGGCTCGGCAAGCTTGGGCGCCGCTGGCTGTACAAGGCTGCTGCTCTTGCCGCGCTGGCGCTCAAGATCGGCGGCTTCGATTTGAATATTGATCCTGTTCTTCGAACCAGCCTTCGGCGGCTTCACCTTTTTGAAGGTGAATTCGCGAAACTGCGCTGGCTCATCAGCCAACACAGGGAGCGCACTTACAAGTGCGACAAGACTCATTACATATAGGGCCCGCATTTTTGCGTTCTGCTCTGCCTGTTACTTTCGCAAACTATCGCAGAATCTTTCGATTTCGGCCAGCCTCGCAGGTATTTTCACATAAAATTTGCGCTAAAATTGCCCTTCCCGAAGGAAATGCTGCTGATTTTAGAGAAAAGTTAAATCATTTAAATGATTAAAATCATACACTTAATCAAATAGGGCTTAGATTCTTTTAAAAGCACTAAAATTGCTCAAATCGTGCCCAATTCCTGCCGCTTTCAACTGGCTATATCTGCCCATACCGAGACGGTGATGAGCCAAAGAGAGAGAGCGGCGCATCAAACAACCGACAAGGTAATGTAAACCTAAATGATCCTTTGGAGGGACATACCATGATGAAATTTATCAAAAACTTCCGCAAAGACGAAGACGGCGCCGTAACAGTTGACTGGGTTGTTCTGACAGCAGCCGTAGTTGGCCTCGCAGTTGCAGCTTACTCTTCAATCCAGACTGGTGCGTCAGACCTGACATCACGCACAAACACATACATGGGTTCACAAAACCCAGGCAGCTTCAACTAAGCTGACTTGAGCTGTCGCGCCGCCTATCAGGGTGGCGCGACTTCCTTCTTCCAAACTCCATTCTCCCCGAAAGGTCCGGCGCATGTTGTCAAAGTTCAAACGCTTCTTCACACGTGAAGACGGAGCCGTCACAGTGGACTGGGTTGTTCTCACAGCCGCCGTTGTTGGCCTATTGGCCGCAGGTTATGGAATGATGCGCCAAGGCACATCAGACTTGGCAGAGGGCACATCAAACTACATGGGATCTCAAGAGCCAGGCGAGTTTTAAAGCCAGAGCCTTTCGCCCACCGCCAAATCAAACCAACCGTCGGAGCCTCCGGCGGTTTTGTTTTATCAAAACGACGCACAGCACTCAAAAGCCCAGCTTCGTTTTCACGATATCACCGCAGCCCCACCACCTTCTCGCCACATTCACAAGCTAGAGCAATGCCAAGGCGGGGTCTTTAGCCCACGCCATAACAAATTTGAGGAATACATCATGCGAGCCGTTTTCGGATTGGTACTCATTGCAGGCATCGCTCTTGCGGGCTTTGCTGTGTACATGGCGAAAGACTACATTGATAACACGCGCAGCGCTCTTGCAGAGGCAGAAGCAAAGAATGGCGCAGTCGATCTGGTCGAAATTTTCGTTTCCAAAAAGTCAGTCAAATATGGTGACACCCTCGCCGCCGAAGATGTGCGCCTTGTTCAATGGCCGCGCAACTCCGTACCAGGAGGCGCTTTCACAGTTCCGGCTGAGCTATTCCCACAAGGCTTTGACAAGCCCCGCTCTGTGCTCCGCTCGATCGAGCCAGGTGAAGCCATTCTCGCTGTCAAACTCACAACAGCAGGCGAACCAGCAGGCCTCACATCCCTGCTCAAGCCAGGTGAACGCGCCTTCACAATCGAAGTCAACGTATCCTCAGGCGTCTCAGGTTTCCTACGTCCTGGCCACTCAGTAGATGTTTATTGGACAGGCCGTGTCCAAAGCAACCAGCGCAACGCCGAAGTCACAAAGCTGATCCAGTCCAGCCTCCCACTGATTGCGATCGACCAATCTGCAAATGAGGAAGTCGAAAAGTCAGGCATTGCCCGTACAGTGACAGTCGCAGCGTCCGCCCAACAAGTCGCATCACTTGCGCAAGCACAGTCAACAGGTCAGCTCTCGCTGGCGCTTGTCGGCTCTGGCGATGCCCGCACAGATGAGGTGATCGAAGTAGACCAAAACGCCCTTCTCGGACTGGTGGAAGCGGAAACACCGCAAGCCATTCAAGAAAAAGAGGTCTGTACCATCCGTACACGCCGCGGCGCGGAAGTCGTTGAAATCGAGATCCCATGCACAAACTAATGTGGTAGATATACTCAAAAACACATCATCATGGGGTCCAGCGCTGGCAGGGCCCCATCTTAGTATCATGGGTGTACTGAGGGTCTGTTGCACTAGATCAACATAAACAAACTCCTTGAAACCTTTGATTCTTGCAAAAAAAACCAAACTAAAGCATGGTCGCGATAATAAAGGGCAAAAAGCCCATAAAATAATGTGATCAGAGAGGCAGGTCACAATGAAATTGAGCAGAATTCTAAAAGCAACCGTCGCAAGCTTTGCGTTAGCATTTGCGACAGTTCCAAATATTAGCGTGGCAGAGTCCCTGCGCGTGGTAAAACGTGGCACATCAAGTACGCTTGAAGTCCCGATGAACCGCGCCGTCGTGGTCGAAAGTGATCAGCCCTTCGCAGAGCTGAGCATCGCAAACCCAGCCATTGCAGACATCTCGTCACTGTCAGATCGCACTATATACGTGCTCGGCAAGGCTCCTGGCCTGACCACACTTACCCTTCTTGATGCCAATGGCCGCCTCATCACCAACGTTGATGTGCGCGTCGCCTCTGACATCTCCGAATTCAAAGAGCGTCTGCGCCAAATTCTTCCCGGCGAGACAATCGAAGTGCGCACCGCCAATGATGGCATTGTCCTCTCCGGTACTGTTTCTTCCGCGGCGCGTCTCCAACGCGCTCTTGACCTAGCGGAGCGCTACGCGCCCGAGCGGGTCTCAAACCTGATGGTTGTCGGCGGCATCCAGCAAGTGATGCTGAAAGTACGTTTTGCCGAAATGCAGCGCACAGTGTCCAAATCGCTTAGCGCATCTTTGGCACTCAATGGCAGCGCCGCAGGCGGCAATCTTGGCCTCAACGGCGGTACCAACACAACAAACAACTCAGGCGGTATCACGACAGCCCTTGGTGGCGCAGTGCCCAGCATCAATGAAAACAACGGCGCTATGCTATTTGGTTTCAATGCAGGCTCCGTCCAAGTCGGTGTCCTACTCGAAGCTCTCGAGACAAAAGGCGTCGTGCGCACATTGGCCGAGCCAAACCTAACGGCACTTTCAGGCCAAGAGGCCAAGTTCCTCGCGGGTGGCGAATACCCAATTCCTGTGGCCCAAGACAGCGGCTCTGTCACCGTCGAATACAAGCCCTTCGGTGTCGAGCTGAACTTTATCCCCCGCGTGGTGGATGGCGATCTCATCAACCTCGAGCTGGAAGCGGCAGTATCATCGATTGACCCGAACAATGGCGCAACGTTCAACAACTTCACTGTAGATGCCTTCAAGCGCCGCGAAACCAAAACAACAGTCGAGCTGCGCGATGGTGAAAGCTTCGCAATCGCAGGTCTTCTGCAAGATGACTTCCGCGACAGTGCAGGCCAAGTGCCTTGGCTCGGTGACTTGCCGATCCTCGGTGCGCTCTTCCGTAGCGCCGATTACAACCGCCAACAGTCTGAACTTGTGATTATCATCACAGCCCACCTTGTCACACCCACCCGCGGCGAAGCCCTCGCGCTTCCAACAGACCGTGTGCGCCCACCGTCCGAGAAAGACTTGTTCTTGCACGGCCGCGTTGCCACTACGGGTGAACAAGGCGGTGTTGTCGGCGAGGTTGCAAAACAAGACTTCAACGGCTCTTATGGTTATGTGATGGAGTAAGGGACATGGTGGGGTTTATGAAAAAACGAATAACGCGAAACGCATTGGTCGCTCTGGCGGCCTGCACCGCGCTGACCGCCTGCTCAAACAACCCAGCCATGATGCGCTTTGAAAGCGAAGCTGGTGTGCTTCTGGGCGGTCAGGACTTCGGCAACGCAACCATGAACAATACTCAGATCATGTCAGGCGAAAAGTCCTATGCCATTGATTTAGCAAACAGATTTGCAGCCGAAGTGATCACAACAGTTCACTTCGCCTTCAATTCCTCGCAGCTTGACGCTGGCGCACAAGACGCGCTGCGCGAGCAAGCCAACTGGATCCGTCAGTTCCCCGAAATCACGTTCCGTGTCTTCGGCCACGCCGACGCACCTGGGTCAAACGGCTACAATAAAACCCTTGGTCTACGCCGCGCCAAAGCGGTCGTTGCCTTCCTGTCGACACAGGGCATCAGCCGTGACCGCCTCGAGGCTGTCTCATCGCTTGGCGAAACGCAGCCACTCGTTGCCACCGAAGGCCGCGAACGGCGCAATCGCCGCGCCGTGACCGAAGTGTCAGGTTTTGTGCGCGCGCATCAGTCGGTTCTGGATGGCAAATACGCTCAAATTATCTATCGCGACTACGTGACAGGTGCTGGAGCCAAGACCGAGCTGACAGGCATTACTGGCAGCGATCTGGCCACAACCGAATAATAAAATCTCAAGGCAGAGCAGCCCCCAGCTCTGCCTTTTGCCCAGAGGCACAAGCCTCGAAACATTCCCCCAATCTCGGAAACAAATCGCAGAAATGCAGGGTTTTGGCCCCAATTCTGCCCCAGTCTAAAGCAATATTCCCTCAAAAGCAGTTGTGTGTCTTGCGTAGAGCAAGGCGCCGAGCGGCAGGATAATCGGTGCAAAAAGCCCGCCTGAACGCTCATATATGAGGAATGAGGCAATGACGCATTCGGATAAAACACTCCAAGAGCTCCCCCCGCTCAAGGCCGTCACGGTGAGTCGTGATGTTCAAAACTTCGATCTTCTTATCGAAGACATGGAGAGCGCCCTCGGTGAGGCTTGGGGCGATATCGGATTCGCAGAAGCCCGTCATTTCTTTGAACAGCCCGAAGCAAAGGCGCTTGAATTTATCGCTATGGCGCTTGATGCCGAGGACGAAGACAAAACTGTATTCCTCAGCGAGATCATAAAATCCGCCAAATCCAAGGGCATCAATGTCGTCCTCATCGCCGAAGATGTGACGCCCACTGCGCTGCACCAGCTCTTGCGCGACGGTGCCGATGAATTTGTTCCCTATCCCCTTCCCGAAGGCGAGCTTCACGCCGCCATCGAGCGCCTCAATACGCCCGCACCTGCACCAGCTGCCCCTGTCTCAGTGGCAGCAGCCCCCGTCGCAGCTGGGCCTGGCAAAAAAGAAGGCGTCATCATAGCAACCCACGGCCTTGCAGGCGGAACAGGGGCCACAACTCTTGCCGTCAACCTCGCGTGGGAACTGGCCACAGTGGATAAGAAAAATCCGCCCAAAGTCTGCCTGATCGATCTCGATCTGCAGTTTGGTTCAATTGCTACCTATTTGGATTTGCCCCGCCTTGAGCCCGTTTTTGAGCTCTGGACAGACACCGAAAGCATGGACGACGAAATGTTCAAATACGCACTGGTGGGCTTTGAAGACCGCCTCAGCGTGTTCACGTCCCCGTCCGATATGATCCCGCTTGACCTGATCACATCAGACGATGTGACCCGCGTGCTTGATATGGCCGCAACACACTTTGATTACGTGATCGTTGATATGCCCAAGACCCTTGTACAATGGTCCGAGGCGGTCCTGCGCAAAGCGGCGGTCTATTTCGCCACGCTTGAGCTTGATATGCGCTCGGCTCAAAACACACTCCGCCTCGTGCGCGCGCTTCAAGCCGAGGATCTTCCCGCCGACAAGCTGCGTTATGTACTCAACCGCGGACCAAAGTTCACCGACCTCAACGGCAAATCGCGTATAAAGCGCATGGCCGACAGCCTCGACATCAAGATCGAAGTGGTCCTTTCGGATGGCGGCAAGCCCGTCACACAGGGTGCAGATCACGGTTTGCCCCTCGCCAGCTCTGCCGCAAAAAATCCGCTGCGCAAAGAAATCGCCAAACTGGCCAGCGAGCTTCACGCGCTCGGCCAGTCTGAAGCCAAAGCTGCATAAAGGGGCGCTACAATGTTTTCACGCTACAAAAAAGACAGCCCCGCTGCTGCCGCCAAAGGTGCCAGCGTTACGGCCCTCCCCCAAAAAGCAACGGCCAATGCGCCGGCTCCAGCAGCCGCCGCACCTGCCCCAGAAGTCAAAACAAGCCTGCGCCGCCCCACATCAGGCACGCCTGCACAGGCCGCACCCATTGATAAAGAAGCCAAGCGCCGCGAGCGCATTGGCGAGCTCAAACTTGAGCTTCACCGCGAGCTTCTCGACAGCCTCAATCTGGCCGCGCTCGACACCGCAACAGAAAGTGATCTGCGCGCCGAAATCAACGCCATCACCGATGAGGTGCTCGCTGGCAAAAACGTCGTGCTCAACCGCGATGACCGAAACACGCTCAACAAAGAACTCTTTGATGAAGTCAAAGGTCTCGGCCCGCTCGAAACCCTTCTGCAAGACGACACGGTAAACGACATTCTCGTAAACGGCCCAAAGCAGATTTTCGTGGAACGCAACGGTAAGCTGACGCTCTCGGATGTGACTTTCAAAGACGAAAAGCACCTGATGCGGATCATCGACAAGATTGTTTCCGCCGTGGGCCGACGCGTCGATGAAAGCAATCCCTACGTTGATGCGCGCTTGCAAGACGGCTCACGGTTTAACGCGATGGTTCCGCCCATCGCGGTTGACGGCTCGCTCGTCTCCATTCGTAAATTCAAAAAAGACAAACTTGGCATCGACGAACTGGTGAACTTCGGAGCCTTTTCTGAAGAGATGGCCGCCTATCTTCAGGCCGCCGTCTCAACCCGCCTCAACGTGATCGTCTCAGGCGGGACAGGCTCAGGTAAAACAACCACGCTCAATGCGCTTTCAAGTTTCATCGCCGATGACGAACGCATCCTGACAATCGAAGACACAGCCGAACTTCAGCTTCAGCAGACCCACGTGGGCCGTATGGAAAGCCGACCACCCAACGTGGAAGGCAAAGGCGAAGTCTCCCCCCGCGACTGCCTAAAAAACGCCCTTCGGATGCGCCCCGACCGCATCATCGTGGGCGAAACGCGCGGTGAAGAAGTTATCGACATGCTTCAAGCTATGAACACAGGCCACGACGGCTCCATGACAACGATCCACGCTAACAACCCGCGCGATGGTATCTCGCGTCTGGAAAACATGGTCGCCATGGCCGGGATCGAAATGCCGCTCAAGGCCGTACGCAGCCAGATTTCCTCGGCGGTCAACCTGATCGTGCAGGCCTCACGCTTGCAAGACGGCTCCCGCCGCATGACTTCGATCACCGAGATCACCGGCATGGAAGGCGACGTTATTTCGATGCAGGAAATCTTCCGCTTCCAGCGTGTCGGCCTCACACCCGACAACAAAATCATCGGTCACTTTACAGCCACAGGCGTTCGCTCGCACTTCTCCGAGCGCTTCCGCCTCTGGGGCTATGATCTGCCCGCAACCCTCTTTGAACCAGTCGCAGCGGAGTAAGCCCCATGGCCATCAGCGCAGAACCCCTGATTTACGGTCTGATCTTTATCGGCGTGCTCGTGCTCGTCGAAGGCATCTATCTGACGCTCTTTGGCCGCTCGATCTCGCTCAACAGCCGAGTGAACCGCCGCCTCGAGATGATCCAGAAGGGCAACAAGCGCGCCGATGTGATGGACAAACTCCGCAAGGAGATGAACCAGCACAAAAAGTCGATGGGCATTCCGCTCTATTCGCTTTTGGCGTCCAAAGCCCAGAAAGCCGCACTGGCCTTCACGCCCATTCAGTTGATTATGCTCATGGGTGGTGTTTCCGTTGTCGCCTTTCTCGGCCTGACACTGGCAACCGACACAACCCTAGCAATCCGCGCCGCAATTGCGCCCATTATGGGCATCGGCGGGATCTTCTTCTGGGTCAATTCCAAAGCCAAAAAGCGCATCTCGATGATCGAAGAACAACTCCCTGACGCCGTCGAGCTCATGGTGCGCTCCCTGCGTGTGGGTCACCCGTTTTCTTCTGCCGTGCAAATCGTGTCCAAAGAAATCAAAGACCCGCTCGCCACAGAGTTTGGCATCATCGCCGATGAAAGCGCCTATGGCCGCGATGTGGGTGAAGCGCTCAAGGATATGGCCGAGCGCATTGGCCTTCAGGATTTGCGCTTCCTGGCGGTTGCCATAACGATCCAGCAGCAATCAGGCGGTAACTTGGCCGAAATTCTGGCTGGTCTTGCGCAAGTGATCCGCGCCCGCTTCCGCCTCTTCCGTCGTGTAAAAGCGATCACCGCCGAGGCGCAATGGTCGGGCAAGTTCCTCTCGTCCTTCCCCATTGTCGCTCTGATCGTGATCAACGTGTCAAAGCCTGACTATTATGACGAGGTTATGGACCACCCCTACTTTATTCCGGCCTGTATTTTTGTGGCCGCCTTCCTCACGCTTAACCTCTTTGTCATGCGCATGCTGACAAACATCAAGGTTTAGGAGCCAGACATGGACCAGCTGATCGATACACTCACAGGGGCTCTAGGCCCGTTTGGCCCGCTCATCGCAGTGGGCCTTCTGGGGCTCTTCCTCGTTCTGATCGCCATCTCGATGATCATGGCCGAAAAGCGCGATCCACTGGAGCGGCTCAAGCGGGACACGCGTCTGCCATCAAACGCTCGCGAAGTGAAAGAAAAACTGCGCACCGCCCAGCACAACGAAAAGCTGGAGCGATACGCAAACTTCCTCGAGCCTCAAGACGAAGATGAACTGGCTGGCATGAAGCTCAAGCTCATGCAGGCGGGCTACCGCGGAAAAGACTCCGTGCGCTACTTCCACTTTGCCCAGTTCGCGGGCGGCATCGGCCTCCTTGTGCTCGGCGTGGCGTATTTTGTGATGTTCGTGCAAGGCGAACAAACCACCATGCAGCAAACCATCCTTTATATCCTTGGACCAGGTGCCTTAGGCTACATGTTCCCCAAATATTGGGTCACCAAACGCATGCAAACGCGTCAAGAAGCCTTGACCAACGGCTTCCCCGACGCACTTGATATGATGCTCGTCTGCGTCGAGGCAGGTCAGTCTATGGAACAATCGATCATCCGCGTCGGTAAAGAAGTGCGCCCCTCTTGCGCCGATCTGGCCGACGAACTTGACATCGTCGCCAACGAAATGAAAGCAGGCAAAGACAAATCAACTGTTCTCAACGACATGTCCGAGCGTTGCGGGTCACAAGATATCTCAAGCTTCGTGACGGTGATGAACCAGTCTCAGGCCTTCGGTACGCCGATGTCTGATGCGTTGCGCGTATATTCTGCCGAAATGCGCGATAAACGCGTGATGCGTGCCGAAGAAGCCGCGAACAAGTTGCCAACCAAGATGACACTTGCCACAATGATGCTGACGGTGCCGCCGCTCCTGATCATTCTGGTCGGGCCCTCGGTTCACGGCATCACGCAGTTGGGCAACATGTAGGGTTTTCATGACACACCGCCGGTTCGAGCTTTTACTGGCCACCCCTCTTCTCTTCGCTTTGGCCGCTTGTTCAACAGGCGGCCTTGGCGCATCCAAAGACAGCCCCTACGCGCCGGGCCGCAAGGCTGGCGTTGAGGCCGTGGATGGCTTGCTTGTTGGTCACCGCCTCATGGACGCGGGCGAATACGAGCTCGCCCTACGCGCCTTTACCCGCGCCGCAGCCGCGCAAGGTATGACAGTCGATGTGCTGAGTGCACTGGGTTCCGCCAATATCGGTCTCGGGCGGCTCGGGCAGGCCGAGAAGCTCTTGCGCCGCGCTATTGAAGAAGACGATGCCGTTCCCGAAGCCTGGAACAATTTAGGAGTGATCCTGATGGAGCGTGGCGAATTTGCCGAAGCCGCGCAAATATTTCAGCAGGCCTATGCACTCGATGATGGCCAAAGTGACTCAATTCGCGATAATCTACGCTTAGCACTCGCAAAATCGGAGAATTCCGACTATACAGAGAGCAACGAAGAGCAAAAATATAAATTGGTACGGCGCGGAAGCAGCGACTTTCTGATACGATCGATACCATGACGAGGCCGAGGCAGTAAAAGGACGCAGGCAAATGCGCCATTTTCGAGTAATTTCCATGTGCTTTCTGGGCATAGCCACGCTTGCTGGCTGCCAGAAGTCAGGTGACCAAGAGGTCAACCGCGCATTTCAAGACGTAAATGTAGTCGATGAAAGCAACCTGAGTGACATAATGCTCACGGTCGCCGACCCCAATGAAGCGGTCAACTATTTCAAGCGCACCGTCGCCGAAAACCCCGATCGCGCCGATCTTCACCGTGGTCTTGGTCAGTCTCTGATCCGCGCCAAACGTCCGACAGAGGCCGTTCCCGTCTATGAGCGCCTGATGAAACTAGACGGCGCAACCGATGAAGACCGTGTCGATTACGCCGATGCCCTTCTCCGCGCAGGTGACTGGCCCAAAGCCGAAGCCACGCTTGATGCTGTCCCCCCGACTTATGAAACCTTCAAGCGCTACCGCCTTGAAGCTATGGTGGCCGACAGCAACAAAGAATGGAAAAAAGCAGACAGCTTTTACGAAACAGCCGTGGGCCTCACAACCCGTCCCGCAGGCGTCTTGAACAACTGGGGCTATTCCAAGCTCAGCCGTGGTGACTTCAAAGAAGCCGAACGCCTGTTCGCTGACGCCATCCGCCAAGACAGCTCGCTCTTCACAGCCAAAAACAACATGGTTCTGGCCCGTGGCGCTCAGCGCGATTATAATCTGCCCGTCATCCCGATGTCTCAGGTCGAACGCGCCCAGCTTTTGCACACTCTTGGCCTATCGGCCATCAAGCAAGGCGATGTCGAGACAGGCAAAGGCCTCCTCCAAGAAGCCATCAACACACATCCGCAGCACTTTGAAGCAGCGGTGCGCTCCCTGCGTGCGCTTGACAGCAACGTCAGCAACTAAAGCCGATGATGGAGCAGACATCCTTCGCGGCATGGCTCTTTCTGCCATTCGTGCTGCCCATCTGTATCTGGGCCGCGTGGAACGATCTACGGGCCATGAAAATCCCCAACAAAGCCGTGATCGCCCTCGCGCTGGTTTTCGTTCTGCTTGGCCTCTTCGTCATGCCATGGCCTGACTATCTCTGGCGGCTGGCGCAGCTCGTCGTTGTGCTTCTGGTGGGTATCGTGCTCAACGCCACAGGCGCAATGGGCGCGGGCGATGCAAAGTTTGCCGCCGCCGCCGCGCCCTTTATCGCCTTGGGTGATCTGCGCATTCTTATGGCGCTCTATGCGGCCAATCTCCTTGCCGCCTTTGTCACACATCGCCTCGCCAAACACACCAAGCTGCGCAACCTCGCGCCAGACTGGAAAAGCTGGAACGTCGGGTCTGACTTCCCGATGGGCCTCAGTCTTGGCGGCACCCTCGCGCTCTATATCGCCATGGGCACTTACTTCGGAAGCTGAACCCGAAACGCCGCGAGCAGGTCGTCTTGATAGATTGGTTCAAGCACGATCCCGCGAGCCGCAATTTCCTCCATCACAAGCGCCTTAAATTCGGGTTTAAAGCTGCACTCAGGCAGCACAAAGAGCCGCGCGTTCTCGATCCCGGGCAAACCTCCATAATACCAAGGCGCACCGTCTGTCAGCGGCTCAAAGTCGCCATAGAGCCAGAGCGTGTTAAAAAGCCCCGCCACATAGGTGGGCTGTCCACCAAGCCCTGCGCTCTCAAGCCGTGCCGCCATGGCGCGCATATGTGCTACAGAGCCGCCCGCAAGCGTACAGACACGGTCCTCGGCGTCTAAAGCATAAGTCCCCAATGGCCGCTCAAACCGAACGCTCACGCCACGCAGATCAGGGTGACGCGCCATCAAAGGCTCAAACGCCGCCTGCGGCTGCAAGATATGCCGCAAAGGGCTCATCGCAATATTGATCGTTGGCGCCGCCACAAACGCCAGTGCGAGCGCACCCATCAGACCGAGGCTGCGCCTTTTTTCCTGCCCCTGCGCCAACACAAAGAGCACGAGCCCCCACAAAAGAAGCCAAAGAGGGTCGTTTCCAAAGTTCTGATAAGACACATAAATCGCCCCTGGCAGCAGAACCGCAAGGATCAGCCCTGCAGGCTCGTCTTTGAGCCGTCCGCGCAGCCAGAGCACCGAGCCAACGGCCAGCAATGTCCCCGCCGCATATGCGGGCGACAACATCACTTGCGCCCAGCCTTGTCCCGGCGCAGGCCGCACAGGCGAGCGCGCAACAGCAAGCAGATCGGCGAGATACGCCTGCCAAAAGCCAAAACCGGAAACGAGCGTTTGCAGCCCCAAAAGTCCAAGGCCAACAGCCGCAGATATCACAATCACCCGCCCCTGACGGCGCAGCAAAAGTCCAAGGACCACAGCAGGTGCAAAGGCCACAAAATAGGTCGCCTTGATCAAAACCAGAGCCGCCATCGCCGCGCCAATCACGGCCCCGTCCGCCAGAGCATTTTCGCGTTCCGCAGGCAAGATCACCAAAGCAAGAGGCAAGAATACAACCGCCCAAGCCCAGCGATTGTAATGCATTGACAGCGACAGCTTCACATCATCGCCGCCATACACCATCCCCGCCGCCAAAAAGAGCACCACAGCCCCAAACGCCAGAGCCAATGGCACGGTGCGAAAGCGGCTCACAGCGACCCAAACTGTCGGGAGCAGGAGCAGCCCTGCCACTAAAATCTGCCCCCATTTAAGAGCAGCTCCAAGACCAAGCCCCGCCTCTTTGAGCACCACAAAAGGCAAAAGCCCCCAAAGCCCCAAGGGCGTCATCACGTCTTCATGAAGCTTTGCCCCGCCCTCAAGGCGCAAGACAAGATCAACAAGATGCAGCATATCGGTTTCGTGCTTGGCAAAATCAAACCCGCCGCGCAGGGCTGCCAAGACAACAATCCCCCCGAAAACCCCCGCAATCAGCCCCAAAACACGGCCTGCCTGTGCGTTCTGCATCACAACCTCTTCATTTTTTATGCACTTTATGGGGCCATATTGGCCTTTGCACGGTTTTTGTTTGGGGCTTGGGCCAAGGGCCGCTAAACTCGGTTCAAAAGGCTGGCACAAGACTGGCCCATGTTAACGAGTAGACTGAGGCGTCACATGAATATGCAAGCTACAGCCGTCATGGCTCCCCCCCCGCCCAAAACGCTGGATGATATGCAGCTTCCCCACGTGATGATGCGTGACATTGCTCTCAAGACAATGTTTCGCAAAAACATCAACGAGGTGAGCGAGCTGGCCCGCGCCATCTGCCTCCCCCGTCAAGTGACGCAGGAACTGATCGACATGGCCCGAGAGCAAAAGCTCGTCGAGGCCACTGGCACACTCAACGCAAGCGCAGGCGGTGAGATGGGCTATCAGCTCACCGACGGAGGCAAATCGCGCACACTTGATGCGCTGTCTCAGTCTGAATACTTCGGCGCCATGCCCGTTCCGCTCGCCGTCTACCGCGAACAGATCAAGCGCCAGTCGATCCGTAATATTCAGGTCACACGAGAACAACTCACAAGCGCGATGGGCCACCTGATCTTGCCAAACGAGCTTCTTGATCATCTCGGCCCAGCCGTCTCCGCAGGTCGCTCGATCTTGATGTATGGCCCTCCAGGCAACGGCAAATCCTCAATCTCAAACGGCATTCGCGACGCAATGGGCGACAAAGTCTATGTCCCCCGCGCTATCGAATACGCAGGTCAGGTGATCACGGTCTATGACCCTATCGTGCACGCCGCCGTCGATGAGGAAGAGGATGATCCCACCTCCCTGCGCCGCCGCGTGACCTTTGACACACGCTATGTCAAATGCGACCGCCCCACAGTGATCACAGGGGGCGAACTCTCCCTTGATATGCTTGATCTGGTCTACAATCCCACAGCGCGCACCTACCAAGCGCCGCTTCAGCTCAAGTCCACTGGCGGCATCTTTATCGTCGACGATTTGGGCCGCCAAAAAGAACCGCCCCAAGCCCTGATCAACCGCTGGATCGTTCCGCTCGAAGAGAGCAAAGATATCCTCGCGCTGCAATCGGGGGAGAAATTCGAGGTGCCTTTCGATACCCTCGTGATCTTCTCAACGAACTTCCACCCCAACAAGATTTTTGACCAAGCTGCGCTCCGCCGTATCTTTTTCAAAATCAAGATCGACGGCCCCGATCAGGAAAACTTCCTCAAGATTTTCGCCATGGTCGCCCGCTCCAAGAAAATGGAGCTCGATGAGGCCGCCTTGGTGCACCTGCTCAAGGTCAAATACCCCACGATCGACAACATCTACGCAAATTATCAGCCCGGCTTTCTCATCGACCAGATGCGCGCCATCTGCGACTTTGAGGGCATTCCCTACAAGATGTCACCCAGCCTGATTGACCGCGCATGGGCCAACATGTTCGTCAAAGAAGAAGACATCGTAAACTAAACGATCAGAAACCAAACAAAAAAGGGCGCTCCAGCCTTCGCCATCGCGCCCTAAAATTCTATAATTTTCAGAGTCTTAAGCCGTCAGCCCTTCAGGCTCCGCAAGCCCGTTGGCACGGCAACAGGCGGTCACAGTATTGGCCAGCAGGCAAGCAATCGTCATTGGCCCAACACCGCCAGGCACAGGCGTGATCGCCCCAGCACGAGCCGCGCAGCTGTCAAAGTCCACATCGCCGACAAGCTTGTTCTTGCCATCCCGCTCGATACGGTTGATCCCCACATCAATCACGGTCGCACCCTCCTTGATCCAGTCCCCCGGGACCATCTCAGGCCGCCCGACAGCCGCCACCACGATATCCGCGCGGCGCACGACATCGGCCAGATCTTTTGTACGTGAATGCGCAATCGTCACCGTGCAGCTATCGCCCAGCAGAAGCTGCGCCATAGGCTTGCCAACAATATTTGAACGCCCAATCACAACAGCATCCATCCCGCTCAAAGAGCCATGATGGTCGCGCAGCATCATAAGGCAGCCAAGCGGCGTGCAAGGCACCATGCTCTTTTGCCCCGTGCCAAGCAATCCAACATTAGAGATATGAAACCCGTCCACATCCTTGGCAGGGTCAATCGAGTTGATCACAAGGTCTTCGTTCAAGTGCTTGGGCAGCGGCAATTGTACCAGAATACCGTGGATTTCAGGATCATTGTTGAGCTGGTCAATCAATGCCAGAAGCTCCGCCTCAGGCGTCTCCACATCAAGCTTATGCTCGACAGACTTCATGCCCACTTCGACAGTCATCTTGCCCTTGGAGCGCACATAAACTTGGCTCGCAGGGTCCTCGCCGACCAACACAACAGCAAGCCCTGGCGTAATCCCATGCTCTTCCTTGAGGCGGCTCACATGCCCCGCGACCTTCTCGCGCACTGTGCCCGCAAAGGCCTTCCCGTCAATAATCGTCGCGCTCATGTCGTCCTCTTCTTTCTCTAAATATCCCTGCCAGAGGCATGGAGCCGCATAGCGGCGACCGGAGCATCAGGGGCTAAATGCCCTTGGTGCTCCGGCCCTTTTCCTTAAAACAGGCCTTCAATCTCGCCTGCGTCGTTCAGGCGGATTGTTTCAGCCGCAGGCACCCGTGGCAAGCCCGGCATTGTCATGATCTCGCCACAGACAACCACAACAAAACCAGCACCCGCACTCAGGCGCACTTCGCGCACAGGCACAGAGTGCCCGGTTGGCGCACCACGCAAGCTCGGGTCGGTCGAGAAGCTATACTGCGTCTTCGCCATACAGACCGGAAGGTTGCCGTAGCCCTGCTCTTCCCAAAGCTTAAGCTGGTCACGGATTTTCTTGTCCGCAATCACCTCATCAGCGCGGTAAATCCCT
The DNA here is from genome assembly GCF_040580765.1 of Lentibacter algarum. Classification (GTDB taxonomy): domain Bacteria; phylum Pseudomonadota; class Alphaproteobacteria; order Rhodobacterales; family Rhodobacteraceae; genus Lentibacter; species Lentibacter algarum. Next base: position 291,288 of record NZ_CP158687.1, on the reverse strand, counting down.
TTTGCAATCCGCTCAATCTTTTCAAAGAGTGGCATGTCATCAGGATACAGCGGAGCAAACTGGCTCGCGCCACTGTCCGCAATTTCGGCCACACGCTTGGCAAGCTCTGCGCTGCCTTTGGAGCCAAACTCCCAGTGCTGGCTGACAATCGCTTCAGAACCTTGGCTCTTCACGTAGTCTTTTACAGCCTGAACTTCTGCCTCGGTGTCGGTCACAAAGTGGTTGATCGCAACAACAACAGGAACTCCAAAGGACTTCAGGTTGCCAATATGGCGGCCAAGGTTGGCACAGCCCTTTTTAACAGCGTCAACATTCTCGCCACCAAGGTCCGCTTTCGCAATCCCACCGTTCATTTTCATGGCGCGCACAGTGGCCACAAGCACCACACAGTCAGGCGCAAGGCCCGCTTTGCGGCATTTGATGTTCATGAATTTCTCAGCACCAAGGTCCGCGCCAAAGCCCGCTTCTGTCACAACATAGTCGGACAGTTTGAGCGCGGTCTGCGTTGCAATCACAGAGTTACAGCCATGGGCGATGTTGGCAAACGGGCCGCCGTGAACAAACGCAGGGTTGTTCTCAAGCGTCTGCACAAGGTTTGGCTGCATCGCGTCTTTCAGCAAAACAGTCATCGCGCCTTCCGCCTTGATATCGCGCGCATAAACAGGCGAGCGGTCGCGGCGATAGGCAACAATCATACTGCCCAGACGCTCCTCAAGGTCTTTGAGGTCTTTGGAGAGGCACAAGATCGCCATAACTTCCGAGGCAACAGTGATGTCAAAGCCATCTTCGCGTGCAAAGCCGTTTGAAACGCCGCCGAGCGACGATGTGATCTGGCGCAAGGAGCGGTCGTTCATATCCACAACACGGCGCCAAGTCACACGGCGGGTGTCGATATCGGCCTCATTGCCCCAATAAATGTGGTTGTCCAGCATCGCGCTCAGAAGCGAGTGCGCAGAGGTGATCGCGTGGAAATCGCCCGTGAAGTGCAGGTTCATGTCTTCCATTGGCACGACTTGTGCATAGCCGCCGCCAGCTGCGCCGCCCTTCATCCCGAAGTTCGGGCCCAAGCTCGCTTCGCGAATACAAACCATCGCCTTCTTGCCAATCGCGTTCAAGCCATCGCCAAGACCCACGGTCGTTGTGGTCTTGCCCTCGCCCGCAGGCGTCGGGTTGATAGCCGTCACAAGGATAAGCTTGCCGTTTTTATTCTTTTGCACAGAGTTGATAAAGCTCTGGCTCACTTTGGCCTTGTCGTGGCCGTAAGGCAGCAGATGCTCGCTCGCGATCCCGATTTTATCGCCAATCTCTTGGATCGGGCGCTTCTTGGCTTCGCGGGCAATTTCAATGTCGGACTTATAGCTCATAGCGGATTCCTTTTTCCCATCCGGCTTCTCTTGCTGCCCTTCTATCGGCCCCAAAGAGACAGCGGCGCGCGGAATCCGACATTTCCAAAGCCCATAGCGGCGGAGTGTCGCAGCCACAATCTGCGCCTGTCGCCTATCGGAAACTCATTCAGCGGCGCGCTTGTGCCAGATGCGGCCAGACCGGTTGATCAGGAACATGCAGCACAAGCTCATCCCCGAGAGTGATCTCTCCGCCACGCTCAACCCAAGCTGTAACACCGCGGCGGTGCTTTGCGGCAGGTTTAAATGCCTTGCCGTACCCCGCGTGCTCGGCCTCGACTTCCTTGGCAGGATAGATGCAGGGGCGATTTTCCATATCAACCACGAGCGCCGCACCCGAAGGTGCAAGCAAGCGCGAAGATGGCGGCACATGGGTAAAGTCAGGGATCCCCTCGATCACCAGCGATGCGCCCAAATGCTCGGGCTGCAAAGCCTCAAGCCCCATCTCGGCCGCAATCAGCGCCATTTCTTCGACAGATAAAACAGAGAGTTGTCGCACATTCGCAATCTCGCTGCCTTTGGGATACTGGCTCGTGACACGGCTGCAAGACACGCGTGTAAATCCGCCATGCGCCTCGCCTTCCATTCCGTCAAACCCAAGCCTCACAGAGCGGAGCGGCTCTGAGCGCAAGCCTGCATCACGGTCTTCTACACGCCCAATCCATTTGATCACGGCCTTAAAATTCGTTGGTTTCAACGCAGGCATATCAGCCCCCCTCATTACCTCGTGAATTTGGCGCAGCATAACAATGAACAAGGTTCTCGTACGCCAAAAATCAGTGTCACAGCCACTTCTTGCCGATTTCCGGATCCAAACGAAGGACGATAGATAACGCAAGCCTTCCGTTACGCCACTTCCTGACAGCTCACTTCTCGGTAAACTTAAGCTCAATCCGGCGGTTCTGCGCACGCGCCTCCGGGGAATTGCCATTCGCAATAGGTTGATACTGCCCAAATCCATTGGCGCTCAACCGCTCGGGCGGAATATCAAGGAAATTCACCATATACCTTACGACAGAAAGCGCCCGCGCCTGAGAGAGTTCCCAGTTATCAGCAAACGCGCCCGCGCCCGACAAAGGCACATTGTCAGTATGGCCGTCCACACGGATCACCCAATCAATCTCATCAGGGATATCTCCGACAACATTGCGCAAAATACCTGCAATCTTGGCCAGTTCGCCCTGCCCTTCACCGCTCAGATTGGCCGCCCCCTGCGCAAACAGCACCTCGGAGGAAAAGACGAACCTGTCGCCCACAATGCGTACACCGTCCTGCGCGCCAATCACGTCTCTCAAACGTCCAAAAAACTCGCTTCGATAGCGTTCGAGGTTCTGCTTTTCGGCCTCAAGCCTGACCCGCTCAGCCTCTTCCAGCTCGCGCCGCTTGCGCTCTTCGGCCGCCGCACGCGCCAAGGCCGCGTTGAGATCCTGCCCCAAGTTCGAAAGCTGAATATCGCTCGCGGCGTCACGCTCTTTGTAATCATCGATAATCGCCTGAAGGCTGCCAAGCTGCGCCCGCAAAGCCGCGACTTGCTGATTGAGTAAGGCTTGCTCTCGCAGCGCCTCTGCTGAGCGCGCCTCTTCTTCTGAGAGCGCAGCATTGGCTTGGGCCAACAGCACAGCACGCGCCTCTGTCTCGCTCAACGTCTCGCCAAGCGCTCCCTCAAGCGCAAGCTTCTCTGCCAAAGCCTGCGCAAGCTTCGCACGCATATCCGCGTTCATTTCGGCCTGTGCAGCACCCTCTGATTCAGCCTCAAGCAGCAATGCCGCGATCCGTTGACCGAGCTCATCCTCTTTCGCCTCCGCCGCGGCGAGCAAGGTCAGCGTCTCTTCCGCATCCTTGCGCGCGGCCTCAAGCGCGAGTGTCATCGCCGTGAGCTCTGTGTCCGCTGCTGCAAGCCGCGCACGCAAAGCCTCTGCTGCCGCCAGCTCGATGGCGCGGGCGGCTTCCTCTTCGCTCAATGCCGTCTCGACCCGTGCAAGCGCCTCATCTTTTGCCGCCGCTTCGGCCTCAGCCGCTGCAATCACGGCCTCCAAAGCCGCCTTCTGCGTGCTAAGGTCGGCGCTCTCGGCCCGCAAAGCCTCAGCCTCGCTCTGGGCCAAGTTCCGCTCCGCCAAAAGGCTCGCCACCTGAGCCTCAAACCCCGTGATCTGCGCTTCTGCAGCACTCAACGCCTCGTCTTGCGCCTGCGTTTGGGCCCGCAAAGTTGCGATCAAAGCCGCCTGCTCCCCCGCCCGTGTGCGCGCCGCCTCAAGCGTCACACCAAGCTCACCAACCCGCGCCTCAAGCCCCGAGGTCTTGCGCTGTTCAAGCCCAAGTGCCTGCGCCAGCTTGGCAATTTCGGCATTCAGCTGGTTCATCTCGCTTTCCTGCCCCGTGATCGTCTCACGCAGCACGAATTGAACGACCATAAAGATGGTCAAAACAAACATCAGAACAAGCAAAAGCCCCGTCATCGCATCGACAAACCCAGGCCAGATATTGGCCTGAAAGCGCTGCCCAGTGCGGCGGGAAAGGGCCATAAGCTAGCCCTCGTTTCCAGTGGCGTCTGGCGTCTGGCGGCTCACGCGCAACTTACGCACAGTGTTAGGTCCCTGCCCGCCAAGTACCTTGCCCAGATCGGCAATATCGGTGCGCAGCTCAGCCATCATCTCTTGACGCCCCGCGCTGATCTCTTCCAAAACTCGCAGCATCTGCACATCAATCGATCTGAGGCGCATACGGCTCTCAGCATCAATCCCAGCTTCCGTGCTGCTACCGCTGCGCTGACGCAATTCGCCAATCAGCGCGTCTTGCCCTTCAGCCACACGGCCAAGCGCGCTCAACGTCGGGCTGGCATCGCCCATCTCGGCCATAAGCCGTTCAAGCGCACCAGTCAGTTGCACAAGCCGCTCATCAACTGCCGCTTGGCGCGCATCGCCAGCGCGGAAAATGTCCTGCAAGGCCTCCATCTGCTGTGCCATATGCTCTAAAACGCCGTCATAAACAGCAGCCTGGCCGCCCTCTTCGCTCTCGCCAGAGGCAAAGCCAAGACGGGTGATCGAGCTGAGCCACTCCTCCAGTTCACGATAAAAGCGGTTTTGCGCATGGCCTGCAAAAAGCTCCAGCAACCCCACAACAAGCGAGCCAGCAAGACCCAGAAGGGAAGACGCAAACGCAACGCCCATACCAGAAAGCTGCTGATCTAGCCCGCTCATCAAACGCCCAAAAACCTCAACACCGCTCTCTCCTTCGGCGGGGGCAAGACCTCGGATCGTGTCAACAAGCGCAGGAACAGTCGTCGCCAGTCCGTAAAATGTGCCCAAAAGGCCAAGAAAAATCAGCAGACTGACAATATACCGCGTGATCTCCCGCTCTTCGTCGATCCGCTGCGCCACTGAGTCAAGAATAGAGCGTGCCGAGCCAGAGCTAATCTGCCTCCCATGTGCCCGCGCACTGAGCAGATTGGCCAAAGGCGTCAAAAGAGACGGCGGCAACACCCCTTCACGCTCCGCCACATCCGCTGCGAACGCCTCGATCCAGCGCACAGAGCGCATCATTTGATATATCTGCCAGAACGTCGCCAAAACGCCGACGGCAAAGACAAAAACGATAAACCCGTTGAGATAGGGGTTCGCCTCGAAAACAGGCAATACCTGTGGCAGAGCCAAGAGGGTAACAAACCCCGCCAGCCCAAGCGCCAACAGCATCAAAACGATCTGTCTCAAAGGTTGCGAAAAATACAGCTCGGCCTCACGGTCCGGATGCGCCATCGTGACGGCTCCTGACGCTTATTTCAATTGCGTCAACCATAAGCAGAACTCACGCTCAAGCCAAGAAAAATGCCAACGTCCGCCCGACAAGAAAAAGCGGCGCGCAGAATATGCGCGCCGCCTTCAGGGGGAGGGAGAGGAATATCGCAGTCAGGCTTAGCGGAAGTGCGCACCACCAGGAGCTGTCGAGATCGCATCCGAGCCTTCAAAGAGGCTCACTTGGAGCATACCGTCCGTGGCTTCCTGCCCGTTGCGCTTGCTGTTGAACTTGGGCGCATCAATCGTGATGCGTTCGCCTGCTGTTGCCTCTACGGCGTATTCATTTGCCGAAAACGCAGGGCCATCCGTGCCAAGTGCAAGAGCTGATGTCGCTGTAAGAGCAAGGGCGAGGGCTGTGTTGAGTACGAGTTTCATAAGAGTATCCTTTGTTGAGATGCGCACATCGGCGCGTGATTTGAAAAAGAGGGTGTTCTGCGGCTTAGCGGAAGTGCGCGCCGCCTGGGGCTGTCACGATAGCGTCTGAGCTTTTGAAGACGTTGAGTTGCAACTTGCCGTCAATTGTCTCTTGGCCCGAGCGTGTGCTGTTTGACTTGGTCGAGATCACTGCCACAACTTCACCAATAGTGCCTTGGCCTACATAGCTGTCTGCGCTCACTGCGGGGCCTTCAACACCTGCGGCAAAAGCTGTTGTTGCGGTAAGAGCAAGGGCGGCGACTGTATTGTATACGAGTTTCATAATGTGGTCCTTTATGTTTGTTTTGCGCTCATGGCGCGGTTGCTGTCTGTTTTCCGTCGGCGTCTTCACCGTCCGGCATGCAACCAATCTGAGCCTTGCCGCTCAATATTTCAAAACACCCCTGCTCACCGCCCCGTGCAAAAGCGCGACGCAATCGTGAGCCCAAGAAAAATCCCCAAGTAAAGTCTAACTTTATCAATTATTTTCATGTGCTTACGCAGAACTGAAGAAATCATCGACTGAAATATTTCACAGATTTCACAGCCGCATGATCAAAAAGAGATGGGATTTGTGATCGAAATTTTAGGTGCGCTCACGCACATTAAGAGCAGCAATGGCTGCCTTCGTGATCAACACGCACCAAATATTTCAGAAAATTTGGCCTTCAGCCAAGCATTTTCACGCGCGCCACAATAGAATCGAGCTCAGAATCCGAAATCCCCAGCTCGTGCAAATGCGCCGCCGTGTTAAAGAGATACTCGCTGTTCGGCCCACGCCCACCATGCGCACCCGCAATGATCCGCGCCTGCTCTTCCAGATCAAGTCCGCCGCAATACTGCACATGGGCCGCATCAATCACATATGTCACAGCTTCAACACGGCGCTTGTCGGCCAGCGTAATCTCAAGGGTGCGCTCTACATAGGCCGAAGAGATCAGCTCACGCTCGCGCAGATATGCGAGAACATCTGCCTCCTGCCCCGTCCGCACAGAAAAGGCGACCCCATGGCAGCGCGCCCGTGGCATCTCGTCGAGCGCCAATACAAGTCCTGGGTTTTCCTCTGTTCCGCGGTGGTGGATCGAACGCATACAAAAGCTGCGGGCATAGCCTTCAAGCGTGGCAATCCGCATCTCATCCACTTCAAAGCCAGGGTTCCAGATCAAAGACCCATAGCCAAACACCCACATCGTCATATCACTTGTCCCTTCGCGCGCCTGCCCCCATAAACACCATCACCACATGAGGGAAAAGGTGCACGCGTGAAAAAACTGCTCGTTCTTATCGTGACTCTGGCCGCGCTCTGGGCTGGCTATTGGTTCGTCGGCGCCGCTGGCGTCAAAGCTGGCTTCGCCGTGTGGTTTGACGCCCGCCAAAGTGAAGGCTGGCAAGCTGAGTATTCCGACCTTTCGGTCAAAGGCTTCCCCAACCGGTTTGACACAACCCTGACAGACCCCGCCCTCGCCGACCCCGCCACAGGGCTCGCATGGTCGGCCCCCTTCGTTCAGCTTTTCGCCCTAAGCTATCAACCCAACCATATCATTGCGGCCTTCCCCGAGTTCCAGACATTGCGCACGCCAGAAGCCCGCTTTGCGCTCAAGAGCGAAAAGATGCAGGCCTCCATGGTCATGGAGCCCAACACAGACCTCGCCTTTAATCGCGCCAATCTCGCGGCCACAGCCCTGACAATCACGCCAGAAGTGGGCGCACGCATTCATATTGCTGGACTGCAAACTGCACTCACCCGAGAAAACACCTCAAGCTATCGCGCCGCTTTCAATGCCGATGGCCTCGCCCCGCCGCTTCCTGCAGCGCTCACAGACGAGCTGCCCGAGGCGCTCACATCCTTTCGCGCCGATGCCACTCTCGATTTTACCAAACCATGGGATATTACAGCCCTTGAAGAGAGCCGGCCCCAACCAACAAAAATCAAGCTCCACCTCGCCGAAGCCGAATGGGGTCAGCTCAAACTTGCCGCCGCTGGCGAGCTTTCTGTGGATCGTACAGGGACACCCACAGGCACAGTCACCATCAAAGCCCGCAACTGGCGCGACATTCTCGCGCTGGCGACAGCCTCAGGCGCATTGCCCGCTGCACTGACCGATCAAATCGAACAGGGTCTGTCCCTTCTCGCCAATTTCTCTGGCAATCCAGAAACGCTGGATATCCCACTGACTTTCTCAGGCGGCTATATCAAAATTGGCCTCATCCCCGTCGCCCCCGCGCCGCGCCTGTCGATCCGATGAGCGACTGTCCTTACGAGGCCGCGCTCCTGACGCATTGGGTCGGAGCCTCGGATAGTGCGGCAGACAGCGCCCATGACCTCGCCCATATCCGCCGCGTATGGGCCAATTGCCAACACATCGCCAAAGGCGAAAATGCCCCCGTTGATCTAGACCTGCTCCATGCCGCCGCGATCTTCCATGATCTCGTTAATCTGCCGAAGGACGCGCCCAACCGTGCAGAGGCCTCCCGCCTTTCGGCCGAAGCCGCCGCCCCGCTGGCGCGCGCCTGCGGTTTTCCCGAGGCCAAAATCCCCGCGCTGAAGCACGCCATTACCGCCCACAGCTTTTCCGCAAATATGCATCCCAAAACACTTGAAGCCAAAATCCTGCAGGATGCCGACCGCCTTGATGCCCTTGGAGCCATCGGCCTTGCGCGCATGCTCATGGTCTCAGGCGCGCTCGCCCGCCCGCTCTATGACAGCACAGATCCTCTGGCTCAAAACCGCGACCCAGACGACACCGCCTTCGTCCTCGATCACTTTCAAACAAAACTCTTCACCTTGGCTGACACCATGCAAACTGTAACCGCCCGCCAAATCGCCGAAGAGCGCACGCAATACATGCGCAGCTTCCTCACCCGCCTGCAAAGCGAGATCCCCGAGAGCTAACCCTCCCCGCTCTTTTTCTTTCCAGAAATATCCCGGGGGGTCTGGGGGGCTGGCCCCCCAAGCTGGTCGGATTTTCGCGCAGCGAAAATTCGAAACCGAGCTCACCTCGTCCAGCGCACGGCACCGTGCGCTCGATTAACACTGCAAAATCCCGTTTTGGCGGTGCACGGGTTGTGCACGGGTTGTGCACGCTTTTCACCCCCCTAGAATCAGGGCCGTTAACTTTTTTATTTGCAGTAAGGTCCGCCGCTGTAGCGCGCGGTATCAAAGTGCAAATGGTCCTCATGATACCCGTCCGAGCCGGGGCCAAGCGTTGTGCCAAAAGGCCCACACGCCGCCTTATGAGTCGCCCGTATCGCTTTGCCTCCTTTGCCCTTGTCATAGTCTCTTAAGACGCTGTATTCGCTCCCATTTTTCATAATGAAACCCGAAATATCTATGGCGCGGCCCTTGCCATGCTCACTGATCCGCGCGCCTTTTTTGTGGTTGCGCGTGCGGCAAACGTAATGTGCCGCAACTTTCAACGAGCTCACACCGCCCGCATGCCTGCCAAAAGCAGGCTTAACCCCAGTTTCAACCCATGTTTTCAGTGCTTTAGCCGTGCCACAATCCATCAGGGATCCTTGGCTCAAGGCGACACCACTCACCGCGCTGATCTTTACAGCGTCGTTAATCCCACACCCGCTAATCTTGCCAGGAACATGGCCCACATATTCTCCCTGAAGAGACGGATCACCACAGACCGCCCCAGCCACAAGAAGCCCTGAGTCGCGTTGTTTTTCAGCCTTCGGAGCACCGGAGAATGAACAAGAAGAGGCAAAACACAACAAAAACAATGCCTTAAAAATTTTGTTCATTACTTTTTAACCCGTCCAAAATCTGGGGCGTCTGTATCCTGCCCCGCTTCGATAATGCCTCGCCTGATCGCCCTTGTGCGCGTGAAATATGCGTGCAGCATATCCCCGTCCCCTGTGCGGATCGCGCGTTGAAGCGCAAACAGCTCTTCAGTAAAGCGTCCCAGAATTTCAAGTGTGGCGTCTTTATTGTTGAGGAAAACATCGCGCCACATTGTTGGGTCCGAGGCCGCAATCCGAGTAAAGTCACGAAACCCCGCCGCCGAATATTTTATCACTTCGCTATCCGTCACGCGGCGCAAATCATCGGCCACACCAACCATCGTATAGGCAATCAAATGTGGTGCATGAGAGGTAACACCGAGCACCAGATCATGGTGCTCCGCATCCATTTCCTCAACCTTCGCGCCAATCCCTTCCCAGAGATCACGCAGGGTCCGTACCGCGTCGAGCGGCGTGCCATCGGCAGGGACCAGAAGAGTGTATCGGTTGTCAAACAGCTCAGCAAAGCCAGCGCGCGGGCCAGAATGTTCGGTCCCTGCCAAAGGGTGTGCTGGAATAAAGTGCACATTTTCAGGAAGATGCGGACCGACTGCATCAATCACAGCCTTTTTCACAGAACCCACATCGCTAACGGTCGCACCCGCTTTGAGATGCGGGGCAATCTCTTGCGCCACCGCGCCCATCGCGCCCACAGGCACACAGAGCACAACGAGATCCGCGTCTTTCACAGCCTCTGCCGCACTGTCACAAACCACATCACACAAGCCGATCTCCCGCGCGATATCACGCGTCTCGCCTGAGCGCGCATAGCCTCGCACCTCGCCGGCAAGGCCGCCGCGTTTCATGGCCCAAAACATCGAAGACGCGATCAGACCCAGTCCGATCAGGGCCACCTTTTCATATGTCTGGCTCATGCCTGCGTCTCCCGCCAATTCGTAAGTGCCGCAATCAAACGACCCGTCTGCGCCTCGTTGCCCACAGTCATCCTGAGCCCTTCAGGAAAGCCATATCCCGCCACACGGCGCACCAATATGCCCTCGCCTTGCAAGGCCAGGTCAACGGCTGCCGCTTCTGCCTCATCCGCAAATCGCGCCAACACAAAGTTCGCGTGGCTCTCGTCACATGCCACACCCAGTTGGCGCAATGCCCCCGCGAGCCGCGCTCGCTGCGCCGCGTTCAAAACCGTACAGGTTGGCACCCAGTCCATATCTTCCACTGCAGCTTGCGCCGCCTGAAGCTGCACCGTTGACAGGTTAAACGGCTGTCTGATCCGCGTCATGACATCAATCATCTCACGCGGCCCATAGCCCCAGCCAATGCGCAATCCACCTAACCCGTAGACTTTTGAAAACGTTCGCGTCATCAACACGTTGGGAAGCTCGACCACAAGGCTTGCGCCGCCATCATAGCCTTCGGCATATTCTGCATATGCCCCATCGATCACCAAAATCACGGTCGCAGGCAAGCTCCGCGCAAGCCGTTCAAGCTCCCCATCAGGCAGCATCGTTCCCGTCGGGTTCGCAGGGTTTGCAAGCATAACAACCCGCGTGCGCTCCGTCACAGCTGCAAGGATCGTATCAACACTCACAACCCGTTCGGCCTCAGCAACCTGTACAGGCGTGGCCCCCGCCATATGCGCAAGGATCGGATACATAGAAAAGCCGTGCTCGGTGTAGATGATCTCGTCACCCACTCCCGCATAAGCCTGACAGACGAATTGCAAAACCTCATCAGACCCGACGCCACAGATGATTTGTTCAGGTGCCAGCCCATAGCTCTGGCCGATTGCCGCGCGCAGCTCGGCATGGTCGGTCGAGGGATAGCGGTGCACCTCACTGGCCGCCTGCGCGATCGCAGCCATCGCTGCGGGAGGCGGGCCAAGCGGGTTCTCATTTGAAGACAGCTTCAAAACATCAGAATGCCCAGCAATGCTAGACTTTCCGCCCTCATAAAGAGCGATATTCATGATCCCTGCTTGCGGTGTAAGGCTCATATTTCTCTCCAAGTTCCTCACAGGTCATACTGGCAGATATCTCTAGCTGCCAGCAAAGAAAAAGGGCCGCAGCGGTATCCCGCCACAGCCCTCTCATAAAGCTTTGCGAAATACGCGTGCTTAGTTTTGTGCGTAATATTCGATAACGAGGTTTGGTTCCATCAGAACTGGGTATGGCACATCGCCAAGACCAGGAGCGCGTACGAATGTCGCTTTCATTTTGGAATGATCCGCATCGATGTAGTCAGGCACGTCACGCTCTGCGAGCTGAGTGGCTTCGATCACAACAGCGATCTGCTTGGAGCGATCACGCACTTCGATCACATCACCTTCTTTGACGCGGTATGAAGGAATGTTGACCTTCTTGCCGTTCACAGTGACGTGGCCGTGGTTTACGAACTGGCGTGCCGCAAAAACTGTTGCAACAAACTTGGCACGGTAAACAACCGCATCAAGACGGCGCTCGAGCAGACCAATCAAGTTTTCGCCTGTGTCGCCTTTTACGCGCTCAGCTTCTTTAAAGATGCGGCGGAATTGCTTCTCTGTCAGGTCGCCGTAGTAGCCTTTAAGCTTCTGCTTGGCACGGAGCTGCAGACCGAAGTCAGACAGTTTACCCTTGCGGCGCTGACCGTGCTGGCCAGGGCCATATTCACGACGGTTAACAGGTGACTTGGGGCGGCCCCAAATGTTTTCGCCCATGCGGCGGTCAATTTTGTACTTGGCAGACGTGCGTTTTGTCACGGCTGATCTCCTTCTAAGAGCGAGGCCCCAATGGGCCACTATGAAGGGCGTTGTCCTCTGGATTACTCCTGACAGGCTGGCTCTTGCGAGGGCCACCAACACCAATGAAGCCGCGCTTATATCTGCGCGCGCCCCTGAGTCAAGCGCAAACCCTTTATTTTCAGCTTCAAGCCACTATGCGGCTTCGTGTGCAAGGATCGCCGCTTCCGATGCCGAAAGATTGCGCCGCGCAAAAGCACCATAGCGCTCAGGCTGAACCTCAAAGTCAGGGCGCATCTGCAACAAGGTTTCGCGGTCTTCCTCACTCAAGGTCGAAAGCGCCGTGTTGGCAGGGTGAAAGCTTTCCGTCTCCACGCCATTGGCCCAGACAATTTGGTGGTTTGGAAGCAGAAGGTGGACATAGGTCACCTCTTTCAACTGACTATCCACAACGACATTTTTATCGTTGAGCATGTCCTTTGCCCGCACCAAAACCTCATCCGTGTTAAACAATGCCTGTGCGATCGCCCCCTTTACGAGCATACGATGCTCAGGTGATACGACCAATTCCTCATCAGGTCGCGCAATCCCCAACGCGCCCGCTCTAAAGCGGATCGGCCGCAGACGAGGCATCGCAAAAAGACGTGCGCCCGTCATCCGCCGCTGACCAACCCATTGGATTTCCTGCGCGCCCGCATCTTTTGTTTGGACGTAGTCGCCTTGTCTCAATGTTTCGATGGCCCGCAACCCATCGGGTGTTTCAATCCGCGTGCCTGGCGTAAAGCAAATCACGCCGCCCGCGTCTGGCCCTTCGGCACTTTGCCGGGCAGGCTCAAAACTCTGATGGACAACCCAAAGATCGCGGCCTTTCGGAGGGAGCTGATCGACAAACATCAACAATGGCTGCGCATCAGCGCCAAGCTCGATGAGCGTTACCGTGTAGCTGTGCGATCCATCTGTCACAACAAAACTGTTGTCACTCATATTTTGTGGCGCATCTTCCAACAGGTCACTTCTATCATTGACCGCTGCGCCAACGAGACGGTGCACCATGCGCGCCGCGCGCCGTCTGAGGTTTGCTTCATCGTCCGCTCTGTCCAGCCGCAATAGCTCGGAAGGCCCATCAACGCGCACAGCGTCTCCCTGCCAAGACCACGTTGCCCCAACGTTCAGGTCTACCACTGGCGCATGCGCCAGCCCGTCTATTTTTATTTGCGGCCAAGAGATAACGAACGTGCCCTTAAAGCCCGTTTCCATCACTACTGCCTGCCTCGATCTTGTTTTTATTTTATAAGTTGAGGCTAGCACGACCGATTCGTCCTGCATACCCCCGAAAACACAGGATGAATCCTGATTGTGGCAAAAAAGCTGACGCGAAAACGCGTCAATCACTCAAGGAAAATAGGCTCCCGCCATCCAAACACAAGGCAGCGCTAGACACGGCCCGTCACGCCTGCAAGATTATGGCATGACCCTAAAAATAGATCTTTTACGCGTGTTTTGTGCGGTGGCTGAAACAGGCTCACTCTCTATGGCGGCAGACGCTCTGGGGCGCACGCCCTCTGCAGTCTCAATGGCGCTTAAGCAATTTGAGGAGCACTTGGGCGCCCCGCTTTTTGTCGGCAGCCGCAAATCAAAACTCACACCGCTCGGGCAAGCAATCTTGACTGAAGCCTTACAAGAGATCGCCCATTTCGCGCGCTCAGTGCGGCGCATCGAAGGGCTGGCGCAAGCTACGCATGGAGAAGTCCGCCTTGCCGTGACACCCTCGGTTGCGCAGACTGTTCTGCCTGAGATCATAAAATCCTACAGCGAGCTTTATCCCGATGTTTCCATTGAACTCCGCGATCTGGACAGCGCAGGGGTCTTGGCCGAGCTGGAAGCCGACCGAGCAGATATCGGTATTGCCGCCCTCCCCGAACGCGCAGGCTTTGAGCGCTTTGAGCTCTTCTGCGACCCCTTCGGGGTAGTCTGCCGCGCGGACCATCCCCTTGCCCCGAGGTGGGACAGCCTAACTTGGGCCGACATCACTGAAGAAACACTTATCGCCAACGGCCTATGTGACAAGATAAACGACCCCGCATTTGAAACCATGCGCGCGGGCTCGAGGCTGTTTGTCCACAATACCGCCTCTCTGCTCGCACTTCTGCGCGCCGGTGCAGGGATTTCGATATTGCCCATGCGCGCACTTGGGGCTGGCGAAGATGATCTGGTGTTTCTCCCACTTAAAGACAGCAAAGCAAAACGACACGTACACGTTATGCACCGGACCGAAGACCAGTTGCTTACCCCTGTGCTACACTTCACCGACGCTCTGCGCGCAGCCTCATTTCAGAAAATCTGAAGCAAACTTCAATGAAATTCGTTTGCCCTTAAGCCCTGCAAGGGCCAAAAAGGATCAAACCTTGGCCAAGGAAACCTTATGACCGACATCAAACCAAATCTCATTGCAGGCGCTTGGAGCACAGGCGTAGGCGCGATTGAAAACTACAATCCATCGGATCTATCCGAATTGGTCGGCTTATATGCCCAAGCTTCAGTGCAAGAGCTGGACACTGCCGTCGAGGCGGCTCAAGCCGCCCAAGTCGAATGGGCCGCCTACGGGCTTGAGCGCAAGCAAGCTGTTCTCAATGCAATCGGCAACGAAATGATGGCGCGCGCCGAAGAGCTCGGCACACTCCTCAGTCGCGAAGAAGGCAAGCCGCTCGCCGAGGGCAAGGGCGAGGTCTACCGCGCAGGCCAGTTCTTTACCTATTACGCCGCCGAAGTGCTCCGCCAACTTGGCCAAAACGCACAGTCCGTGCGCCCGGGTGTTGATATCGACATTCGCCGCGAGCCTGTAGGCACAGTCGCAGTAATCAGCCCGTGGAACTTCCCCACTGCCACAGCCAGCTGGAAAATTGCACCGGCATTGGCCTATGGAAACGCCGTGATTTGGAAGCCTGCAAATGCCACACCAGCTTCTGCACATGCGCTCGCTGAAATCATTGCGCGCCAAGATATACCGAAAGGTCTCTTCAGCCTCGTAATGGGCTCTGGCAGCGACGTGGGCCAGAAGCTCGTCGAGCATCGCGGCATCAACGCCATCTCCTTTACAGGCTCAGTTCCCGTGGGCCGCGGAATCGCACAAGCGGCCGTCGGCAACTTCACCAAGCTACAGATGGAAATGGGCTCCAAAAACGCCTTGGCCGTGATGGATGATGGCGATCTCGATCTGGCGGTTGCAGTCGCTCTTGGCGGAGCTTTTGGCGGCACAGGACAGAAGTGCACCGCCTCTTCACGCCTTGTTGTGCACGAAGCTGTGCATGACGCGTTTGTGGAAAAGCTCGTTGCCGGGGCCAAGGCCATGAAAGTCGGCCATGCTCTGGAAGAGGGCACACAGATCGGCCCTGTTGTGAGTGAGGCGCAACTCAAGGAAAATCTCTCATGGGTCGCCAAGGGCCGCGCCGAAGGGGCAGAGCTGGCTTGCGGTGGAGAAGAGGTCGAACGCGCCACAAAAGGATATTACATGACGCCCGGTGTGTTCCTCAACACGACCAACACGATGGAAATCAATCGTGAAGAGCTTTTCGCGCCGCTGACGGCCGTTATCAAAGTTGGCAGTTACGACGAAGCGCTACATACCGTCAACGACACCCGCTTTGGTCTCACCGCAGGCATCGTAACGCGTTCACTTGCCCGCGCCAGCGACTTCCGCGCCCGTGCCCGCTCAGGCTGTGTCATGGTCAATCTCGCCACCGCCGGCACAGACTATCACGTCCCCTTTGGCGGCCGTGGCGAAAGCTCTTATGGCCCGCGCGAACAAGGCTCTGCTGCGGCTGAGTTCTACACAACAGTCAAAACCGCCTATATTTCCGCAGGCTTGCCAGAGTAACCCCATGTATCGCATCGACAACCTCCAATACGCCAACTGGTCTGAGAAAATCTTCCGCCAAATGCGTGAGGGCGGCCTAGATGCGGTGCATGTTACTATCGCCTATCACGAGAATTTCCGTGAAACCGTGCTCAATATGGAGCAATGGAACCGGTGGTTTGAGCAGTTCCCTGATCTGATTGTGCAGGGGCGGTCTGCGGCCGACGTACGCCATGCACATGAAACAGGTCGCACGGCGATCTTCTTCGGCTTTCAAAACCCCTCACCCATAGAGGATGATATCGGCCTCGTCGAAATCCTGCACGATCTAGGCGCGCGCTTCATGCAACTGACCTACAACAACCAGTCGCTCCTCGCGACAGGCTGCTATGAAGATGAAGACACCGGCCTGACACGTATGGGCAAACAAGTGGTGCGCGAAATGAACCGCGTCGGGTTGGTCGTCGATATGTCCCACTCCGCTGATCGTTCAACCATTGAAGCCGCGGACTTTTCCGAACGGCCCATCGCCATCACCCATGCCAACCCGCATGCTTGGCAGCCTGCCCTACGCAACAAACGTGACGAGGTGATCCGCGCTGTCACCTCCAATGGCGGCATGCTGGGCTTCTCGCTCTACCCTCACCACCTCAAAGACAAATCGGCATGCACATTGGCAAGCTTCTGCCAAATGATCGCCGACACCGCGGAAAAGTTCGGCGCCGAACATCTCGGCATCGGGTCAGACCTCTGCCAAGATCAGCCCGACTCCGTCGTTGAGTGGATGCGCGTGGGTCGCTGGACCAAAGAGATCGACTATGGCGAGGGCTCTGCCGCAGCTCCGGGTTTCCCTCCCATGCCCGACTGGTATCAAGACAACCGAGACTTTGGAAACATCGCGCAAGGCCTCGCTGATGTTGGCTTCTCCCAAGCAGAAATTGAAGGGGTCATGGGCGACAACTGGTTGCGCTTTTATGAGCTCAACTTCGGACCAAAGCCATGACAGAGCTGGTGATGCGCCCGCCCGAGCAAGTGATGACGCTCTCGCGCTTAGGCAGTCTGCACCAATGTCGCCTGTCCTTCATGCGTCAGCTGTTGCGCCGTATGCGCCGCGAAAACTGGCAAATCAGCCGCCCTGGTTTTGAGATAAACATCCGTGGCGAGGGCGTCGCCGTCTATACGGCCAAAGGCCCTCAGCGGTCCTATTCTCTCATTGCTTTTGCTCATGACCTACCCGATGAGATGCGCTCTGACCGCGTGATCGCAACAGCATGGGATGCAACCTTCACACTCTTTGACGGCACCCCGACCCCCGATGATGTTGAGAGACTGCGCGCCAATGTGCCACTGCAAGAAGCAGGGCGAGTTAGCAACAAAGAGCTTTCTCTATCCCGCGCAAACCGCTCTGCAAGGCTCTGGAACTATGTTGTAGATTGCCTCGCAAAAGGCGAACAACCGGAAGCAGAAGAGCTTACCAATGTCGGCTATCTGATGCGCACGACAGCCGTCTATGGTTCTGGCAAGTTCGGCGCATCCGACCGCGCCTTCGTGGCGGCGCGGCCCGAATTTGAACCACCTTTTCAGGTCGAGATGCTTTCTGTCTATCTCACCCGCGCCTTTGTCGCTGATTTGGTCGAGCACATGGCCGCACTTAAAGCCCCCGACAAAGCCGTATCGCTAAAGCCCAGCCTGCGCCGCAGCCTTGGGATAGGCAATTCAACAGGCCTCGGCATGGCGCCATTCCTCGTCAATCACCCGCGCCTTTTGAACAACTGGATCACTGCGCGCGAATACGCCCTCGCCAAAATCCGCGCGCTCCCAGACGCGAGTGTCGCCGACATCGGCGCCTTCAAAGCAGCGTTTGAAAAGGCATGCGGCTCTGTTGCACTCTGGAAGTCCGATCATCCGATCCAGCAGGCCAAGCTCGCCGCCCTACGCAAAGACATCACCGCTCTGCAAGCCAAGCTGGTCGACTTTACGGGCGCCGCCTCGCAGCCATGGAATGCCCTTTATTTATGGTCCGAAAGCGCGCTTTCAGAAGAAGGCCAAGAGTTGCTCGTTTCGCTCCTCATGGAGCCACAGAGCGCGCTGTTAGAAGGCCTTGGAGCCTGCATGCAAGCTGATGAACATGCGCTCTTTCGGATCGACGGGGCGATGCCGCTCTCCGACTTGAAAGCCCTCATCCAAACACATTACGCTTGGGCCCTCGCGACCGATTGGCAAAGCCATGAGGCCTCTGCACGGCTATGGTATGTCTCTGAAGCCAAGCTCGAGCCGCGCCTTGGCGAACGCTTTGAGGAGCCCCTTGAGCCCTATGAGCAACCCCTCGCACCGGGGCGAGACGCAAGCCTTCTGTTCGCCGCTCTCGAAAACACCACGCACAAAACTGTGGCCGCCTTTCTCGCTGCACACCCCGAACATCGGCACATTGTTCGACGCGTACAAATGGCTCCGAGCCACCCCTATGGAGAAATCCGAGATAATACGATCAGCGCAAGCATGAAGCCGATCGACATGCTACGCGCCAAGCTTAGCTTCTTTGGAGCGACACATTTTGATCCCCGCTCAGACCGCTGGGTTCGTATCAACATGTTCCGCGGCGCTCCCTACCCAAATGAGCTTGTAGAAGAGCAAGGAGACACTTGGGTCTACGGAGCCACGCCATGAGCTATTCTATGGGCGAAATCGAAAGTCACTGCCGCAAAGCCGCGCGCGGTGCAGGGTTTTCTTTCGGCGAGGCGGAGGAAGCAGGCCAAGCGGTGCGTCGCTTATCCGCCGCAGGCCTCGCAGGGGCAGAGGCACTTCTCGCATATCTCACCGCGCGCGAGGCGGGAGAGACGCAAGACAGTTCCTGCCCAATCAAACTGGGATGCCAATTGGTCGATGGCGCATCGCCCTCCTTGGCGACGTGCCACACACCAATGTTGCTCCTCCCTTTTCTGAGCCCCCTTGCAGAAGCTCAAGGCACAGCCCTCCT
This sequence comes from Lentibacter algarum, assembly GCF_040580765.1. Classification (GTDB taxonomy): domain Bacteria; phylum Pseudomonadota; class Alphaproteobacteria; order Rhodobacterales; family Rhodobacteraceae; genus Lentibacter; species Lentibacter algarum. The sequence continues at coordinate 272,387 of NZ_CP158687.1, read as the reverse complement.
CCTGCGAGGCGCAGTCTTTGAGGGGCTCGCAACGCTCGATGGCGGACTGCATGTCATCCATCCCGCGCTACAGGATAGCGATCTGAGCCTTCAATCCGCGACAGCGCCAAACGCAGATCTGGTTTGGAGAGCCACCTGTTCCCGCGATACATATGCAGCACTTGATGCCTTCTGTCAGCGAACCTACGCCCCCGAAACAGAGGCCAGCCGCGCAAAGGGCGCAGGAGCTGGCAACGACGGCAACACCTAAGTCGTAAACCTCTTGCGAGCGACCATACGCTCACGTACCTTCAAGCCATGACCCAAGCACGTCTCAGCAAGCAAGACTGGATCAGCGCTGGCTTTTCAGCGCTTCAAGCCAATGGTCCTTCGGCCCTCAAAGCCGAGCCTCTCGCACGTGCACTCAACACAACCAAAGGCTCGTTCTACTGGCACTTCCGAGATGTGCCCGCCTTTCACAAATATATGCTTGCGCATTGGGAAGACGAGGCCCTGACAGGGCTCATCGCAGAAATAGAATCCCAGAGTTCTCCACATACAGCGCTGCAAAAATTCGTTCACCTTGTGGCAGACCCTTCGGGCACGACGCCGGCCATACGGGCCTGGGCACAATCTGCGCCACCCGTCGCCCAAGCACTTGCCGAAATCGACAGCGCAAGACAGAAGTACCTCGCCGCGCTGCTCAAACGCGCGGGTGTCAGCAACCCCGACATCGCTCAAGCACTCTATGCAGCAGCGATTGGGCAGCAGCTGCTGCCGATAAGCGCCCAAGCCAAATCAAAATCCACGCTGGATACCCTTGTCGACTTGATCTTGGCACTGAGGTGAAGCGGATGAAGCGCGCCCTCTTCGCCATCGCCTTCTGCGCCACACTGGCAACTCTCCCCGCCTGCCAAGCTGACGAAACAGTTCGCGCCTATGGCGGAGCTGAAAAAATATGGCTCTTGCAAGAAATCGACGGCGCCGCCTTCCCAGCCCGCGCAACACTGAGCTTCCCAGATAAAGGCAAGCTTGCCGGCACAGCACCCTGCAACCGCTACTTTGGCACAATGAATGTGCCCTACCCGTGGTTTGACGCAGGCCAGATCGGCGCAACCAAAATGGCCTGCGCTAATTTGGCTGCGGAAAACCTCTTCTTTGCCGCACTCGCAGAAATGACCCTGTCTGAAGTTTTGGGCGACACGCTTTTGCTCAGCAATGACAAGGGCCGGGAGATGGTCTTTAAGGCTGAGTGATCCGGCGTTCAAACACGTTCACAAACCGCGCGCGCGCATCAGGAAGCGGCTTTGTGCCCAGCTCTGGCGCAAGATGCTCGGCTAGAAAATACCCAGTCAGCCTCAAGCCTGCCGCCACGTCCTCATCCTCGGCATCACCTTCTCCCAAAAGCACAGGCGGTAGCTCTAGAAGCTTGCTTGCCCATGCGCCCGCGCCCTCTGCTGTGACAGCACGTCCTGTCTTGGGCGAAACATAAGCAAGACCTTCTTCTGCCCCTGTAACCGCACAACATTTCAGATCAAGCCCAAAGCCAAGCTCTTCCAGCAACGCCACCTCCCATTTGAGGTAGGCCAGAGGCCAGATATCGTCCTGCCCCAGCAGGTCCATTAAAGCCTCGGTGCGCTGGTAGAGCGGCAAATGTACCTCCCGCTCAGGCAAAGCATAGCGCAGCAAAGCAGTGACGGTATTGAGCCCCGCCAGAGCGAGACGCGATCCCAGAACCTGTGCCGAGCGCGAGCGCATGAGCTCTACTGTAAAACTGCCAATATGCTCTTCAAGCCGTGCGCGCCACATCAGGTCAAGCTGCGCACCTGGCTGTAAAATCGGGGCCATCTTACGGCTTGCGCCACCACGCACAACACCGGCATGTAACCCGCGTTCAGGCGTGAGCACGTCAAGAATGGCGCTACTTTCGCCATGAGGCCGCACGGCCAGCAAAATTCCAGTGTCACGCCATTCCATGCGCGCAAGATTAGCGCGTCACAACGCCCTCTGCGAGCCATTTATCAAAGGTAGCCAACACAGCTTCGGCAAAATCCGCATCGTTGATATGACAGTCCAGCTCCTGCGCCGAAACGTTGCCGGGCATATGCTGGCGCAGCGCGTCCATGAAAAGGTGCAGGCCTTCGGCATCATGCAAAGGAGCCCCCTCACGATCCCACTCATTGCAGCCTTGAAGCGGCAGAAAAACCTCAGTTGTACCTGTCGCTTGCGCAAGCTTGCTGCAGATGACTTGAGCCACTTCGCCACGATCTTCCGCAGAGATCATCGCCGAACTGAGCAAGCGATTGTGCGCATGCGTTTCATATCCCGCCAGCCTTGCAGGCGGCTCTTGCCAGCCGACAAAATCAACAAGATCATAACAGCCTGGCGCAATCATCTGTGGAATACCTTTGCGCCCCGCGTTGGTCATACGGTCCGCGCCTGCGGTAATGTTTGAGCCAAAATGATGGTTGGTCACTTCCTGCGGTGCAAAATCCATAACAGCGGCAAAAGCGCCCTCAGCGGCCAGCCCTTCAAAGGCACGCCCACCCATGCCAGTCGCATGAAACACAGCAACTTCAAACCCGCGCTCTTCAAGCGCAGGCTTAAGAGCCACCATATAGCGCAGCACGGTCTTGCCAAAAGACGTCATGCCAATCAGCGGCTTGTCCCAGTTCGGCGCTTCCACAGCCCGCGCTGCCCCAAGCACAGCACCAGCAGCTTGGCTGAGAGATGACTTGCAGACAGAGTTCAGCCCGTAAAGCCCGCCCCCCCAAAGGATCATCTGAATATCAGGCGCAAGCCGATCAGGCGGCAGCATCGCAGAGAAGGAGACTGTCGAAACAACATACTTCGGGACCCCCAACGGAAGCGCCGCGCAAAGATCAAGCGCAAGATCGGTGCCCATAGAGCCGCCCAGCACTATCACACCGTCGAATTTTCCCTCGCGGTACAGCTTAAGGGCAAGCGCCGAGGCTCCATCCGCCATGATCTGCATCGCAATGTTTTCGTCACCCCCGTCAATCGCGGCCTTGATGGAGCTTCCGCCCGCTTCGGCCACCTCATGCTTGGAGTAATCTGTCGGCTTTGAAGGCTCGCCCAAAACGCTCACATCCATCGTGGCCACGCGTCCACCTTGCGCAAGGATCACACTTGCCAGATAGCCAAGCTCATCATCTTTGGTGTCATACGTGCCTACAATAAGGATCGTTTTGTGTTGGCTCATCTCATCTCTCCATAAACGCTTGCGCCAGCTTGAGCGCAGTTGCATTGGCCCGCGCCGCACGCGCAGCCGTGTTTGGCTCATCCGAGCGGTCCATAAACCAGCCCGGATAAGTAAAGGCGCGCAGCATCAAAAATAGATGCAACTCTTGCGGGTCAATCGCTGCGCGCACCCCGTATCCCTCACAAAGAGCCACGCGCAATTCGGGGTAATCAGGCTCATCCATATACCGCAAAAGAAATGTCGCGAGCTCAAAAACGCGAAAGCCGTAGCCCCCGTCATCGAAATCAATCAGGCCCACATTGACCCCGTCCCACATGACATTTTGCCCCACGAGGTCCGCATGAATGAGACCATAGTCAAGCGCACCCTCAAGCGCGGCCAAGTCCTTGTCTGCCTGCGCGCGCGCAGCCATCAGCAAGTCGCGCTCAACCGCGTTAAAATCAGGATGCTCCCAAAATCTCCCCCATAAGGGCGCATCCCCCAAAAGCCCAGCGCGGTCCCACGCAGGACGGGCAAACCCCTTCGCTGGCGGCCACGCATCGCACGCTTCATGCAACGCCGCCATTGCTTCCCCGAGCTTTCGGCAAAACGCAGGCCTGTCACGTACATTTTTCATTTCGCCAGGCGCGCCAAGCGGCGCGCCGCCGAGCCAAGTGACCACACTCACAAGTTGGCCTTCAACCTCGGTGACAAGCGCCCCCGATGGCAAGGCAACAGGCCGCGGCACAGGCAAGCCTGCCTCCGCCATCGCCCCAATCCACGCAAGTTCATGGCGCAGCTCTTCTGCACTGCGATAGCCCACACGGTGCATGCGAAGCGCATAAATCTCGCCCGCGTCCAGACGATAAACCACATTCTCGCGCGCCGCAGCCAGCGTGATCCGAGGGCTTTCAAACCCCCAAACCGCCGCCGCTTTTGCCGCGCCCGCCAAGCTCAAAGCTGAATCCAAGCCGTCTTCAGATCGACATATTTTTCAATCGCATGAAGTGACTTATCATGCCCATTTCCGGACTGCTTCACACCACCCAGCGGCACAGTGTTGTCCGATCCACCATAGGTGTTCACATGAACGATCCCCGCACGAATGCCATGCACCATGCGGTGCGCACGACTAAGGTTAGAGGTCCACACACCCGCCGAAAGGCCATAATCTGTCGCGTTGGCAAGCCCCACAGCTTCATCATCACTGTCAAAAGCCGTCACCGATAGGACGGGGCCAAAGACCTCATTTTGAAACACGTTGTGCCCACGCTCAACGCCCGTCAGGATCGTCGGCGCCATATAGTATCCGCCTGTTTCCTGCAGTATCCGTCCGCCGCCGGTGACTGCCTCCGCGCCCTCGGCCAGCGCCTTTTCCACAAAGCCAAGGTTGCCCTCAAGCTGCGGGATGGAGTTCACCGCGCCAATCTGTGTTTCAAGATCAAGCGGATCGCCCACCTTGAGCTTTTCCGCTTCCGCCGCCATCAGTGCAACAAACTCATCATGCACTGCGCGCTCAACCAAGAGCCGCGAACCAGCTACACAGACCTGCCCCGAATTGCGGAAAATCCCCATCGCCGAAACCTTGGCGGCTTTCGCAAGATCAGGCGCATCGGCAAAAACGATATTAGGCGACTTGCCACCAAGCTCCAGATAGACGCGTTTGAGATTGGAGCGCGCTGAATATTCCAGCAAGCGCCGCCCCACGCCGCCAGAGCCCGTGAACACCAAGGCGTCCACATCGTAGCTCAGCGCCAGCGCCTCACCCGCTACAGCGCCCTGCCCTGTGACCACATTCAAAACCCCGTCTGGCAGCCCCGCCTCGGCGCAAATTCCTGCCAGTTTGAGAAGTGAGAGCGAAGCCGTTTCGGCGGGCTTCAGCACCACAGAGTTCCCCATCGCAAGTGCAGGCGCTAATTTCCATGCACCGATCATCAGCGGGAAGTTCCAAGGCACAATCGCGCCCACAACGCCCACAGGCGCGTGATGTACTAGGCCCAAAACGTCTGGAGCGGTCGGCGCCACCTCGCCATAAATCTTGTCCAAAGCCTCGGCATAATAGCGGAATGTTCCCGCCGCCGATCCCGCCTCAGCTTTGAGCGCCATGTTAAACTCTGTGCCGTTGTCGCGCACGCCCAGAACAGTGAGTTCGACAGCGTATTGCTCAATAAGATCGGCAATCTTATGCAGAACTTTTTTGCGGCCTGCTGGCGGCATATCGCGCCAGCGCCCGTCTTCAAAGGCGCGCCGCGCCGCCGCTACTGCACGGTCCACATCGGCCGCACTCGCGCGCTCTATCGTGGTGAGTTTTTGTCCGTCAATCGGGGAGCATACTTCGAGCGCTTCTCCCGAAGCCTCTTGCCACGTTCCATCAATAAATAGTCTTTGCGGCGCGACATCTGCGCGGCGAAGCTCGTCGATTTGTGCTTGGCTTGCCATTTGGCCTCCTTAAGCAATTTGCGTTGCTGCCACACGTAGCGAAAGTGCAGGATCAGCACTCCGAGGATCATAATAAAGAGGATCATCGCCACAGGGCGGTCGATAAAGTCAAAAGGCGTTTTAACGCGCGCCATACCCGCGCGCAGTTTCACTTCCATAATCCCGCCCAGCACCATGCCAAGAACGATCGGCACTGCAGGCAAGTTGAGGCGCTTCAAAACAAAGCCAAAGATGCCAAAACACGCGGCAATGAGACAGTCCGTGAAGGAATTGCGCAGGCTATAGACGCCAACAAAACTCAGCGTCAGGATCGAAGCACCCAAAAAACGGTTGGGGATTTTGACAACCTTGATGAGTTGGTTGGTCGCAAACAATAAAAAGATCAGCACGAGCACATTGAGAATCAGAAGCGCCAGATAAAGCGCTACAACAAAGTCCATATCATTTTGGAACAGCTGAGGACCGGGCACGACATTGTGCACATAAAACACCGACAGCATCATCGCCGTCAGCGCCTCCCCCGGAATTCCAAGTGCCAAAAGCGGAACCATCGCTGCCGCAGGCACTGCATTGTTTGAAGTCTCCGCAGCAATCAGGCCTTCACTTGCGCCTTTACCAAAGTCATCAGGGCGTTCTGAGGTGCGCTGCGCATATGTATAACTGAGGAACTGAGCCGTAAATTCTCCAACGCCTGGGATCATTCCCATCAAGACGCCGAGGCTGGCGGAAGCCGTGGCCACTCGTGGATGCCGCGCCAGCTCCCGCATGCCCTGAAACAACCCGCCCCGCAGCTTGGTCATACGGATTTTTTCGTCCTGCCCTTGCAGCAGGAAAATAGCCTGTGAAATTGCGAAGAGTCCCAAGACGACGACGATGAGATCAACACCAGACGAGAGCCAGGACTGCTCAAAAGTAAACCGCTTGGAATACTTCACGGGCTCAAGGCCAACCGTGTGCAGGAATATCCCAAAACAAGCGAGTGCCGCCGCAATCAGGCTTTGGCCCCGATGTGCGACCACAACAAGAATGATGCCCAAAAGCGCAGCAAGAAATATCTCGCGGCTGCCAAACATCGGCGCAATCTTGGCAAGCACGGGGGCAAATAAAACGAGGCAGATGACAGAGAACACACCCCCAAAAAAGCTTGAGGAGTACGCAAGGCTCAGGGCACGCCGCGCCTCGCCTCGCGTGGTCATAGGGTAGCCATCATAGGTTGTGAGCGCGTTCACCGCTGTTCCCGGCGTATTGATCAAGATCGCAGGGATCGAGCCACCATACATGGACGAGCCATAGATCCCCAAGAGCACCGTGAGCCCCACAATCGGGTCCAGACTGAAGGTCGCAGGCAGCAAGATTGCAATCGCAACAGCAGGGCCCACACCCGGAATCGCCCCGATCAGCACGCCACCGATCGAGCCCACCAAAAGCGCAATCATCACATCCCAGCGCGCCAGAATTTCAAGACTTGAAAGTATCAGATCCATAAACGCCTCAAAAATTCAGAATGAAGAAAGAGCGCAAAGCATCTGGCAGGTATTCATAGATCGCCCCACCCGGAATTTTGACGCTAAGGAAAGATTTGAACACGACGACAACAGCAAGCGCGACCAACACAGCCGAACCCAGCATCGTGCGCGATCGATAGCCAAGGCGGTAGCATAACGTAAGCATGAGAACGATGGTCATCGGCAAGTAGCCAAGCTTGGGTACAAGCATCACATAAGCCAAAAACCAAATCACATACTCAATTGCGAAAAACCAGATTTTCCACTCGACGACATCGACCCGCTCAAACCCGCGGCGCGGCAGCTTCCACAAATGCAGCCCGCCAAAGAGCACCATGCCAATCACCGAAACGGCAGGCCAGAAGCGCGGCTGAGCAAAGAATTGCGTGCCCTTGGCCCATTTGGTCTCATTCCCCAGTTGGCTCAAGAGCAAAGCAGAGGCCACCAAAAAGACAATCGCAAACAACGCCTGCCCTCTCAGTGGTCCATCAAAGCGGCGGATTTCTTCACTGCGATCTTTGCTCATATCGATCCCCAAGACACAGAAAGGCTGGGCAAAATCTTCGCCCAGCCAGTTGCTGTCGACTTATTCCAAGAGACCTTGGATTTTGGCCACGGTTTCGATGTTGCGTGCCACGCGCGCCGCGGCATCATCAGCACCCTGCCAATACACAAGCGCGCCTGTTTCCTTGGCTACGTTTTGCGCCCGCTCGCTCATCACTGTTTTTTCAGCAACAGCAATGATCTTCGCACGGACGTCCGCAGGCGTGTCCTTGTGAACGAACAAACCGTTCCAAAGCGCGATATTCATCTCGGGGTCCACTTCGCCAGCTGTTGGCGCATCTGGAACAAGACTGATCCGTTCGTCAGTGATGGAGACGAGCACCTTCACATCATCAAGACATGGAAGGATCAGCTGCAATGTGGTGTTGATCACATCCGCATCTCCAGAGGCCAACGTATTGCAATCGAGCGCATCAAATGCGGCGTCACTGCCCCACTCAAAACCCTTTGTAACAGCCATTGCTTTAGTCACCTGAGTGGGTGTCAGCGGGTCGCCAAAGTGCCCGAGCGCCACATCGTTTTCTTTCGCGTAAGCAGCCAGCTCGTCCATATTGGAGTAAGGCGCATCTTTGCTTGTCGCGATGACAAATGGATATGTGAGGAAAATACCCAGCGGGTCAAACTTCTCTGGTGTCAGCTCGTCAATCCCGATCTGGTGCCCAACGACAGGCACCCCAATCACAAAGGAGCCGATGGTGTAGCCATCCGCAGGCGCTTGCGCCACCTCGATCGCACCAGGGAACGGCCCGCCGCCGCCGCCAGGCTTGTTCACAACAGCCGCTGAAACGCCGTACTCCGCCTGAAAGTCTTCGGCAATCATCCGTGTCAGGACATCCTCCAAATCACCTGGAGGCCAAGGCACAATAAAGCTCACAGGTTTTTCTGGATATTCAGCCATCGCTGCGCCGCCCATGGCGGCCATGGTCAGCGCTAAAGCGCCGCCGAGAATCTTGTTACCTAGCATCGTTATCTCCCTGATCGTGCTGGTTCATTATTTGAACCGTTGGTTCTAAAACAGATTGACAGACCCGTACTGAGTCTGTCAACACCTTTAAAGAGCCAAGCAAGCGTAGCCTGTCTTCAAATACGTACACCGGCCTCTTCGGCCAGAAGGAAATCCATGGGAACTGTTTCCAAAGCTTTGTCATTACTGAATTATTTCAGCCGATCTCAGAGCCATATTGGCCTGAGTGAAATGGCGCGCCTAACGGGTATGAACAAGACAACAGTACACCGGATGCTCACCGAGCTTCAGGACCAAGGATTCGTTGAACAGACCAATTCTGGCCGCGAATACCGCCTTGGGCCCGCCTTTCTACGGCTCGCTGCCCTGCGCGAAGCCACGGTTCCGCGCCGCGATCTGGCCCAAAGCGTGGCGGATGATCTTGCGATGCGCACAGGCGAAACAGCCCATGTCTCGCTCCTCCATGGTGAAGTCCTGAGCACGATCGCCTATGCCTACGCCCACCAACACGGCCTCCAAGTCACAATGGATGACGCCGAAATCTTGCCGCTTCATGCGACAAGCTCGGGCCATGTCGTGCTGGCCTACGCCGATCCGTCCTTTGCCAAAGCCGCGCTTGAGCGCCCTCTAGAAGCCTTCTCTTCAGGCACACTCACAGACCGCAAACTGATCAAGGCCAAACTTGATGACATTCGTCGTGACGGTTTCGCAGAGGCCATCAGCGCCTTTGAAACCGATGTGCACACGCACGCCGCACCTCTCTTTGATGCAAGCCAGGCCTGCATCGGTGCCGTCGCAGTCGCCGCGCCCTCGGCGCGCATGTCCCCCGAGGCCCGTACGCGCATCCGCACAGCATTACTGGACGCAAGCCCACGCCTCACACGGCTGATGGGCGGCTTTCTCCCTCCAAGCTATCGCCAGAAAGAACCCGCCGCATGAATACACGCGCGCTTATCCTTGATTTTGGTGGCGTCATTTCCCGTACGCTGTTTGAAACTCATGATCTGAGTGAAAAGGCGCTCGGCCTACCCAATGGCTCGCTCACATGGCAAGGTCCCTTCGCGCCCGAGGCCGACCCCCTCTGGCGCGCAATGCAGGCTGACGAAATATCGGAGCGCGACTATTGGAAAAGCCGCACCGCTGAAGTCGCCAAACTCGTAGGCCAGAACTGGAACGAGATGAGTGATTTCGTGCGTGCCGCGCGCGGGGCTGACCCTGACGCCGTCATCCGCCCCGAATTTCGCACCACCATTGCCGCTTGCAAGGCCGCTGGCGTTCGCCTCGCCATCCTCTCCAACGAGCTTGATCTCTTCTACGGTGCAGACTTCCGCGAGAAGCTGCCCTTCCTCAAAGACTTCGAGGTGATCGTCGACGCGACCTACACAGGCATCCTCAAGCCCGATGCGCGCGCCTATGAGCAGGTTCTGCAAGAGCTAGGCCTACCCGCCGCCGACTGCGTCTTTGTCGATGACCAGCTTCGCAACATTAAGGGGGCAGAGGCCCTAGGCCTGCCAGCCGTGCATTTTGACGTGATGGCCCCTTCCCAAAGCTATGCAGAGGCTCTGCGCCTCCTTGATCTTGAAAGGACAGACCCGTGAAAGACAGCAATTTCCTGAAGGAAAAGAACGCCCGCTCACTCTGGCACCCCATGGCGCACCCCGCCGACAGCCTCGCAAATCCACCCACAATCGTAACCGGCGCAGAAGGCGTCAGCATCATTGATGTCGACGGCCACAAAGTCGTTGATGGGGTCGGCGGGCTCTGGAACGTCAACCTTGGCTTCTCCTGCCAACCGATCAAAGATGCCATTGCAGCCCAGCTTGAGCAGCTCCCCTATTATTCCACCTTTCGTGGCACGACCAACGACGCAGTCATTGAACTGTCCGAAGAACTGCGCGAATTCTTTGAGCCTGACGGTCTGACGCGCGCCTTTTATACATCTGGCGGTTCAGATTCAGTCGAAACCGCCCTGCGCCTCGCGCGTCAGTATCATAAGGTCAAAGGCGAGCCCGCGCGCACCAAATACCTCAGTCTCAAGAAGGGATATCACGGAACGCACTTCGGCGGCGCCTCCGTCAATGGCAACGCCAATTTTCGGACCGCCTATGAGCCGCTCATGGCGGGCTGTTTCCATATTCCCGCGCCCTATCCCTATCGCAATCCGTTCAATGAGACAGATCCGGAAAAGCTTGCGCAGCTTTGCCTGCAAGCACTTGAAGATGAAATCGCCTTCCAGGGCGCAGGTACAATCGCCGCCTTCATAATGGAGCCTATCCTTGGCGCTGGCGGGGTCATTCCGCCTCACAAAAGCTTCATGCCAGGCGTGCGCGATATCTGCACACGCAACGGTATTCTGCTCATTGCCGATGAGGTGATCACCGCTTTTGGCCGTACCGGTTCATGGTCGGGCAGCCGCCACTGGGGCGTCAAACCAGACTTTATGTGCACCGCCAAGGCCATAACAAACGGTTACTTCCCCTTCGGCGCCGTGATGATCGCTGACGACGTCGTGCAGGTCTTTGAGGGAGACAAAACAGGCAAGGCCGCCATCGGTCATGGCTATACCTACTCAGGCCATCCTGTTGGCGCAGCTGCGGCGCTGGCGTGCCTCGCCGAAACAAAGCGCCTCAAGGTCAACGAAAACGCCGCCGCACGCGGGGCCGAACTTTTCAGTGGCTTGCAAGCCCTACAAGACAAATACGAAATGATAGGCGATGTGCGTGGAGGGCATGGTCTAATGTGCGCACTGGAGTTGGTGTCAGACCGCGCTAGCAAAGCTCCGATTGGCAAAGGGCCCATCGGCACGCTGCAAGAGGTCACATATCAAAACGGAGCGATGGTGCGAGTCTCAGGGCCAAACGTGATCCTCTCGCCCCCCCTCGTGCTTACGTCTGCTGATGTACAGACAATCCTAACAGCGCTCGATGCAGGCTTTGCCGCCGCAAGTTAAAGCCTGTTGAGAAGCTGGTGCGTGGGCCACGCATCAGCTGGGAGCCCAAGCTTTTCTTGCATATCCTGTACAGCCGCGCGCGTACCAGCGCCCAATATCCCGTCAATCTTACCGACATCATAGCCTTTGCGCGCGAGCTTTTCTTGCAGAATTTTCAAATCGCCCCCTGCAAGCCCGCGCTCGGGCTGGCCCGCATCAAACACGGGCGCACCACCAAAACGATTGGCAAAATATGCCGCTGTGAGCACATAGGTGAAACTTTGGTTCCACTCAAAATAAACGCGAAAGTTGGGATAAGCGAGAAAGGCTGGTCCCTTGCGGCCCTGCGGCAGAATGAGAGAAGCGGGCAAGTGTCCCGCCAGCTTTCCGCCACGTGGCTTTACGCCCATCTTTGCCCAGTCAGATGCCTTCATTTGCGTGCGCAGTCCGGACTTTGACCAATCCAATTCCTCAGGCACAACCACTTCTTGCAGCCAAGGCTCGCCCGCGCGCCAGCCCAGATGCTTGAGCATCTTGGCTCCGCTCAGAAGCGCATCCGCAGCAGATGTCTTGAGCAAGACATGCCCATCTCCGTCACCATCAACACCATTGTCGATAATATCCTGAGGCAGCATCTGCACCATGCCAATCTCTCCCGCCCAAGCCCCTGTCGTTTTGGTCGGGCTAAAGTCGCCATGCTTGTAGAGTTCGAGCGCCGCAAAAACTTGCGGACGGAAAAGCTCTGGCCGGCGGCAGTCATGGCTGAGTGTCATCAGCGCATTGAGCGTGTTGAAATTCCCTTGATACGAGCCGTAATCCGTTTCAAACGCCCAAAACGCCAGCAGAACGCCGCGGCTCACACCATATTCACGCTCCACACGGTCAAAAATGCGATCATAGCGCTTGGCATTCATCACGCCTTTGTTGAGCCGTTCATTTGAAATAAGTCTGCGGGCAAAGCTGGTAAAGTCTAGCTGAAAGACCCCCTGTGCACGGTCCGCTTTCAGCACTTTTCGATCAACCCGTACGTTGGCAAAAAAACTGTCGACCAACGCCGCATCATAGCCCTTGGCACGCGCTTCTTTTTTTATGTCCGAGACAAAATCAGCAAAGCTGTCACCACATTTCGCAACAACGCTCTGTGGCAAAGCCAACACTAGCGCCAGCAAAGCCGCCTTAAGAAACTTGCACATGTAACCCTCAAACTCATAAACAAATCGGCCTCTCGGCGTCAGGAAAGTCCCTACCCGGCGTTCTTCAAATCGGCGACCAGCGCATCAATATCACCACGGCGCTTGTCCAGCATTGAGCCAATCTCTGTTCGTTCCGTCAGGAGCATGTTGATGCCCTCGATGTAGAGATTGAAGAATTTGTTCCCACCCGAACGATCAGAAACAAGAAACGTCACTTCAAAGGGCGACTGCCCCTTCAGGTAAGCGACAGCGCTCACCTCATACCATTTCTTGACTTGCTTCACGCCCGTGACTTCAAGACGTCCGCCGATAAACTCACGGAACCGACGGCCATACTTACGCGCCACATAGGTCTCAAATGCTTCAGAATAAGCCCGCTTTTGCGCGGCAGTGGCGGTGCGCCCGTCATTGCCCAATGTATAGGCCGCAATATAAGCGGTATCTGAATAACGTGCGAAAATACGCTCGAAATCTTTGTACATCGCGTCTTCGGATTTGCCCGACCCAATCACAGAGTTGATCTCGCCCACGAGCTTATCCACCAAGCTGCGCGCTTCATCCTTAGAAAACGCCTGTGCTGACAGGGGGGGCAGAACAAAGCTGGCCACAGTCGCAGCCATCAGTTTGATCGAGTGACGACGTGTCATAAAACGCATAATCAGAAACCTTCTGTGTTCAGATCAAAGGGGTCAAGCTCGGCTTCTGGGGCCGCTTGGCCCAATTCAAACCGACGGTTTTGCAAGTAAATCGTTTGCGCCTGCGCATAGCTGTCGGCGCTGTCATAGAGAACAGAATCGATCGTATCTCCAAAAGTTCCACGGTCGCCAAGGCGTGCCGCCACAGAAGCGCCCGTGCCATAGTAACTTTCAGGCGCTGGAACCATGTAGGTCAAAGGATTGGTGAACAGGTCCACAATCCGTCCAACTGCGTCCCGCTCTGTTGCAGGGCCAATCAGCGGCAGCTCAACATAAGCGCCTTCGCCCACACCCCAGACAGCCAGCGTCTCGCCAAAGTCCGCTTTCGCACGGTAAAGCTTGAATTCTGATGATGGGTCAAAAATCCCACCAATCCCAAGCGTGGTGTTCAAAGCAAAGCGCAGCGTATTTTGCCCAGCCTCTCCAATGCGCCCTTGGAGCACGTTGTTCACAATCGTTCCCGGAAGCGACAGGTTGGAAGAGAAATTACTGACGCCACTTTGCACAGGCTTGGGCACAATGCTCACATAGCCTTTGCTCGCAGGCCGCACGAATGTGCGATCCACGGCTCTGTTGAATTCATGATTGTTGCGATTGGTCTCAACATAGGGGTCAAATACAACGGACGGGTCCAGCGCCGCATCCCGCTTTGTGCAGGCGGCAGCCAATCCCATCACGGCAATCAGTGCAACAGGTTTCAAAAATCCCTTTTGCAACGCAAACTCCCCACTCAAATCCATCTTACCCATCTATGACATCTGAGCCCTGAGCCCAACCAGTCTACTTTGTTATTGCGAATATGTGGCAGTTTGGAAACAGGCCAACGCCTCAAATGCGCGATAATACGCGTGATTTGAGGATTCCATAAGGGTTTATGCGTATGAAGTGCGCATGAAAGTACCCAGTAACCAGTTCGGCTTTGAAGAGTTACGCGCGGCACGGCGTGAGTCGCGCGCTCTTTTTTGGGCCGCAGGCTTGTTCAGCGCCTTTGTAAACCTGCTGATGCTCACGGGCCCGCTCTATATGCTGCAGGTCTATGACCGCGTTCTTGGCTCGCGCTCCGTCGCTACACTCCTCGCGCTCACCGCCCTTGTGGTCTTCCTATATACGATGATGGGCCTGCTTGATTATGCCCGCGGGCGGATCATGGCACGCGCTGGCGCGCGTTTTCAGGCGCGTCTAGACAAGCGTGTCTTTGACGCCGTTATGCGCAAAAATGCCCTCGGCCATCAGGACGAAACGGCCTTGGCCCTGCGCGATCTGGAAGCAGTGCAACGCTTGCTCACCTCCCCCGCGCTCATGGCCCTTTTTGACATGCCCTTCGCACCGCTTTTCCTGTTTGGGATATTCCTGTTCCACCCATGGTTGGGCTATCTTGCCATTGTCGGCGGCGCCCTTCTGATCGTACTGACCCTTACAAATCTCTTGGCCACACGCCGTCCGCTAAACCGTGCCAACAGCGCGGTCGCCCATGCCGAAATTTTGTCAGAGCAGATTCGCTCCGAAGCCGAAATGATCGAAGCGATGGGGATGCGCGCATCTGCATTCGCGCGCTGGCAAAAGGCCCGCACGGCCTCTTTGTCAGAACATATGACCGCAGCGGATCTGAGCGGAGTTTTCACAACGTCAGGCAAAGCCTTTCGCCTCTTGCTCCAGTCCGCCATGCTTGGCCTCGGCGCATACCTCGTGCTGCAAAATCAGCTCACGCCAGGTGCGATGATCGCGGGTTCCATCCTGATGGGCCGCGCTCTCGCTCCGATCGAGATGAGCATTGGCCATTGGCCACTTTTCGCTCGCGCCCGCAAAGGGTGGCAAGTCTTGGCTCAATTGCTATCAGACGTTCCCCCAGAGCATACGCGCATGCCCCTTCCGCGCCCGAATGCTCTTTTGGAAGTGATCCAAGTCACGGTTGTGCCTCCCGGCGAAGCTCAGGCTTCGCTCAAGGTGGTTAACTTCACAGTCAAGCCTGGCCAAGCGGTCGGCGTGATCGGAAAATCAGGCGCAGGCAAGTCATCCCTTGCCCGCGCACTCACCGGCGCATGGCGTCCAGCAGGCGGCAAAATTCGCCTCGATGGCGCGGCCCTTGATCAATACGATCCCACCATTCTAGGCGACCTCATCGGGTACCTGCCCCAGCGCGTCGAGCTTTTTGAAGGGACGATAGCCGAAAACATTGCCCGCCTTTCACTGGCGCCTGATGCCGCCGCAGTTGTAAAAGCTGCGCAACGTGCAGATGCTCATGCAATGATCGTCGCTTTGCCTGACGGGTATGACACCAAAGTTTCGGCAAATGGCGGACGGTTGTCAGGCGGACAGATTCAGCGGATCGGCTTGGCGCGTGCCATGTACGGAGACCCCGTTGTATTGATCCTTGATGAGCCGAACTCCAACCTCGACAATGACGGCAGCCAAGCGCTCAATCGGGCCATTTCAACCTTCCGCAAAGAAGGTAAGTCCGTCCTGATCATGGCCCATCGACCCGCGGCAATCGAGCAGTGCGACATCCTCCTGATGCTCGAAGAAGGCCGTGTTCTCAGCTTTGGTCCCAAGGAGGAGGTTTTGCGCCGTATGGTCCAGAACCACTCCGAAATCACCAAGCAAGCTGGCAAAGGCGAAGGTGGAGGCACGCTATGAGCAACACCCGACCCCCGGAATCCAGACTCAGTGAAGCCCAAGCAGCCCGCACCGAGATCAACCGTGCTTGGCCAGCACGCATGCCTGTGTTTGTCGGTCTGTTCGCCCTAATGCTGCTCGTCGGCGGCTTTGGCAGCTGGTCCATTTTCAGCTCTCTCGCGGGAGCCATCGTCGCATCAGGTCGCGTCGAAGTCGAACAAAACCGCCAGATCGTTCAGCATCTCGACGGCGGCATTGTGGCCGAGATTTTGATCAAGGAAGGCGACAGAGTGTCTGCAGGCCAAACCCTAATCAAGCTCGACAGCGCCTCGCTTGGCTCAGAGTTCACAATCGTGCAAAGTCAGCTGTTCGAGCTGATGGCTCGCCGCGCGCGCCTTGAGGCCGAACGGGATACATCTTCCTCCCTCACATTCGATCCAGAGCTTGACCAGCTCGCCAAAACCTCAGCCGAAATCGCCGAGCTGATGGATGGTCAGACGCGCCTTTTTGATGCCCGCGCTGAAAGCGTCACCCGCGAGCGTGAACAACTTGCAAAACGCCGGGAGCAAATCCTCGATCAGGTCCGCGGCATCGAAGCTCAAACAGAAGCACTCGTTCAACAAATCGCCCTGATCAGCGAAGAACTAGAAGCCCAAAACAGCCTGCTGGAACGCGGCCTCGCCCAAGCCTCCCGTGTGCTCGCACTGCGCCGAGAAGAAGCGCGCCTCTTGGGACAAGTGGGCGAGTTGCGCTCCAACAAAGCCCAAGCCGAAGGCCGTACCACCGAGCTTGATATCGAAAGTCTCAAACTCACCAGCTCCCTGCGGGAAGAGGCGATCAGCCAGCTGCGCGATTTGCGAGTGCAAGAGCTTGAACTGAGAGAGCGCCGCCAGCGTCTTTCCGAGCGGCTGTCCCGCCTCGCCATCCAAGCGCCAGCTTCAGGTATTGTATATGGTCTCACCGTCAACACCCCACGCGCCGTCATCCGCGCGGCTGAGCCCGTTCTCTATGTCGTCCCACAAGACCGCCCCCTCGTGATCGCGGCTCAAGTCCCCGTTATTCATATTGATAAGGTCTACGCAGGCCAAAGCGTAAACTTACGCTTCTCAGCCCTTGATCAGCGCCGTACGCCAGAGCTCTACGGCCAAGTCGTCACCGTATCTGCCGATGCCTTCATGGATGAGGCCCAAGGCACATCCTATTACCGAGCAGAAATTGCTCTGAATACAGGCGAGCTTGCCAAGCTTCCCGAAGGTGCCGTGCTTATTCCAGGCATGCCCGCCGAAGCCTTCATCCTCACCTCTGAGCGTAGTCCGATGGACTATCTCATCAAACCGCTCTGGGATTATTTCGAGCAGGCCTTCCGCGAATAAGACAAGTCGCTTTTGCCGTATCGGCGCGGCGCATTTCCCGCTAGCCTCACTCCGACTCGCCAAATTCAGGAGACACGAGATGAGCAGCAAACTAGAACAAAGCCTCAATGAGATGGGTATCACCCTGCCTGCAGCCCCAGCGCCCGCAGCCAACTATGTGCCCTTCGTCGTGACAGGCAACACAGTCTATGTCTCAGGCCAAATTTCCAATGGAGAAGAGGGCCTTATTGTCGGCAAGCTTGGTGACAACATGACAACTGAAGAAGGCGCCGCCGCAGCGCGCACCTGTGCGCTCAGCCTTCTGGCACAGCTCAAAGCGGCCTGCGACGGTGATCTGGACCGCCTTGTGCGGGTTGTCAAACTTGTAGGGTTTGTAAACTCGACAGCCGACTATACAGAGCAGCCCAAGGTGATCAATGGCGCCTCCGATTTCATGGTCGAAGCGCTCGGCGACATCGGCCGGCACGCACGCTCAGCCGTTTCGGCAGTCTCTTTGCCCCTCGGCGTCGCAGTAGAAATCGAAGGCATCTTCGAGATCAAATAATGCAAAAACCTGCGTTGCCCCAAAGCTTCCTTCAGGCTCCGATCACCCATCGGGGCCTGCATAACCTGCCAAATGGCATCCCAGAGAACAGCCTCGCCTCCTTTGAAGCTGCTATTGCCCGCGGCTATGGGATCGAGCTGGACTTGCAACTCTCTCAAGACGGCATAGCGATGGTGTTCCATGACTATTCGCTTGAACGCCTGACGAGCGAAAAAGGCGCAGTCGCACAGCGCACAGCCGCCGCCCTTGGAGATATCCCCCTCACAGGCGGCGTTGAAGGTATTCCGACACTGTCTGAGACGCTCGCTCTTGTCGCAGGCCGTGTGCCGCTTCTGATCGAGCTAAAGGATCAGGATGGCGCCCTCGGCCCCAATGTCGGCCCCCTCGAAGACGCCACCATCAAAGCTCTCGCAGGCTACAACGGCGATGTCGCCTTGATGTCGTTTAATCCCCATTCTGTTGCGGCCCTTGCCGACCTCGCGCCCCATATCCCGCGGGGCCTCACAACATGTGACTATCTCCCCGAAGACTGGCCCACGTTCCCCAAGGCCCGCCTCGTCGAGCTTGTCCCAATCCCCGATTTTAATCGCACGGGCTCAAGCTTCATAAGCCATCAGGCCAGCGATTTAAGAAGTGCCCCTGTGACAACCCTCAAAGCCCAAAACGTGCCAATTCTCTGCTGGACCATACGCTCCAGTACAGAAGAGCAAGCCGCGCGCCAAATCGCCGATAACGTCACGTTCGAAGGCTACTTGCCTGCTTGAAAGCGCGGCTTTCTGCAACAATATTGAGGCCAAGATGGACAGTGACGCGCAAATTGAAATCAGCCTCAATCCCAGCTTGCGCGACATCCCGCAAGCCGATTGGGATGCCTGCGCCCATGCCCTCGGTCCCCGCCCGCGTGACCCGTTCACAACCCATCGCTTCCTTCTAGCACTCGAAGAAAGCAGCTCGGTCGGTCCTGGCACAGGATGGCAGCCGCTCTATCTCACGGTGCACCAAGACGGCCAGATCATCGGCTGTGCTCCGCTCTACGGCAAATCACACTCGCAAGGCGAATATATCTTTGATTTCAACTGGGCCGATGCCTTCACCCGCGCAGGTGGACAGTATTACCCAAAGTTCCAAATCGCCGTGCCCTTTACACCAGCCACAGGTCCACGCTTTCTTGCTCGGGAGGGCTTTGAGACGGTTGCCATGCCCGCCCTCGTCCAAGGCGCGATCCAAGTCGCCGCAGAGCAAGGCGTCAGTTCGCTGCATGTGACCTTCTGCACAGAAGATGAAGCAATAGCAGGCGCCGCCATGGGCCTTCTGCGCCGGACCACGCAGCAGTTTCATTGGGAAAACCACGGTTTTGAAACCTTTGCAGACTTCCTCACAACCCTGACCGCACGCAAGCGCAAGAACATCCGCCGCGAGCGCACCGAGGCGCAAAACTTTGGCGGAACCATCCGTCGCCTCACAGGCGATCAGATCAAAGCCGAACATTGGGACGCCTTCTGGCAGTTCTACCAAGATACAGGCCGTCGCAAATGGGGCACGCCCTACCTGACCCGCGAATTTTTCGATATCGCCCAAGAGACCCTGCGCGACGACATGATCCTGATATTGGCCGAGCGTGACGGCGTACCCATCGCAGGTGCGCTCAACTTCATAGGCGAGCAGGCGCTTTTCGGCCGCTACTGGGGCTGTGTCGAAGATCACCGCTGCCTACATTTCGAGCTGTGTTACTATCAAGCCATCGAGGCCGCTATTGAGCTGGGCCTGCCTCGTGTCGAAGCCGGTGCACAAGGCGAACACAAGTTGGCGCGCGGGTATCTGCCCACAACCTGCCACTCGCTGCACTGGCTCGCTGACGAAGGCTTCTCGCGCGCAGTCGAGCAGTATCTCGTATCAGAGCACCGCGCGATTGGCGAAGAAATCGAAATATTGACAGGCTATGGCCCGTTCAAATCCGACAAAAGGGAGGAACAAGATTGATAGAAGTTCTCAGCGATACGGCCCGCGAACAACTCCTCGAGCCCCTGTTTGAAAACGGCTGGGCGCAGGACGAAACCCGCGACGCCATCACAAAAACATACAAATTCAAAGACTTTACTGAGGCCTTCGGCTGGATGACACAGGCCGCGCTATGGGCCGAAAAGTGGAACCATCACCCAGAATGGAGCAATGTCTACAACCGCGTCACTGTCACGCTCACAACCCACGATGCAGGCGGCCTCAGCTCACTTGACGCAAAGCTCGCACGGAAGATGGACAGTTTCTAAAGAAGGCGTGTGAGCGCACACCAACCCGTCACTGACCAGCGCTTTTCCACTCCACAAGCGTCACATAAACCATGCCCTCATCACCGCTGACCATAACTTCTCCGTCCTGAATGTTGACCTGAAGTTTCATCGAGCGGTTCGCCAGTTTTGCCAGCTCGCCAGTGTCTTTCTCCGACAGGTTCATAACCTGAAGGTTGTCAAAACGGCTCGTGCTGTTCTTAAGCTTGTCCCACCACATCTCTGCGGTCCGGCCGCCATAGCTGTAAATAGCCACTTTACTCGCCTTGCCGCAGGATTGCCGCACAAGCTTCTCACTCGGTTGCCCCAGTGAAACCCATAGCTCAAGCTCATTGCTCAAGCTCTTTTGCCAAATGTCGGGCTCATCGTCCGTCGAAATCCCCTTGGTCATCTCCAACTGCTCATGCGCATTCAGAGCAAAAGCGAGCAAGCGAACCATCAAGCGCTCATCCGTCTCCGACGGGTGCTTTGCAACAGTCAACTTATGCGTCTCGTAGTAATGACGATCCATATCAGACACAGAAAGTTCAACTTTATATATCGTAGCTTTTTGCGCCATGCTCGGCCCCTGACCTTTGAAGTTAGTGCTGCCTAATGCGTCTGACGACAATGTAAAAGCTCATAAAGAAAGGCCCCCTCGGAAAGGGGGCCAAACGAGGTTCTCTAATTTGGTTGGCTTAAAGCGCAGCAACCATCGCTTCACCACCAGAAATTTCGCAAGTTCCAGGGCTCTCTTCGGCGTGCAGTACTTTCACAACGCCATCCTCTGCCATCAAAGCATAGCGCTTGGAGCGGCTCACAAAGCCAACGGGCGGCGCATCAAAATCCATGCCAATCGCCTTGGTAAAAGCACCTGAAGAATCCGCAAGCATTGTGATGCCCTCACCTGCCGCGCCCGTAGCCTCGCCCCAAGCGTTCATAACCCATGGGTCATTGACCGAAAGGCAGATGATCTCCTCCACGCCCTTGGCGGCAAGCGCCTCTTTCTGGCGAACGAAGCTTGGCACATGTGCCGAATGACAAGTCGGCGTGTAGGCGCCTGGAACAGCAAAGATCACAACCTTGCGCCCTTTGAGCTTTTCGCCCAACTCCACGGGCGCAGGCCCGTCCGCACCAAGCGTCATTACCGCCACCTCTGGCAGCTTGTCTCCAACTGAAATCGTCATAATCCGTGTCTCTCCCTGTTTGCGATTGTCTCTTGAAAGCATATAGGGTTCTTTACGGTCAGGGCCAGCAGAAGGATCACACTAATGTCTCATATCGTCGTTGTAGGAGCAGGTCAGGCAGGAGCGTCTCTTGTCGCCAAGCTGCGAAACGAAGGCTTTGATGGAGAGATCACCCTGATTGGCGAGGAAACTGCGCCCCCCTACCAGCGCCCGCCACTCTCCAAGGCCTATCTCTTGGGCGATATGGAACTTGAGCGGCTCTACCTGCGCCCCGAAAGTTTTTATGCCGATCAGAACATTTCCCTGCGCCTCGGCGCACATGTCAGCGCGATTGATCCCGCCGCCAAGACGCTGACGGTTGATGGCGAAACACTCGCCTACGACCAGCTCGCGCTCACAACAGGCTCGACCCCTCGCCGTCTGCCCGCCGCAATCGGCGGCGCGCTTGACGGAGTCTATGTCGTGCGCGGCTTGTCCGATGTCGACGCGATGGAGCCAGAATTTGGCGAAGGCAAACGCGTCCTGATTATTGGTGGAGGCTATATCGGCCTTGAGGCCGCTGCCGTGGCCGCCAAAAAGGGCCTCAATGTCACTCTGGTCGAAATGGCCGACCGTATCCTGCAGCGCGTCGCCTCGCCCGAAACATCAGATTACTTCCGTGCTTTGCATACAGCACACGGGGTCAATATCCTTGAAGGCACAGGGCTCACCCGCCTCATTGGCGACACCCGCGTCACAGGGGCGGAACTGTCAGACGGAACGATCCTTGAGATCGACTTCGCCCTTGTCGGCGTTGGCATTGCCCCCGCCACAGCTCTGGCCGAAGCCGCAGGCCTCACGCTGGACAACGGCATCATGACAGACGCACACGGGCGCACCTCTGACGCCCACATCTGGGCCGCAGGCGATTGCGCGTCATTCCCGTATCGTGACGGACGCATCCGCCTTGAGTCTGTGCCAAACGCCATCGATCAGGCCGAGATCGTCGCACAAAATATGCTTGGCAAAGCCGTTGAATACACGGCCAAGCCTTGGTTCTGGTCGGATCAATACGACGTCAAACTCCAGATCGCGGGCCTCAACACAGGCTATGACCGCGTCGTCACCCGCAAAGGCGAAAAAGACGGCGCAGTCTCCTTCTGGTATTACGGGGGGCAGACGCTCCTCGCTGTCGACGCGGCCAATGATCCTCGCGCCTATATGATTGGCAAGCGCCTCATCGAGGCAGGCAAATCTCCCGCGCCAGAATTGGTCGCAGACCCCGCCACAGAGCTTAAAGCGCTGATGTCGGCGTGAGGATTATTGCAGGACAACATCGCGGCCTTCAGCTTGCAAGCGTTGGCCAAGGCGACACAGACGCCCACTTGCGCCCCACGTCAGACCGCGTGCGCGAAAGCCTCTTCAATATCCTCTCACATTACGGCCAGCCCTCTGGTGCGCGCGTGCTTGATCTCTTCGCAGGCACAGGCGCACTTGGCCTCGAAGCGCTCAGCCGTGGCGCAACCCATGTAACCTATGTAGAAAATGGGCGCGCAGGCCAAAAGCTCATCCTAGAGAACCTGACCAAAGCCCGCCGCACGCAAGACGCGACCCTTCTCAAAAGTGACGCCACAAGCCTTCCTCCAGCCAAAGTCCCCTGCAATCTGGTCTTTCTAGATCCCCCCTATGGCAAAGCTTTGGGCGAACAGGCTCTCGCCTCCGCCCGTGCCCAAGGCTGGCTCTCTGAGGATGCGCTCGTTGTCTGGGAAGAAAGCGCGCCAATGTATGCGCCTCAAGGCTTCACGCTAGAGGATCAGCGCAAATACGGCAGCACAGTCATCACGCTCCTGCGTGCCTAGCCCTAGCCATACGTCGGGTGAAACCGCCCAGCAGGCGACAGGGTAAAGATCTCATAGCCCGTCGCAGTCACGCCAATCGAGTGCTCAAACTGCGCGCTGAGAGACTTGTCCCGCGTCACAGCCGTCCAATCGTCCGCCAGAACTTTGGTTTCAGGCCGCCCAAGGTTCACCATCGGCTCGATGGTAAAGAACATACCCTCCTCCAAAACAGGCCCCGTGCCTTCGCGCCCGTAATGCAAAACATTTGGCGGCGCATGAAACACAGTGCCAAGCCCGTGCCCACAGAAGTCGCGCACCACTGACATGCGCTGCGCTTCAACAAAGCTCTGGATCGCGTAGCCAATATCGCCAAAAGTGTTGCCAGGCTTGACCGCTTCAATCCCCTTGAACAGCGCTTCATGGGTAATCTCGATCAGACGTTCCGCCTTGCGGCCAAGTTTACCCGCCACAAACATTCGGCTTGTATCGCCAAACCAGCCGTCAACAATCACCGTCACATCGATGTTGAGAATGTCGCCATCCTTGAGCTTTTTGTCTGAGGGGATGCCGTGACACACCACATGGTTAATCGAAATACAGCTCGCGTGTTCATAGCCTTTATAGCCGATGGTGGCTGATTTGGCTCCCGCCGCATTGACCATGTCCTCAACGATACGGTCAATCTCAGCTGTGCTCTGTCCAACAAAAACATGCTCGCCAATGCGGTCCAGAATGTCTGCTGCCAAGCGCCCCGCCGCGCGCATCCCTGCAAAATCGGCCTCGCTATGAATGCGAATACCGTCTCTCGTCACTGGTCCGTTATGCTTCTCACCCACGGTGCTGGCCTCATCTATATCTGATCACTTTGGCTCTACATAAATCGGATCAAGCCCAAGGGCCACCCCAAGCCTCAAGCCCCGTGCGCAGCAACAGTTCAAAACTGAAAATCCAACGGCTTTCCAAGGGTGATACCTTGCAGGTCAATCACACAATCATACGCCAGAGCCTCGACGCCCGCCGCCAGAGCCGCGCGCAACCCAGCTGCATAAGCCGCATCAATATCTCCCGCCACGCTCACCACTTTCGCATCCGTGCGCTGGACTAGAAACAAAAGCACAGCCCGATGCCCTTGCGAGACCATCGTAGTCAGCTCCTGCAAATGCTTCAGTCCCCGCGCAGTGACAGAGTCTGGGAATTCGGCAAGCCCTGCGGTCCGCATCAGCGTGACCGATTTCACCTCAAGATAAATATCACGTGCACCACCTTGCAGCAGAAAGTCTACACGGCTCTTTTCACCGTATTTCACTTCAGGGCGCACCCCATCATATTCAAGCCCGGCAATAGCGCGGGCCTCAAGCCCCGCCTTGACAACACGGTTCGCAGCAGAGGTATCCACCCCCGTAAAATCCCCGCCACCATGCTCCACAAGCCGCCAGCCATATTTGAGCTTTTTCTTGGGGTCGTCATTGGGCTCCACCCAAATGCGCATGCCGGTCTCGGCCAGCCCCATCATCGAGCCAGGATTTGCACAATGCGCCACTGCCTCGCGTCCGTCCGCGAAGCGGATATCAGCAAGAAAGCGTTTATAGCGGCGCAAGAGTGTCGCAGGCTCAAGTGGGGTTTGAAAGCGCATGATATACGGCCTATACCCAAGCCAACAAAGCTTCAAGGAACACCGCATGAGCAACCCAACAGCCGCAATGCTCGTCATCGGCGACGAGATTCTCTCAGGCCGCACCCGCGACGCCAATATGCATCACCTCGCAGGCGAACTAACCAAAGCAGGCATCACACTTTCGGAGGTCCGTGTTGTGTCTGATGATGCCCCCGCTATTGTCGCGGCGGTTCAGGCGCTCTCTGCGGCTTATGACACAGTGTTCACATCAGGCGGCATTGGCCCAACCCATGATGACATCACCGCTGATTGTATAGCAGAAGCCTTCGGCGCACATATCGATGTGCGCGATGATGCCCGCGCATTGCTCGCCGCCTTCTATGAAGAGACCGGCCGAGAGTTCAACGCCGCCCGTATGCGCATGGCGCGCATCCCTGATGGCGCGACGCTTATTGACAACCCTGTATCCGTCGCGCCCGGCTTCACACTTAACAATGTTCATGTCATGGCCGGCGTCCCGTCTGTCTTCCAAGCCATGCTCGCCACGGTCTTGCCGACCCTCACAGGCGGCGCGCCACTGCTGAGCCAAACCCTGCGCATCAACCGCGGCGAAGGCGATATCGCAGGCCCCTTGGCTGATCTGGCCGCGCGCTACCCCGCGTTGTCTATCGGCTCCTACCCGTTTCAAGACAATGGCGTATACGGCGCAAACATCGTTATGCGCAGCTCTGATGGCCCTCTGTTGGACAAGGCCATGTGCGAGCTCGCCGAGATATTCCCCGCATGACTCTCCCTAGCATCCAGAAAATCTATGATGTGGTCGATGGCACATGGCCTGCCGCCGAATATATGCAGACAGGCCCATGGCTCTTTCGGCGCGGCGCAGGCGGCGGCCAGCGCGTCAGCGCCACAACCGCCCGTGGCCCCTTCACTGTCGAGGATATCGCCACAGCCGAAGCGCAGATGAAGGCGATGGGCCAGCCCAATCTCTTCATGATCCGCGAAGGCGACGAGACGCTCGATGCACTCCTCGCAGAGCAAGGCTATGTGATCCATGACCCCGTCACAGCTTACGTCGCTCCCGTTTCAATCTTTGCCGAGAAACACCCGCCGCGCATCTGCGCGCTTCTGGCATGGGAACCACTGGCAATCATGCTCGACATCTGGGCCAAAGGCGGCATCACTGAGGGCCGAATTGATGTGATGCACCGCGCCCAAGGCCCAAAGACAGGCCTCATCGGACGTCTCAATGATCACCCTGCCGCCGCAGCATTTTGTGCCATTCATGACGGTGTCGCCATGGTTCATGCGCTTGAGGTCTTGCCCCATCAGCGCCATCAAAGCATGGGCAAGTTCGCCATGTACGAACTCGCCCACTGGGCCGCGCGCAACGGGGCAAGCCATATCTCGCTTGTGGTCACTCAAGCCAATCAGGCGGGCAACGCGCTCTACACTTCCCTCGGCATGACATCTGTGGGACAGTATCACTACCGCTTGAAGAAAGAGGGCCAGACATGAGCCATAAACAACCGACTGCACTTGACCTTCCGATGCTTGATCCGCTCCCCGACGAGACGCAGAAATACTTTGATATCTGTCAGGACAAGCTCGGCCTCGTGCCAAACGTGCTGCAAGCCTATGCCTTTGACATAGACAAGCTCAACGCCTTCACAGCGCTCTACAATGACCTGATGCTCGCCCAAAGCGGCCTGAGCAAGCTTGAGCGCGAGATGATCGCCGTCGCGGTCTCCTCGATCAACAAATGCTTTTACTGCCTCACAGCTCATGGCCAAGCTGTTCGCCAGCTCTCGGGTGATCCGATGCTTGGTGAAATGCTGGTGATGAACTGGCGTGCTGCCGATCTTGACGCCCGCCAAACCGCGATGCTCTCTTTTTCCGAGAAAATCACTGTCGCCAGCTACACAATCGTTGAGGCCGACCGCGAGGCCCTGCGCGCCGTAGGCTTTTCGGACCGCGACATCTGGGACATTGCCAATGTCGCAGGCTTTTACAACATGACCAACCGTGTGGCCTCCGCCACAGATATGCGCCCAAATGACGAGTATCACGCGCAATCGCGCTAACGTTTTCAGCGCTGCTCTGGCGCTCATGTGTCTGACCGCCGCGCCGCTTCTTGCCGAAGCTCTCGCGCTGCCTGCCAACGCGCGCCTCACCCGCGAAGTCGTCAAAAGCGCCGCGAGCTATTCCGCCCCCGTCGCGCCCTACGCAGCAGGGCTTCTGCCTGTGTTCGAGGTGCAGGGCCGCATTACAAAACAAGCCTATCGCATCCCACAGCAAGGCATTACACCCCAACAGATTCTCACACCGATTGAAGAAAGCTTAGTCGCAGCAGGCTTTGACCCTCTGTTCAAATGCCAAGACAGGTTCTGCGGTGGCTTTGACTTCCGTTTTTCAACCGATGTCTTGCCCGCGCCTGACATGTTCGTAGATCTGTTTGATTATATCTTCCTCACCGCAAGACGCATGCCCGAAGGCAGCGCTGCCTCCGAATATATCACCCTTCTTGTGAGTCGCGACAGCACCGCAGGCTATGTGCAGATCATCCAAGTCACCCCCGAAGGCGCAACACCGCTCGCCACAGAACGTGGCGAACCACTTGTCGCCCAGCCTGTTGTCACCCCGCGCCAGCCCAAAGGCCCCATCGGGACAGAGCTTGAAACACGTGGCCACGCTGTCCTCTCTGATCTGACCTTTGAAACAGGCTCATCCGACCTTGGCCAAGGTGCCTTTGCTAGCCTTGAGGCCCTTGCAACATACCTGCGCGCAAACCCGACCCGCAAAGTCGCTCTTGTCGGCCATACCGATACAGTCGGCTCGCTCTCGGGCAACATAGCCCTTTCCAAGCGCCGCGCCACATCAGTCATGCAACGTCTCGCCTCCGCGCATGGTATCCCCGCCGCACAAATGGAAGCCGAAGGTATGGGTTATCTTTCCCCCGTGGTAAGCAACCTCACAGACAAAGGCCGCGAAGCCAACAGACGCGTCGAGGTGGTGCTTCTCAGCACAGAGTAGCGCTTGACCAATCCGCGTCCAAAAGGCATCACAGCCTCATGCTGATCCTCAAGATATTCCGCGCCCCCGAATGGGCGGCCCTGCGCGCAAACGGCGAAAGCCAAGGCGCGCCGATTGATGTAGCCGATGGCTATGTGCATTTCTCAACGCCAACACAGGCGCAAGAAACCGCTGCAAAGCACTTTGCCGGCGAAGAGGGCCTCGTGCTACTGGCGGTTGACGCCGAAGCCGTCGATGACGACCTCGAATGGGAGGTCTCGCGTGGCGATGATCTTTTCCCACATCTTTACCGCAAGCTGAAACTTTCAGATGTCGTCGCGCATTGGCCGCTTCCGCTCGTCGATGGCGTTCATGTCTTTCCCGAAGAGGCCTTGGCCGATGACTAAGCTCGAAGCCCTCGCACTCAAAGCCATGCACGCCTTTGATCCAGAGCGCGCCCACGGCCTTGCCATATCTGCGCTCAAACTCGGCCTCGTGCCGCTGTCTGGTCCCGTCACATCGCCGCGTTTGGCGACCACGCTTGCAGGCCTTAATCTGCCGAATCCGGTCGGCCTCGCCGCGGGCTTTGACAAAAATGCCGAGGTGCTCGCCCCGCTCGCACGCGCAGGGTTCGGCTTTGTTGAAGTCGGCGCCGTGACACCCCGCGCACAGCCGGGCAACCCCAAGCCCCGCCTTTTCCGCCTGACCGAAGACCAAGCCGCCATCAACCGCTTCGGCTTTAACAACCAAGGCATGGAAGCCGCCAACACACGGCTGGCAAATCGCCCGAAAGACGCCGTTATCGGCCTCAATCTTGGCGCCAACAAAGACAGCGAGAACCGCGCCGAAGACTTCGCCCGCGTGCTCAGCTATTGCGGCGCGCATCTTGACTTTGCCACGGTCAATGTCTCCTCCCCCAACACAGAAAAGCTGCGCGATCTACAAGGCGCTGAAGCGCTTTCGGCCCTGCTCGCAGGCGTGATGGAGGCCAACAACTGGCTCAAAAAGCCTCTGCCCATCTTTCTCAAAATCGCCCCCGACTTGACCGACACAGAGATCAGCGAAATCGCCGATGTTGCTCTCGCTCAAGGCCTGAGTGCCATCATCGCAACCAACACCACCCTGTCACGCGACGGCCTGCATAGCGCCGCCAAATCCGAGGCAGGCGGGCTTTCTGGCGCGCCGCTCTTTGAGCGCTCCACACGCGTTCTTGCAAAGCTCAGCAAAGCCACCGAAGGCAAGCTCCCCCTCGTTGGTGTAGGCGGGATCGCCACAGCCGAACAAGCTTACGCCAAAATCCTCGCAGGCGCGTCTGCCGTACAGCTTTATACAGCGCTCGTTTATCACGGCCTGAGCCTCGCCAGCGAGATCGCTCAAGGCCTTGATACGCTGCTTGAAAAAGACGGCTTCGCCAATGTGGCCGATGCCGTGGGAACAGGGCGTGACGCATGGATCTAACCATTTGGCACAACCCTCGCTGCTCAAAGTCGCGCCAAACTCTCGCGCTGATTGAAGCCCAAGATCCGACAGTGCGCCTCTACCTCACTGACGCCCCAAGAGAGGCCGAGCTGCGCGCCGCGGCAAAGGCTCTCGGCGTCGCGCCCATTAAAATGATGCGCACAGGCGAGTCCGAGTTCAAAGCAGAGAGCCTCAGCCAAGACAGCTCCGAGGATGCACTCTTCGCCGCCATGGCCCGCATTCCCAAGCTCATCGAGCGCCCGATTGTGTTTGCGGGGGAGAAAGCCGTCATTGGCCGCCCGCCCGAGGCCGTGCTCAGCCTGCTTTAGCCGCACGCTCAAGAGCGGGGTAGCGCAAGGCGAGGCTTCCCGCGCGAGCAATAAACGAAATATGCAGCGCCAGCCAAAGACCGTGATTTTCCATGCGTGGCATCAAGGCCCAAGCGGCGAGCACATAGATCACAAAGGCGATCGCCATCATGTTGCGCATATCTGCCGTGCGCGTCGCCCCGATGAATATCCCGTCAAACTGTGTCAGCCCGACAATCATCACAGGCGCCGCAATGAGCCAAGGCAGATAATGACGCGCCTCTTGCTGCACATCTGGCGCTTTGGTCATAATATCGATGATCATCGGCCCCATGAGACAGAAGGCCAGCGCCATGAGCACGCCCAACGCCAGCGCCCAATAGGTGGTCAGCACCGCCGCGCGCCGCACCCGCGCCACAGCCGCAGCACCAAACGCCTGCCCCACCAGCGCTTCGGCTGCAAAGGCAAATCCGTCAAGCGCATAGCCTGTGATGTGCAGAAACTGCAACAAGACTTGGTTCGCCGCCAAAGTCACATCGCCAAAGCGCCCGCCCAGCAGCAGAAACGACACAAAGATACCCTGCAACAAAAGCGAACGGATCAGAATATCGCTGTTCACCACAGCCATCCGCTTGAGCTTGATACGGTCAAACACCCGCGCCCAATCGCGCCAAGCCGAATGGGCAAACGCCGCGCGGCACATCCACAGCCCAAGCACCAGCCCTGACCATTCCGCAATAAACGTGGCCCAAGCGACCCCAGCAACACCCCAGCCAAACGAAAGGACGAAAACAAGATCAAGCCCGACATTCACCCCGTTCATCAGAAGTTGGAT
Source organism: Lentibacter algarum (assembly GCF_040580765.1). Lineage (GTDB taxonomy): Bacteria > Pseudomonadota > Alphaproteobacteria > Rhodobacterales > Rhodobacteraceae > Lentibacter > Lentibacter algarum. The sequence continues at coordinate 241,891 of NZ_CP158687.1, read as the reverse complement.
CCACAAGACTTCCCGCGTGCGCTCCTGAGCAATCAACCAACCTGTAATCCCATACATCGCAATGGCAGCAGGCGCCGAGAAGATGCGAATTCGCATATAGGTCTCCGCCAGCCCCTCGACTTCCGCGCTCGCAGGCGAAAGGCGAAAGGCTCCCCAGATCAGCAAGGGCTGGATCAGCACAAAGAACAGCCCCCCCGCCACTCCGATCATCAAGGCGCGCGTCAAAAGCGCCGCCACTTCGCCCGCTTCCCCGCGTCCCGCTGCTTGGCTGGTGAGGCCCGTCGTGCCCATCCGCAAAAAGCCAAAGACCCAGTAGATGGCCGATATGATCACAGCGCCCACGCCCACCGCCGCAATCGGCGCCGCGTCTGGAATTTGTCCAACAACAGCGGTATCCACCGCGCCGAGAATAGGGATTGTCACATTTGCCAGTAAAATGGGAATGGCGATCTTGAGCACCCGACGATGGGTGATCTCTCTATCGCCTATCGCGTCACTCATCCCGCCGCGGCGGCATCAGGAAGTGCCCCGTGCCCTGCGCAAAAATGCGGTTGCGATTGTCTTGCCACGCCTCGACATGCACGCTCGCATAACGCCGCCCAGAGCGATTCACTTTTGCACGCGCATAAGCATCTCGAGGCAGGCCCGTGCGAAGATAATCGATGGTAAAGTCGATGGTCTTTGGCAACCGTGGCATATGCCCTTGAACAACTTCATCCGCGTCCAGATCGCCGCGCTCAATCTCGTCCCAAAGCACAGACCAGCCAAGCCCAATCACAGCCGCCACTTCCATAAATCCGGAGATCGCCCCGCCATGAAGAGCTGGCAACAAAGGGTTGCCAATGAGTTTATCATCATAAGGAAGAATAGCCGTGAGCTCGTCACCCCGACGGTCAAATTCGATGCCCATAAAGTTGATATAAGGCACACCGTGCACCAACGCACTCAAGGCCGCATCACGGCGTTGTTTGACAACCTGCACAGGTTCGGGACGTTTGTAAGCCATGCTCAGCGCTCCACCGTAAAGGCCCCTGTGGCCGTAGCCACTGGATTCTCTTTATCATCATCCGTTGCCGTAGCCCGCACAAAGGCAACTGAGCGGGTGATGTGGTAACAATGCGCCTCCGTAGCGATGGTCTGGCCAGGCGTCGCTGGGCGCATATAGTCAATGCGCAAATCAATCGTCGCCGTCCCCGCAGGGTTGCTCGGATGGCTCATGGCCGCAGCACCACAGCACGTATCCATAAGCGCTGACACCGCACCGCCATGGATCACCCCTGTCTCAGGATCGCCCACAAGAGACTCGGAATAAGGCATCTCAATTCGCGCGTAGCCGTCTGAAATATCCGTCAGCTCCATGCCCAATGCGCGGCTGTGTGGGATCGCGGAAATAAACTGTTTGGCAATTTTGGTTTTATCCATTGGGCGCTTGCTCCATCGGGCACTTGGCCTCTGTTGGCGACATACTTCCAGACCGCCGCACCCTTCGCAAGCAGTAACACCGCAATTGTCTGTCTTGTGTCTTTTGCCACACCGCCCTAGGGTCCGCGCGAGGAGACTAAGAATGACGGACACACGGCTAAACTTCAAAGACATGTGCGCCAAATTCGACGTAACGCCGCGCACGTTACGCTACTATGAATACATCGAATTGCTTCAGCCCGAGCGCGAAGGCCGCTCGCGCTTTTACTCCGCTCGCGAGATCGCACGCATGACACTGATCATGCGCGGCCGCCGCTGGGGCTTTCCTCTGGAAGACATACGCCAGTTCCTGCTGGTCTACGAAGAGCATGGTACAAAAGCCCAACTCCAGCACTGGATCGACATGGCCGATGGCAAGCTCATTGAGCTCGAAAAACAACGTGCCGAACTCAACACTGCTATTGAAGAGCTGACGGAAAACCGCCGAGAGACACTGGAAACCCTTCAAACCAAGAAGTGACGCAACGTATCGTTTACGTAAACGTCAACTTCCCCTTGAACGACTCGGCCAAGCTTTGCATCTAAATATCACGCGTTCCTCAAACGAGATGTTTTCATGCCTGATACAGATAAACTGATGACGATCCGCGAGATGTGCGACACCTATGATGTGACGCCCCGCACCTTGCGTTTCTATGAAGCCAAAGAGCTCTTGTCGCCGCTGCGCGACGGCCAGAAGCGCCTGTTCACACGCCGCGATCGTGGTCGCCTCAAGCTCATCCTGCGCGGCAAGCGCTTTGGGTTTTCTCTCGAAGAAATCCGCCAGCTGCTTGAGCTTTACCATGTCGGCGACCAGCAGCAGACACAGCTCGCCCGCACATTTGCAATCGCTCAAGAGCGCCTTGCGGACATGGTTCGCCAGCGTGACGAACTCACCCTAGCGATCAAGGACCTCGGCGACCAGATTAACGGCGTCGCACAGACACTTGCGGCAATGGCCGAAGGCAAAGACGCCGCCGAATAAACAGAACAGACCGCAAAAAAAGACTTCAGGGAGAGACCACATGCCGAGTTACACAGCCCCCGTTAAAGACCTTCAATTCGTTCTACACGAGGTTCTCAAAGCCAGCGCATCCGATATTTCAGGCTACAGTGAGCTTGAGCCAGACTTCACAGCTGCGGTCCTTGAGGAAGCGGGCAAAATTTGCTCAGACGTTCTCGCCCCGCTCAATGCGGTCGGTGACAAAGAGGGCTGCTCGCTTGAAAACGGTGTGGTCCGTGTCCCGACAGGCTTCAAAGAAGCGTTTGATCAGGTCCGTGAAGGTGGTTGGACTGGACTTGATATGCCCGAAGAATACGGCGGTCAGAACATGCCCTATGTGCTTGGGACAGCCGTAGGAGAAATGTTCTCGGCGTCCAACCAAGCCTTTACCATGTACCAAGGCCTAACGCATGGCGCAGCCTCTGCGATCCTTGCCCACGGCACCGACGCCCAAAAAGAAACATTCCTGCCCAAAATGGTCAGCTGCGAATGGACAGGTACTATGAACCTGACCGAGCCACACTGCGGAACAGACCTTGGCCTCATGCGCACCAAAGCAGAGCCACAAGACGACGGCAGCTTCAAACTTTCTGGCCAAAAGATCTTCATCTCTTCGGGCGAGCACGAGATGGCAGACAACATTATTCACTTGGTCCTCGCCAAAATCCCGGGTGGCCCTGACGGTATCAAAGGCGTGTCGCTCTTTATCGTGCCCAAATTCATCGTCAACGAAGATGGCTCCCTTGGTGCGCGCAACGGCGTGAGCTGTGGCGCTCTCGAAGAGAAAATGGGCATTCACGGCAACTCGACCTGTGTGATGAACTATGACGAAGCGACTGGCTATCTCCTCGGAACCGAGCACAAAGGCATGCGCGCCATGTTCACAATGATGAACGAGGCCCGCATCGGTGTCGGCATGCAGGGCGTCGCACAAGCCGAAGCAGCTTACCAAAACGCAGTTGTCTATGCCAAAGACCGCCTCCAAGGCCGCGATGTCACAGGCGTGAAAAATCCAGATGGCCCCGCCGATCCCCTGATCGTGCATCCTGATGTCCGCCGCATGTTGATGGACCAGAAAAGCTTCGTGGAAGGCGCGCGCGCCTTTATTCTCTGGGGGTCCTCTCTGATTGATGCCGCGCACCGCGCAAATGACAAAGACGCCGATGGCCTGATCTCTCTTATGACACCCGTCATCAAAGGCTTCCTCACAGATGTCGGCTACGCCATGACTGTTGAGGCGCAGCAAGTCTATGGCGGCCACGGTTACATCGAAGAATGGGGTATGTCGCAGTTCACCCGCGATGCGCGCATCGCGATGATCTACGAAGGCGCCAACGGCGTCCAAGCGCTTGATCTTGTCGGCCGCAAGCTCGCCCAAGACGGCGGCAAGCATGTCATGGCCTTCTTTGAGATGATCAAGAGCTACTGTGCCGAGCAAAAAGATGTTGAGGGCATGGAACCCTTCATCGAGCCGCTCAAAAAGGCCTCGAAGGATCTTCAGGCTGCAGGCATGTTCTTTATGCAAAACGGCATGAAGAACCCGAACGCCGCCCTCGCTGGCTCGACAGACTTCATGCACATGATGGGCCATGTCTGCTTGGGTCTGATGTGGGCGCGTATGGCCCGCGCCAGCCTTGATGCCCTCGCGTCATCCCCCGCTGACGCAGCGTTCTACGAGACGAAGCTCGCCACAGGCCGTTACTATATGGCACGTCGCCTACCAGCGACTGCGCTGCATCTGGCCCGTATCGAAAGCGGAGCAGACACTGTCATGGCGCTGAGTGAAGACCAGTTCTAACGTTTTAAAAAGGAGCCTTGCCCAATGCCAAAACGCTTCCGCCTGACCCGCCGTTTTCCCGCCGCAATGACGGAAGATGGCTACCGCAGGCTCAAGCGCTTCGCCTCTGACGCGGGGCTGGATGAGGGCGAGGCACTGAGTTTTCTTTTTGAAAACTTTGAAAGCGTGATGAATCACGAAAACCTGACAGCGCGCCTGCGGCTCTTCAATTCGGAGCTGGATGCGCGCAAAAGATAAAATCTTCTGGGGAGGAGAAACACTATGGCTTCCGCATGGATGACCGAAGAACACCAAATGATCGCCGACATGACGCAAAAGTTCATTACTGATGAATGGATGCCGCGTTACGACAAATGGCGCAAACAAGGCGAGATGGACCGCTCCACATGGAACGAAGCTGGTGCGCTTGGCCTCCTCTGCCCCAGTATCCCCGAAGAATACGGCGGCGCAGGCGGCGACTTCGGCCATGAAGCCGCGATCCTGATTGAAGCCTCCCGCGCCAATCTCGCAAGCTGGGGCAATGGCATTCACTCGGGCATCGTCGCGCATTATATCCTCGCTTACGGCTCTGAAGAGCAAAAGCAGCGCTGGCTCCCCAAGATGGTATCTGGCGAAATGGTCGGCGCACTGGCCATGACAGAGCCGTCAGGCGGCTCCGATGTACAACGCCTCAAAACCCGCGCCATCAAAGATGGCAACGCCTACCGCCTCACAGGCTCCAAGACCTTTATCACCAATGGCCAGCACGCTGACCTCATAATTGTTGCAGCCAAAACAGATCCGAAGGAAGGCTCCAAAGGCACGTCTCTCATCGTCGTTGAAGCCGACAAAGCAGAAGGGTTCTCACGCGGGCGTAACCTCGACAAAGTCGGCTGCCACGCCGCCGACACCTCCGAGCTGTTCTTTGACAACGTCGAAATCCCGCCCGAAAACCTACTGGGTGGCGAAGAGGGCCAAGGTTTCTACCAAATGATGAAGCAGCTCCCCCAAGAGCGCCTCATTATCGGCTGCGGCGCAGTTGGCGCCATGCAAGGCGCCGTCGAACGCACGATTGAATATTGCCGCGAGCGCGAAGCCTTCGGCGGTCCGATCATGCAGTTCCAGAACACCCGCTTCAAACTCGCCGAATGCAAAACCAAGCTTACAGTCGCCCGCGCTTTCCTTGACGAATGCATGGCCGAGCACCTGCGCGGCGAGCTGACGGTCGAAAAAGCCGCCATGGCCAAATACTGGCTCACCGACACCCAAGGCGAAGTCCTTGACGAGTGCGTCCAGCTTCACGGCGGCTACGGGTATATGCAAGAATATGCCGTCGCGGAAATGTGGGCTGACGCGCGCGTTCAACGCATCTACGGTGGCACCAACGAGATCATGAAAGAGCTCATCTCCAGAAAGCTCTGACGCTCTTCTTTATGCCCAAAACATCCTGCGGGGATCTGGGGGTGTAAAACCCTCAGCCGCGCCAGCCACAAGGACCACGATATGACGATCAAACTCCACTGCTTCGGCGAAAGCGGGAACGCTTACAAAGCTGCGCTCGCCCTAGAACTCTCTGGCCTCGCGTGGGAGCCCGTCTTCGTTGACTTTTTTGGCGGTGAAGGCCGCTCGCCCGAGTTTCGCGCGAAGAACATCATGGGCGAAGTACCCCTCTTGGAAGACGGCGATATCCGCCTAACCCAGTCGGGTGTGATCCAACAATATATCACCGACAAAAGCGGCAAATTCGGCGGCGCACCAGAAGACAAATACGAGGTCCTGCGCTGGGTTCTCTGGGACAACCACAAAATGTCCTCCCAAGCAGGCATGACCCGTTTCCTGATGAACTTCCTGCCAGAAGACAAACGGCCCCAAGAGGTCATCGGCTTCATGCAAGGCCGCCTCAAAGGCGCCTATGCCACGCTTGAGAGCCACCTTGAGGGCCGCGACTATATCGTTGGCTCAGGCCTGACAAACGCCGACATCTCAAACTGCGGCTATCTGTTTTATCCAGAGCCATTTGGCTTTGTGCGCGCCGACTGGCCCAATATCGACCGCTGGCTTGCCAACATCGAAAACACACCGGGGTTCAAATACCCCTACGATCTCATGCCCGGCAGCCCCGCTGACCGCGCCTAAATTCTTGCGAAAGACAGGAGTCACACCATGACCGAAGCCTATATCTATGACGCTGTGCGCACCCCCCGTGGCAAAGGCCGCAAAGACGGTAGCCTGCATGAAGTCTCTGCCGCGCGTCTCTCCGCCGTGGCGCTCAACGCCCTCAAAGAGCGCAATGGCCTTGAAGGCCACGCCGTTGAAGACGTTATCTGGGGCAATGTCACACAGGTTGCAGAACAGGGCGCATGCCTTGCCCGTACAGCCGTTCTCGCCTCCGATCTCGATGAAAGCATCCCTGGTCTCTCGATCAACCGCTTCTGCGCCTCGGGTCTTGAGGCCGTAAACGTCGCGGCCAATCAGGTCCGCGGCGGCGCAGGCAACGGCTATATCGCCGGCGGCGTTGAGTGCATGTCTCGCGTGCCAATGGGCTCCGACGGCGGCGCAATCGCCGTTGATCCGAGCATCGCGATTGACAACTACTTCGTCCCCCAAGGTATCTCAGCCGACATCATCGCCACCAAATATGGCTTCACCCGCGATATGGCCGATGCCATGGCCGTTGAAAGCCAGAAGCGCGCCAAAGCGGCGTGGGATGCGGGCCACTTCTCCCGCTCCGTCGTGCCTGTTTACGATGTCAACGGCCTGCCCATCCTCGCCTATGACGAGTTCATGCGCCCCGAAACCGATATGCAAAGCCTCGGCGCGCTGAACCCCTCGTTCAAGCAAATGGGCGAAGTCATGCCCGGCTTTGATAAGATCGCGATCCTCAAGTACCCAGAGCTTGAGCGCATCAACCACATTCACCACGCGGGGAACAGCTCAGGCATCGTCGATGGCGCAGCCGCTGTCCTGATTGGCAACAAAGAGCTGGGCGAACAACTTGGCCTTAAGCCGCGCGCGCGCATCCGCGCCACCGCCAAGATCGGCACAGACCCAACAATCATGCTCACAGGCCCCGTCCCCGTGACAGAGAAAATTCTGCGCGAAAGCGGCATGAGCATCAGCGACATCGACCTGTTTGAAGTCAACGAAGCTTTCGCCTCAGTCGTCATGCGCTTTGAGCAGGCCTTCAATGTCGATCACGCCAAGGTCAACGTCAACGGCGGCTCCATCGCCATGGGCCACCCTTTGGGCGCGACAGGCGCGATGATCCTCTCCGCCCTGCTGGATGAGCTTGAGCGCAGCGATAAAGAGACAGGCCTCGCCACGCTCTGCATCGGCTCAGGCATGGGCGCAGCTACAATCATCGAACGGGTCTAAGCCAAACCGATGACGTGCCCTAAAGACATATATCAAGCTCATATCAACACCGTCGGGCAAGCCTTATGGGACAGGGATTTTTCCACAGTGCTGGATCACCTCCACTATCCCTGCTTTGTCGAGACAGATGACGCGACCTTGCATATCCCTACGAGAGAATCCTACCTGCCTTCTCTCAAGAGCCTGCGCGACAACCTCACCAGGCGTGGGGTTACAGCCTACCACAGAATCTGCCGTGAAGCGGTTTTCACCCACGATGATCCAAACCGCATCGAAGGCATTCACGAGGTCTATGCCCTTAGCGGTGCAACCCCCGTGATCGAGCCTTGCCTCACCCATATGACACTGATCTATCGCGATGAAAAATGGCTCGGCGCAGGCCTGTGCTCAGCCACCTCAAACAAACACTGGCAACTCGTCAAACACCCAGAGCCTATCAAAGCCTCACCGGTCCCTGAGACCGCGTTAAAGGAGACACAAACATGAGTGATTTTACCCTCGCAAAAGACGACCAAGGCATAGCCACCATCACATGGGACACGGCTGGAAAGTCGATGAACGTGATGAGCATCCAAGGCTTCTCTGATCTATCAAACCTCGTCGATGACGCCCTTGCAGATGATGCAGTCAAAGGCATCATCATCACCTCTGGCAAAGAGGGCAGCTTCGCAGGCGGAATGGACCTCAATGTCATCGCCAAGATGAAAGACGACGCGGGCGATGAGCCAGCCAAAGGCCTTTTTGACGGCGTCATGAACATGCACGCCATTCTGCGCAAAATCGAACGCGCAGGCATGGACCCAAAGACAAACAAAGGCGGCAAGCCCATTGCCTGCGTCATGCCAGGCACAGCCCTCGGCATCGGCTTTGAAATCCCCCTTGCTTGCCACCGCACATTTGTCGCCAACAATCCAAAGGCCAAAATTGGCCTGCCCGAAATCATGGTCGGCATCTTCCCCGGTGCTGGCGGCACAACCCGCCTCGTGCGCAAGCTCGGCGCAATGGCCGCAGCACCGTTCCTGTTGCAAGGCAAACTCTCTGATCCTGTCAAAGCCAAGCAAGCAGGCCTCGTTGATGAGGTCTCGGCCGACCCCATGGCAGACGCCCGCACATGGGTGCTCTCCGAGCCAAACATCGTCAAACCGTGGGATGAAAAGGGCTACAAAATGCCGGGTGGCACGCCCTACCACCCCGCTGGTTTCATGACTTTCCTCGGTGCTTCCGTAATGGTGCACTCAGAAACCCAAGGCGCATTTCCCGCCGCCAAGGCGCTCTTGTCCGCCGTCTACGAGGGCGCGCTTGTGCCTTTCGATACCGCACTCAAAATCGAAACACGCTGGTTCGTCCACACCCTGATGAACCCAAGTTCCGCCGCCATGATCCGCTCGCTCTTCATCAACAAAGAAGCGCTCGACAAAGGCGCAGTCCGCCCTGCCGATGTGCCTGATCAGCGCGTAAAAAAGCTCGGCGTCCTCGGTGCGGGCATGATGGGCGCAGGCATCGCGCTCGTCTCGGCTCAAGCAGGCATCGAAGTGGTCCTGATCGACCGAGATCAAGCCGCCGCCGACAAAGGCAAAGCCTATACAGCGAGCTACATGGACAAAGGCATCGCTCGCAAAAAAGCGACGCCCGAGAAAAAAGAAGAAATGCTCGCGCGCATCACAGCCACGCCTGATCTTGATGCGCTCAAAGGCTGTGACCTGATCATTGAGGCCGTCTTTGAAGACCCAGCCGTCAAAGCCGAGATGACCAAAAAGGTCGAGGCCGTGATCCCAGAGGATTGCATTTTCGCCTCCAACACCTCGACCCTGCCGATCACCGATCTGGCCCGCGCCAGCACGCGCGCGGAGCAGTTCATCGGCATTCACTTCTTCTCACCCGTTGAGAAAATGCTTCTGGTCGAGATCATCAAAGGCGCAGAGACAGGTGACCGCGCTGTTGCCAAGGCACTCGACTATGTGCGCCAGATCCGCAAAACCCCAATCGTTGTAAATGATGCACGCTTCTTCTACGCCAACCGCTGCATCATCCCCTACATCAACGAAGGCCTGCGCATGGTCACCGAAGGGGTCGCCCCCTCGCTGATCGACAACGCGGCACGCCAACTCGGTTTCCCTGTCGGCCCGCTTCAGCTCAACGATGAAACCTCGATTGATCTGGGGGCAAAGATTGCCCGCGCGACCAAGGCCGCGATGGGCGCGGAGTATCCCGATAGCCCAGCGGACGACCTTATCTTCTGGCTCGAAGCCGAAGGCCGCTTGGGTCGCAAGGCCAACGCTGGTTTCTTTGACTATGACGACAAAGGCAAGCGCACAGGCTTCTGGCCCGGTCTCAACGAAAAATACCCCTTGGCCGAAGAACAGCCAACGCTCATCGAAGTGCAAGAGCGCCTCATGTTCGCTCAGGTGCTTGAGGCCGTGCGTGCGCTTGAAGAAGGCGTGCTCATGGACATCCGCGAAGGCGATGTCGGGGCCATTCTCGCTTGGGGCTTCGCACCGTGGTCTGGCGGCCCCCTCTCGTGGCTCGACATGATCGGAACGCCCTATGCCGCCGAGCGCACAGCCGAGCTCGCGGGCCAATACGGCCCACGCTTCGCTACACCAGCCTTGCTTGAAGAAATGGCTAAAAAAGGGCAAAGCTTCTACACTCGCTTTGCCCCTGCCGCTGACAAAGCGGCCTAAAGGCTAGCGAGTGGGTGCGCGTGGAAGGCGCACCCACTCTACTGTGACCGGACGTTGCAAACGCGAGACTCTTGCGAGCCGGGGATTACAGAACGCAGCATTGCACAGGCACAGATACCTGCCGAATGCCATGTGAACCTGAAGGGGCGTCGCTCAAAGGAGCGGCGTCTTTTGTGTTGGGCCTCTCACGCTTTCGTGTCGCGCGGGCCGCTTCCCCCAAGTGTTCAGTCGCTGGCAGACGACGTGTAACTCTTGATTCAAATTGTCTCTCAATCCTGTTGGCCGTGGGGCCAAATTAAGACAATTTCGCGGCATTTCTCACTCAATTATGGCAACAATGTGGCAAATTGGAGCTTATTGTTTCCAATTTCAGATCAACACGCGCCATAATTCACCGCAAATCTGTCCATTTTCCATAAAGTTTCAGGCCCAGACCGCCCCGCTCTGAATCACCTCAGTCGCCAAAACAAGCGAGAGCACCGTGTAGGCTGGGGTAGCGTCAAACGCCCGTGTCGCTGTGTCGAGCATATCGCCCCCAGCCGCACAAAAAAGCAACGCGCCCTGCTCCGCAAAAACAACCTGAGCGCAATCAAAATGCAGGGTCACAACGCACATGTCATCCTGCGGAAAGACCCGCTCGATCCCATGCACACCCTCAAGTGCCGCCGCAGGAACAATCGCAAACGGATCGCCAAGCGTTTCCTCCGCCACATCGCTTTCAAGCATCACGCCCTGACGCGGCAACAGAACCATCGCCACATCGTTTTCCAAAACGCCCGCAGGCACAAGCAGAGGCCAGAAGTTTCTGGGGCAAGCGCCCTCCCCGCTCCAGAGCGGCGTGCGGCTGACTGAAGAGATAGGCTGCAGACCGCCGTCAAACGTCAAAACCAGATCGCCGGCTTGCAGCGAGGTAACATCGCGCCAGCCAAACTCTGTGGCCACTTTCGTGCCTGACACAACTCCAGACATCACACCCGTCTTGGCGCGATACCCTCTCTCTGCACCCTTCGATGCCAAATAGGTTTTCTGACGCTTTGCGCCATTCCATCCAAACATTTTATCGTCCCCAGGTTTTCTAACCGCTGGCAGGCGGGTTTTTGTAGCGCCGCTGGCAGGCGGCTTTTCATAAGCAGTGAAAAGATATGGCCTGATTCTCTTGGAAGTTGTGGGGCGGGTTTGCGACAAGTTTTAGGCACTGTCCCGCCAAGCGAAACAGCGCGGCAACGCGCGACCAAATTGTTCTGATTTTTGACGTTTTAACCGAAACTGTAGTTAAATTTCTCAATATCTTCCGCACAGAGCTCCGCCACAACCTCCGAATCATCGGCGCTAAAATAGCGACGGTAATCACCCTCTCGAACACTGGCATTTGCCCGTGGCAGATCAAGCTCAAACCCAAGATGCTCCATGAGCGGCGCAGCATCTTCGGCAAAATGCTCCAGCCTGATATAAAGCGCCTCACGCGATCGCCCATCACTCGCGCGCAAATAGCTCTCATAAGGATGCGTCTTTATCGGACCAGCCACAGCCGGCGCGCGCAGAAAGTCACTAAAGCCCAGCGTCTTGGCCGTCGCCACTGCGGGGTGCTCAAAGCTCTGCACTTTCAGCCAGTGATAATAACTCACAATGCGGTCCCAAGGGTTACGCACCAAAGTAAAACACAACATCTCCTGCATCTCATCACGGCTCACCAGCCCCTCAATGTCAGCCAGTGTCGAATGCTTCCAAAGCCGCCCGCGCGCCTCCACGCCCATCAGCTTCTTGCGCCGTTTAAGCGCTTTAGGCGTATCGCCCAGCATCAAGTCGTCGCGCATCGCCCGCGCCTCAAGCGCGAGAGCAAGCGAGGTCCCCCCCGTCTTCGGGATATGCACAAAAATATACTGTCGCCCGCGCGAAATAATCATGGCCGAAGCCTAGCTTTGCCGCGAACGCAAAGCAATCACCGAGCCCGCAACAATGATCAGCACAACCCCCGCCATTTGCACCGCGCTCAGGCTTTGCCCAAACCAGACAAAAGCAAAGGCAGGCCCAAACACCATGATCGAATATTCAAACACAGCCACATGCGAGGCCTCACCGAGCTGATAGGCTTTGGTAAGACAAAAGACGCCCACGATTGAGCCGAGCACATGCGCCACCAAAAGCAGGTCTACCCCTTCCATTGGCCAGACCCAGCCCCGCGTCACAAAGGCCAGCGGCCCGCTGATCTCTTCCACTCCAAAGACGGTAATCGCCAAAAGCCCGAGCATCCCGAGCACACCCTGCATCCCCATCGTTCCCGCCAAGAGCGTGCAGGTGCTTTCCGCTCCACACATCCGCCGCGTAATCACAGCATTCAGCGCATACAGAACCCCGCCGATAACCGGCACAATGACAAGCGGGCTAAAGTTGCTCGGGCTGACCTGAAGCACGACAAGTGTTCCGACAAAGCCCGCAATCACAGCGCCAATACGATAGGCTCCAATCGGTTCTCGCAAAAAAAGTGCAGTGATCAGGACAACAATGATGGGCGAGGTAAACAATCCTGCAAGCGACTGCGCAATCGGCAAAAAGGCGAGCGATGCAAAGTAAAACAACATCGCCGAAGCAAACAGAAAGCTGCGCAACAAAACAGGCCACCAGTTCACAGGTAAAAACTGCTGCCCCAAAAGTCGCGCCACACCAAAGACCACAGGAATGGATATGAGCAGACGGATCACATACATCTGCCAAAGACTGATGACCTCTGCCATCACGACGATAAAGTTGTCGATCACCCCAAGGATTAGCATACTCGCAAGCATCCAGACTGCCGCCGCTACAGGTCTTGTCTCAGTCACGTCATTTCCGCCCCTAATTGGTCGCACATAGGCTTTTCAAATATGCCTTCCTGCGCGTAGTCTCCCCCAAACCCGACATAAACGGGAAAAAATAGGGAGAAGACAATGGCTCAAATGCGCGATGAAACTGGCTTGGATAAAAACGCCGCAAACTTTGTGGCCCTGACGCCGCTCTCTCACCTCAAGCGCGCTTCCTATATTTTCCCCGATCGTCTGGCTGTTGCCTACGGCACGCAGCACCGCAAAACATATGCCGAGTATCATGCCCGCGTGAGCGCACTGGCCTCTGCTCTGTCCCGCGCAGGTGTTCAGCCAGGCGATGTCGTCGCAACCCTTCTGCCCAATATCCCCGCCCATTGTGAGGCACATTTCGCCGTCCCCGCCACAGGTGCCGTACTCAACGCCATCAACACCCGGCTCGACATCGAAACCATCCGCTACATCTTTGAGCACGGCGAAGCCAAAATGGCGTTGGTCGATACAGAGTTCCTACCCTCGGTTGAGGCCGCCATCGCGGCCATGGACGGCAAAGGCCCTCAAATTATCGAAGTCGCTGATCCCTCCCATGGCCACCCTGCCACTGGGCGATATCCAGAATATGAAGCCTTCCTCGCGGGTGGGGATGCCGCGTTCAAATGGATCATGCCGCAAGATGAGTGGGAAAGCCTCGCACTCAACTATACTTCTGGCACAACAGGCCGCCCTAAGGGCGTCGTCTACCATCACCGCGGCGCATACCTCATGACCATGGGAACTGTCGTAAGCTGGCAGCTCACCCTGCGGCCTGTCTACCTGACAATCGTACCGCTGTTTCACTGCAACGGCTGGAACCACACATGGATGATGCCACTTCTGGGCGGAACAATCGTTTGCTGCCGCAATGTCACAGCCAAGGCGGTCTATGATGCCATTGCTGATGAAGGCGTGACCCATTTTGGCGGCGCCCCTATCGTGCTCAACACCTTGGTCAATTGCGAAGACGACGACAGACGCGGCTTTGACCACACCGTTCAGGTTTTCACGGCAGGTGCGCCGCCCCCCGCCGCCACTCTGGCCGCCATTGAGCCGCTCGGGTTTAACGTCACGCAAGTCTACGGCCTCACCGAAACATACGGCCACGTCACAGAATGCCTCTGGCGCTCGCGCTGGGATGAGCGCCCCTCCGAGGAGCGCTATGCCATCAAAGCGCGCACAGGTGTTCTCATGCCCATGATGGACGAAGCCGTGGTGCTTGACCCCGACACAATGGCCCCCGTCCCCCATGACGGCCAAACCCAAGGCGAAATCATGATCCGCGGGCATACCGTCATGAAAGGGTATTTGAAAAACCCCGAGGCCACAGCCGAAGCCTTCAAGGGCGGCTTCTTTCACTCGGGCGATCTCGCGATCCAGCACCCCGACACCTATTTGCAGATCATGGACCGCTCCAAAGATATCATCATCTCAGGTGGCGAAAATATCAGCTCTGTGGAGGTCGAAGGTGTGCTCGCCAGCCATCCCGCCGTTTCGCTCTGCGCGGTTGTCGCCAAGCCCGATGACAAATGGGGCGAAGTGCCCTGCGCCTTTGTTGAGCTGAAGCCCCGCGCAACAGCCAGCGAAGAAGAGTTGATCGCTTTTGCCCGCACAAAACTTGCTGGCTTCAAAACGCCCAAGAAAGTGGTCTTTCAAGAGCTCCCCAAAACCTCCACGGGCAAAATCCAAAAATTCGAGCTGCGCACAATCGCCAAAACCCTCTAAAACCACGCAGCTTCCTCTTTCCAAATAGACTCTGAGGTAGGGGCTAGATCCCTCCTCCTAGCGCCGTGGCAAAGCCGCGGCGCAATCCCTCTTTCCACTGGCGCACACCGCATGCTACCCTCTGTAAAAAGAGGCAGGAGCAGCCCCATCCGATGACCGCGCTTAAAGAGTATGACCGTATAGAAGCCACTGGCCTCTGGCGTGCCAATGCAGACGCCCAGCGCCGTGAGGTGATCGTCTCGATTGGCGATGCCACGCTCACAATATCGGATCACAACGACCGCGCCCTCGCCCATTGGTCCCTCCCCGCGATAGAGCGCGCCAATCCGGGCACCCGCCCCGCGATTTTTCACCCAGATGGTGACCGAACCGAAACTTTGGAGCTTCCCTCAGACGAAGCCACGATGATCGACGCAATCGAAAAGCTCCGCTCCCGTATCGAGCGCGCGCGTCCACATCCGGGCCGCTTGCGCCTCTGGGTTAGCCTTGGTGTCCTTGCCACAGTCGCCGCACTTGGTGTCTTCTGGCTGCCTTCTGCCGCGCGCGACCATGCTGTGCGCGTTGTGCCAGATGTCAAACGCACAGAGCTTGGCTCTGCCCTCCTATCGCGCATCACCCGTGTCGCAGGTCTGCCCTGCACAGCCCCCGAAGGCACGCGAGCCCTGCGCAAACTCGGCGCGCGCCTGCCTTCCCCAGATGGCGCCGCGCGCCTCGTCGTCTTACCAGGCGGCGTGCTCGAGGCCGCACATCTTCCAGGCGGGGTCATCTTGCTCAATCGCGCCTTGATTGAGGACTTCGAAGAGCCTGACGTTGTCGCAGGTTATATCATCGCCGAGCACCTCGCAGCCGAACTGCACGACCCGCTGCATGACTTTCTCACCCACGCAGGCCTCGTCACCACGCTGCGCCTCTTGACGACAGGCCAAGTGCCAAGTGCCGCTCAAGACGCCTACGCCGAGCACATGCTGACAGAGCCTCGCAGCTTTGTGCCCCAAGACACGCTGCTGCGTGGCTTTGCAGCTTGGTCTGTGCGCGCGCGCCCCTATGCCTATGCGCGCGACATCACAGGCGAAGAGACGCTCGAGCTGATCGAGGCAGACCCTTTCGCCACTGTCACGCCAGAGCCGCTCCTCTCAGACAATGACTGGCTCCGCCTCCAAGGCATCTGCGGCAGCTGAATTTCGCACCCGCGACATTTCTTGTCGCCCCACGCCCTTGCCAAGCCAGTCCGCTTTGGCGAGACTGCCTTCAAAGGGCAGCCCTGAGTCTCGCCCGAACACAATCCTGAGACATGAACCGTAGGGAGACGGCAATGCGATTTGAAACTCCAGAAACAGTTGAGGGCGCCGTCGCGCTTCTCGCCGCCGACGCAGGCGCGCGTGTTCTGGCAGGCGGCACAGACCTGCTCGTCCGCCTGCGCGCTGGCCATATCGAGCCCTCGTCGATCGTTGATATCAAGCGCATCGCTGGTATGAACGAAATCACATCTGAGGAGGGTGGCTGGCGCATCGGCGCAGGGGTCTCCTGCGCGGCCATGGGCGAGCACGCAGGCCTCAAGGCAGATTACCCCGGTGTCGTCGAAGGCGCAGAGCTGATCGGCTCCACTCAGGTTCAAGGCCGCTGCACCATGGTCGGCAATCTCTGCAACGCAGGCCCCGCGGGCGATAGCGTTCCCGCCATGGTCGCGGCAGGTGCAACCGTCCGCGTCGCTGGCCCCAGCGGCACACGCGATGTTCCCGTGATTGATATCCCCCTCAGCCCTGGCAAAAACTCCCTCGCCGCTGGCGAGTTCGTGACGTCGGTCTTTCTGCCCGCGCGCGCCCAGAAGGGCGGAGATGCGTACCTGCGCTTTATCCCGCGCACAGAGATGGACATCGCCGTGGTCGGCTGCGCTGTAAATATTATTCTTGGCGAAGACGGCACGGTTGAATGCGCGGGTGTATCGCTCGGTGCCGTTGCCCCTAAGGTTCTGCTTGTCAAAGAAGCTGCCGAAGCGCTCATCGGCTCCAAATGCGAAGATGCCGCGCTGGATGCCTGCGCCGCGGCCGCTTCTGCCGCCGCCAAACCGATTGATGACAAACGCGGCACAGTGGCTTTCCGCAAAGACGTCACTGCCGTCCTCGCCCGCCGCGCCGCCCGCCTTGCTTACACCCGTGCACTGGGAGAACACTCATGAGCCGTATCCACGTCAACACAACCATCAACGGCGACAGCGTCGATTACCTCTGCGAAGCAGAAGACACACTCCTTGATGTGCTGCGCGACCAGCTTGATCTAACAGGGTCCAAAGAGGGCTGCGCCTCAGGCGATTGCGGCGCTTGCTCGGTCATGCTGGATGGCCGCCTTGTCTGCTCCTGCCTTGTGCTTGGAGCCGAAGCGGAAGGCCGCTCTGTCGAGACCATCGAAGGCATGGCCGATGGTGACACGCTGCACCCTTTGCAGAAAAACTTTATCGACAAGGCCGCGCTCCAGTGCGGTATCTGCACACCGGGTATCCTTGTCGCAGCCAAAGATTTGCTCGCGCGCAATCCCGACCCAACCGAGGAAGAAGTCCGCTACTGGCTCGCAGGCAATCTTTGCCGCTGCACGGGCTATGACAAAATCATCCGCACCGTCCTTGAGACAGCCGCGGAAATGAGAGGAGCAGCCTGATGGCCAAAGACGAGTTCCAAACCCGCAGCTTCAAAGTTGTCGGCACACGCCCTCCTCGCCCAGACGGGCTTGATAAAGTCACAGGTCGCGCCCGCTACGGCGCGGATATGTCAGCCCCCGGAATGCTCATCGGTCTTTGCCTGCGCAGCCCCCACGCCCACGCGCGGATTGTGTCGATTGATACCTCAGCAGCGGAGGCCATGACTGGGGTCAAAGCCGTGGTCACCCGTGCGGATTTCACCCATACACCAGAAGACCAAGGCACACGCGATGTGCTCGACAATGTCATGGCAGGCGAAAAGGCCCTTTACGATGGCCACACAGTCGCCGCCGTCGCCGCAACCTCCCGCTCTGTCGCCCGCGCCGCTCTAAAGGCGATCAAGGTCGAGTATGACGTGCTGCCTCATGTGGTCGATGTCGACGAGGCCATGAAGCCCGATGCCCCTGTCCTTCACGAAGGCCGCCAGCAGGAAAGCGTCCCCGCAGGCTATAGCCAAAACGTGCTCGCGCGCAGCCAGTATGGCCACGGTGACATTGAGGCAGGTTTTGCAGAGGCAGATCTCGTCATCGAGCGCAGCTTCACAACGGCCGCCACGCATCAGGGCTATATCGAGCCTCATGCCTGTTTGGCGACCATGGGCAACGATGGCCAAGGCGATCTCTGGTGTTGCACCCAAGGCCACTACATGGTCCGCAACACCTGCTCTGCCATCATGGGCATGGACGCAGGCCGCCTCAAAGTCACAGCCTCCGAAATCGGCGGCGGCTTTGGCGGCAAAACCACGGTGTTCCTTGAGCCTGTGGCCCTCATGCTGTCCAAAAAGACAGGCAAGCCCGTCAAGATGACAATGGCGCGCGAAGAAGTTCTGCGCGCCTCTGGGCCAACCTCTTCAACCTCGATTGATATCAAAATCGGCGTGACAAAGTCAGGCAAGATCACCGCCGCCCAAGGCGAGTTCCGCTATCAGTCGGGCGCGTTTTACGCCATGAACGGCGCACTCGGCGCCATGTGCGGCTTTGCGCCCTATGATCTGGAAAACCTCAAGTCTGTCGGCTGGGAAGTTGTCACAAACCGCCCCAAAGCTGCGGCCTACCGCGCCCCTGGCGCACCCATGGCTGCCTTCGCGGTCGAAAGCGTGATGGACGAGCTGGCCAAAGAGCTCGACATGGACCCGATCGAACTGCGCCTCATGAACGCCGCCGACGAAGGCACCAAATCCGCCTATGGCCCGACATATCCCGCCATTGGCCTCAAAGCCACGCTGGAAGCCGCGAAGGCGCACCCGCACTGGAGCGCGCCACTTGGGCCAAATCAAGGCCGCGGTATGGGCTGCGGCTTCTGGTTCAACTTCGGGGGCGACACTTGCGTTTCCCTTATGATCAACCCTGACGGAACCGTAAGCTTGTCCGAAGGCAACCCCGATATCGGCGGCTCCCGCGCCTCCATGTCTATGATGGCCGCAGAAGAACTCGGCATTCCATACGAACAGGTTCGCACCGTGATCGCTGACACAGCCACACTCGGTCAAAACGAGGTCACAGACGGTTCCCGCGTAACGTTCGCAGTCGGTCTGGCGACAATCAAAGCCGCCCGTCACGCCATCGAAATCATGAAGACCCGCGCCGCCGCCACTTGGGGGATCGAGCCAGAGGCCGTCGAATGGGTCGATGGCGCTGCCCAGCCCGCAGGGCCAAACGCGGGCAAATTCCCTCCGATGACGCTCAAAGATATTGCAGCCATTGCGTCCAACACAGGCGGA
This sequence comes from Lentibacter algarum, assembly GCF_040580765.1. GTDB lineage: Bacteria > Pseudomonadota > Alphaproteobacteria > Rhodobacterales > Rhodobacteraceae > Lentibacter > Lentibacter algarum. The sequence goes on along the minus strand of NZ_CP158687.1, from coordinate 222,626 downwards.
CCTATATCTGGTCACTTTGAAGTCAACGCCGAAGGCGCAGGCGTCAGCTTCGGCACGCATATCGCCGATACAGAAGTTGACCCAGAAACAGGCGCTGTCAAAGTTCTGCGCTACACCGTCTTCCAAGACGCGGGCAAAGCGGTCCACCCCGACTATGTCGAAGGCCAGCTTCAGGGCGGCGCTGTCCAAGGCATCGGCTGGGCGCTCAATGAAGAGTATATCTACGGTGAGGATGGAACGCTACAAAACGCGGGATACCTTGATTATCGCATCCCAGTCGCCTCCGACTTGCCGATGATCGACCCTGTGATCCTTGAAATCCCCAATCCAGGCCACCCCTACGGTGTCCGTGGCGTGGGAGAAACAGGGATCGTCCCGCCACTGGCCACACTGGCCAACGCCGTCAGCCGCGCTGCAGGCGTGCGCATGACAAGCCTGCCGATGTCCCCGCCCAAGCTTCTGGCGGCCATCAAAGCGCGCTAAGCCGTGGTCACGGTCACACTCTGGGGCTCCCTCGCCGATCTGGCGGGGGGCCAACGCGAGCTAGAGGTCAACGCCTCCAACCTGCGCGAACTCCTGACCGCTCTGGAGCGCGACCACCCCGCCCTGCGTCCCCAGCTCGCCCGCGGCGTTTCCGTCTCCATTGATGGCAAAATCTACAACGACAGCTGGTTCCAGCCGATCCTTGAAACAAGCGAAGTCGTCCTGCTCAACCGCCTCGAAGGCGGCTAAAGCCCTATCCCTTTTTCTTTCCAAAAATATCCCGTGGGGGTCTGGGGGAGCAGCGCTCCCCCAGCCGGTCGGATTTTCGCAAAGCGAAAATCCGACCCCAATTACCGCCGCTTTACATGCTGCAAAAGCGCCTCGGAGGCATAACCATCCGCCACCAGCCCGTTGCGGCTCTGATAATCCTTGATCTGTGCCTTGGTATTCGGCCCGATCTTGCCATCGATCTTCTCGAGCGCATACCCTTTGCGCTTCAAATGGCGCTGCAGCTCTTTGGTCTCGTCTTCCGTCAGCGGCCGCTCACCGGGGCCAAAATTACCCTTGAGCGGCACACCACCCCGCAAACGGTCCGCCAGATGCCCGACACCAATCACATAGGCATCCGCCGCATTATAGCGCTCGATCGCACGGAAGTTTTTCTCGAAAATCATCAAAGCAAGTCCACGCCCGCCATCAGGAAAAAGGATCGACGCCGATCCATAATCCCGCACCGGCTGACCGTTCACATCCCTCACACCCAGCTTGGCCCAATCGCTAGGCATCTTCTGGGTTTTGCGGCTCGCGAGGCCACGGTTAAAGCCAGCAGGCAAACTCACTTCAACGCCCCAAGGCATCCCCTTCTGCCAGCCCGAACGCGCGAGATAGGCGGCCGTTGAAGCCAAGGCATCACTCGGATCATTGCTCCAGATGTCGCGCTTCCCATCGCCTGTAAAGTCCACAGCAAACAGCTCGTAAGACGTGGGGATAAACTGCGTATGCCCCATAGCACCGGCCCATGAGCCTTTCATATTGGCTGCCGTCGTATCGCCACGCTGCAAAATTTTCAGCGCCGCGATCAGCTGCTTGGTGAAAAAGTCGCGTCGCCGCCCGTCATAGGCCAGCGTCGCCATCGCCTCGATCACATTGTAATCGCCCTTTATGTCCCCATAAAAGCTTTCAAGCCCCCAGACCGCCGTGACAATCTCTTTTTCCACGCCGTATTTGCGCTCGATCGCCTCCAAAGTGCGGCGGTGCTTGCGCAACATTTTCTGTCCGTCAGAAACCCGTTTGTCAGAGGTCGCGTTCGACAGATATTCCCAAATCGTTTTGGTAAACTCGGCCTGATTTCCGTCGCTCTTGATCACATCGGTGTTGTACTGAATGCCACGAAAGGCTTGGTTGATCACCCGCTGGCTGATCCCTGCACTGGCTGCGCGCGGCTTAAAGCTCTCAACCCAGCGTTCAAATCCCGCATTGCGCGGATAGCTCTTCACCTCAAGAAGCGAAGCTTCAGCGGTGGCCTCAGAGCTCAAGTCAGCAGGGCGCAACACAGGTCGCAACGTCGGCTGCACCTTACTCACGCGCATGACAGAAACAACTTCTCCGCCCGTGCCCGAACCAGGGCGCATGACAGGGCGCAGTGATATGTCCACCGTGCCGCTCGCCGCCACAGAGCCCGAAAGCCCTGCCATCAATACTGAAAGTCCTAAATATCGTTGAAGCATTTTTGCCTCTTTCACTGCTCTCATGAAGCCTAACGCGAAACAGTCGTTTCCGAAAGAGAAACCCTCAAGCGCAGGTCCCCAACAAGCGAATGCTTGCCGCATGGAGAGATGCACTGCCTACATTCGGTTTCGCTGCGCGCAGTCGGCCCCAGAGGTTTTCTGGAAAGAGGAAAGCCTATTTGCGTTTGCGCTCGATCTTGCGTTTGGTTTTATCACCTTTGATCTTGGCTTTGACTTGAGCACGTTTGGGCGGCTTGCCCCGACCGCGTGGACCATTGCCACGGCCTTTATCGACGGCGCGGCCATCCAGCTCCAGAAGTTCAAGCACAATCCCCCCTGTGACAGGTGCGGCCTCGGCAAGCTTCACTTTCACGCGCAAGCCAAGGTTTATCTCCCGACGGGTCTCAGAGCCAATGAGCACACCGCGATCAGCGTCATAGTTGAAAAATTCGCGGCCCAGTTCGCGCATCGGCACAAGACCGTCTGCGCCCGTCTCGTCGAGTTTCACAAAAATACCAAAGCGCGCAATCCCGCTGACCTTGCCGTCAAAGGCCTCGCCCACCCGCTTGTTGAGATAAGATGCAAGGTAGCGATCTGTGGTGTCGCGCTCAGCCAGCATGGAGCGGCGCTCTGTCGCGGAGATATGCTGCGCCGTTTCGGTCAGATCGGCCTCATCCTCGGAGGTCAGCCCGTCATCGCCCCAGCCGTGACTCGAGACAAGCGCACGGTGCACGATCAGGTCGGCATAGCGGCGGATCGGCGAGGTGAAATGCGAGTAGGCTTTCAGCGCGAGGCCAAAGTGGCTGAAGTTCTCGGGCGAATAATAGGCCTGTGTCATCGAGCGCAATGTGCTCATGTTGATCAACTCGGCCTCTTCCATGCCCTCCGCCTGCTTGAGAAGCGTGTTGAGGTGCATCGTCTTGAGAACTTGCCCCTTGGCCAGCGTCAGCCCAGACGCCTGCGCCACTTCTCGCAAGGCATCAAGCTTCTCGGTGCTTGGCTCTTCATGCACACGAAACAGCTGCGCCGTCTTGCGCGCAATAAGCTCTTCTGCGGCACAAACATTGGCAAGCACCATGAACTCCTCGATCATACGGTGCGCATCAAGCCGCTCGGCATAATCAATCGAAACAACCTCGCCCTCGTCATTCAGCACAATCTTGCGCTCTGGCAGATCAAGCTCAAGCGGCTGGCGCACAGCCCGCGCCGTCCGAAGCGCATAGTAAGCCTCGTATAGCGGCGCGATGACCTCTTCCATCAAAGGCGCGCACTTCTCGTTTGGTGCGCCGTCCTGCGCCGCCTGTACCTCTTGATAGTTCAGCGACGCTGGCGATTTCATCAAACCACGCACAAAGCTATGGGAGAGTTTTGTCCCCTGCGCATCCACTTGCATCCGCAGCGCAATACAGGCGCGCGGCACCCCCTCATGCAAAGAGCACAAATCGCCGGACAAACGGTCAGGCAACATCGGCACAACCCGATCAGGGAAATAGCTTGAGTTGCCGCGCTTGCGCGCCTCACGGTCAAGCTGCGTGCCGGGGCGCACATAATGCGCCACATCCGCGATCGCGACCCAGATGATATGACCGCCTTTGTTCTTCGGGTCCGTATCCGCCTCGGCATAGCAGGCGTCGTCGTGGTCGCGCGCGTCATGCGGATCAATCGTAACGAGCGGCAGCTCACGCAAATCCTCGCGCCCTTTGAGCCCCGCGGGTTTCATCGCATCCGCCTCCGCTATCACAGCGTCAGGAAAACGATCAGGAATGCCATGTTGATGGATCGCAATAAGGCTCACAGCCCGCGGTGCCGACGGATCACCAAGTCGGTTGACAATCCGCGCCTTCGGCAGGCCCATGCGCGCCTTGGGGCCAATATAAGCCCCCTCCACAAGTTCTCCGTCCTTCGCTCCGTTCACAGAGCCCGCGTCAACGGTCCATTCCTTCTGCTCGCCCTTGTCGATCGGAAGAATACGCCCCCCGTCTGAGCCAGCACGGTAAATTCCGAGCACAAGCGTAGGGTTCGTCCCGATGCGGCGAATAAGACGGCCCTCATAAGCATAGGGCTCGCCTGTCACTTGCGTCAGCCGCGCAAGGATCTGATCACCCGCACCAAGAGCTGGGTCAGACGCCTTCGTGATCATCATGATCTTGGGCATGTCGCCCTCGCCCTGCCACTCCAGCGGCTCAGCCATCAAATCCCCGTCAGCGGTCGGCCCAGCCACACGCAAAACCGACACAGGCGAAAGCTTGTCACTGTCGCGGTAAGTCTTTTTGCGCCGCTTCAAGTGCCCTTCGTCTTCGAGCTCTTTCATGATGCGCTTAAGATCAATCCGCCGCGCGCCTTTGATGCCAAAAGCTTTGGCAATATCACGCTTTGCAGTCTGGGTCGGGTTCTCGGAAATCCATGTGAGGATTTCCTCTTTCGAAGGGAGCTTGTTCATAGCTCTTCCGCTATCATGCCCTTATGGGGAAGGGAATATTTACCTTCTCTTCACAAATTGCCTAACGCACCGAGCGGCGCACGCTGGCTTATCTAATTTTCTCTTAACAAAAACACGTTTCAGGCGGTGCACGCTTTGTGCACGGGTTGTGCACGCATATCACCCCCCTAGAATCAGAGCCGCTTAAACCCCGTTAACCCTCTGGCGCGCAGGGCTAAGGCTTTGGTAAGTCGCGCGCCGTGTCGACATCAGACAGCTCCGCCACAAGCCCGCAGGACTGCCCCTGAAGGGTTGCAAGACAGTCTGACAGCGTCTGTGCAGAAGACCACCTCACCCCCTCAAAAAGCTGCGGCGGAAGGGGGCGCGTGCGGCGAAACCCCGTGAGCCAAAAGCCCCCGTCGGTGGCAGGTCCAAAGACTGCTTCATGGCGTCCCAGCGCCGCGAAAGCCTCTGAAATATGCGCCTTTTCTACGCTTGGGATATCCCCGCCAATCAGACAGGCCCGCCCCTTGGGCAGCGCCTCGAATGCCCCTCGCATCCGCGCACCCAAGTCACCCTGACCTTGTGAAATCCGTGGGAAATGTAGGGGCCAGACACTGCTCTCCAAAGCCGTGTCTGGAGCCACGCTTAACCATATCTGCCAGCGCGGATCATCAAGCCGCCTCAGCAAACTTCGGACCTGATGACGAAACCACCATGCTGCCGCGACACGGCCAATATCCTTGGCCAAGCGCGTCTTGACCCGCCCCGCAGCAGGGAATTTTACCATCACAATGAGGTGCTGATCAGCCTGCAAAATAGTCGCTCAAGATGCGTTTGTAGATCGCTTTTAACTCGTGAATCTGTGCTGTCTCAACGCGTTCATCCACCTGATGCATCGTCTTTCCAACAAGCCCAAACTCCACAACAGGGCAATGATCCTTCACAAAGCGCGCATCGGATGTGCCGCCGGTCGTGGACATCTCAGGCCTGCGTCCTGTCACAGCCTCAACACTTTTCGCCACAAGCGCCGACAGTGCACCAGGCGGCGTGATGAAGCTTTCACCCGAAATTTTTACTTTCATATCAATACCTACGCCAAATGCATCGCGCACCTTAGCCGCTTCGCCCTCGAGCCAAGCCGTGAGGCTCGCGCCCGTGTGACTGTCATTGAAGCGGATATTCACACAGGCACGGCTCTGCGCAGGAATCACATTTGTCGCGCCATTGCCCGTATCGATCGTGACAACAGCAAGCGTCGAGGCATCAAAATGCTCCGTGCCTTGGTCAAGCTCGGCACTCGCCAAACTGTCCATCAAACGCACCATTGCACTCAGCGGGTTATTGGCGCGGTGCGGATAGGCCGAGTGGCCCTGAACGCCCGTCACGGTAAACCAAGCCGTCATGCTCCCGCGCCGCCCGATCTTCATCATCTCGCCCATCTCATTGGGACATGTTGGCTCACCAACAAGGCAGACATCCATGCGCTCGCCCGCTTTTTGCATATGCTCCAGAAGCGCAGTTGTGCCGTCTACGGCGTCGCCCTCCTCATCGCCCGTAATGGTCAGGATCACGGCACCATCTGGAGGTGTGTCTTGGACAAACTCGATAGCAGCAGCGGCAAAGGCAGCAACGCCTGACTTCATATCAGTCGCGCCGCGCCCCCAGATCATCCCGTCTTTTTCCACGGCGCCGAAAGGCGGCACGCTCCACGCGGCTTCATCGCCCACAGGCACAACATCCGTATGGCCATTGAAGCCGAACGACTTGTTTGCGCCCCGCGCCCCCCAGCGCGCAAAAAGATTGCTCACCTCGCCACGGTCCGCACGCGTGCACTCAAAGCCCGCCTCGGAGAGCAGCGCTTCAAGCAGCGTGAGTGCGCCGCCCTCATCAGGCGTTACCGAAGCGCATTGTATAAGAGATTTTGTCAGCTCTGCCGCGTCTACCTGAGAAGCCATAATTTCCGCCTTTCGCCATTTCGGTGCACACAACACTACATATCGTGGCTTTTGCGCCGCCGCAAACAACAGACCGCCGCAAATTTGCCACGTTTGTGTTGCGATAGCGCCTTAATCACTTAACAGGTGCAAATTTTTCGTGTTAACCTTTTGGTAATAATAAACCAGAGGCAAAGCAGGTGCGCAGGGTCATCAGACCCTGATCATCCACAGAGCGAAAAACGCCAACGATATCTGTATCTTACAGATCCGTACCGTCCGCTTTTCCCTGAAAGAGGCAGTAGTAGTATGGTCGCGGCGTCAGAATTGCCGATCAACACGAGTGCGTCCGCCATGCAAATGGCGCAGACGATTTTCGGAGACGGGGCAACCGTGTCCAGCGCGTCCTATTCGGGCAGCAACTACTCGTCAGGCATCTATTCCAACGGCGATTCAGTCGCCTCCGGTGTCACCCCTGGAGACACGGGCGTAATCCTCTCCACAGGTCGCGCCACCGACTTCACAAACTCAAGCGGTTCCTCCAACCAAAGTAACTCGACCAGCACCAACACTGGCGGGGCAAACAACCTCGCGGACTTCAACGCCGCTGCAAACGCGCGCACTTATGACGCCTCATATCTCGACGTCGATTTCGTACCCACAGGCAGCGTGATGACCATGCAATTTGTGTTTTCGTCCGAGGAATACCCAGAGTATGTAAACTCACTCTATCAGGATTTTATCGGCGTCTGGGTCAACGGTAGCTTTGTTGATATTAGCATCGGGAATGGCGATCTGGACCCCGGAAACATCAACCAAGGCAACAACGAAAACCTCTACGTCGACAACACTAATGACGATTACAATACCGAAATGGACGGCTTCACCGTCACCATGACGCTCACAATGAATGTCAATCCAGGGGTCACCAACTCGATCCGTATAGGCATCGCCGACGTGCTCGACAGCAGCTATGACTCTAATCTTCTGATCGCCGCCGACAGCGTTCAAACTGTGCTGATCGCAAACGATGACGCGTATCATCTCGCCGATCCCAACCAAGTCAAAATCATTGACGTTCTGGACAACGATATCCGCCCAAGCGGCGCGACTCTCACGATCACCCACATCAATGGCGTCGCCGTCACAGCTGGCAGCACGGTCACTCTCACCACAGGTCAAACCGTTCAGCTCAATGCCGACGGCACCTTTACGCTCACCGCAGACACCAACGCCGAAGCCTTCAACTTCACCTATACAATCGATGATGGAACCAACACCGATGTTGGCTATGTCATCATCGACGCAGTCCCCTGTTTCGTGCGCGGCACGGCCATCCTGACAGAGCGGGGCGAAGTGAACGTCGAAGACCTACAGATCGGCGACATGGTTCAAACCCGCGACAATGGCTTCCAAGCAATCCGCTGGATGGGCAACCGCACCACAGCTGCCCGCGGCAAGCACGCACCAATCCGCATTCGAGCAGGCACATTTGGCGCCCACAAAGAACTTTGGCTCTCACCACTCCATCGCGTGCTGATCCGCGATTCACTCGCTGAACTTCTCTTCGGAGAATACGAGGTGCTTGTTGCCGCCCGTGACCTTGTAAATGACAAGTCCGTCACGGTGGTTGAGGGTGGCACAGTCGAATATTTCCACCTGCTCTTTGATCAACATGAGGTGATTTACTCCGAAGGCCTGCCCACCGAGAGCTTCTTGCCAGGGCCACAGCTTGCTGACAGCTTCGAAGAAGAAATCGCCGCTGAAATTTATGAGTTGTTCCCCGAGATCGATCCTGCAACAGGACTTGGCTACAGCCCAGCAGCGCGCCGTACACTGAAGCCCTTTGAGGCCCAGTTGCTCAGCGCTGCAGAAGCCAAGGTCGCCTAGACGCAGATGGCTTGGTTCGCCATCTCCGATACCGACCGCCAACACTTCGGCTGGTCTGAGGCACAAGGGTTTCTGGCCCGTGGAAGCCTCGTGGTCGAAACCCGCCTCTCAACCGATGATCGCCCCCAGACGCTCCTGTCTTTCCGCGAGCGCTTCCCGTGGGAACGCAGCCTATCGCTGCAAGCCATACCAGGCGGCGGCATTATTCTGATCACCTCCCAGCAAGGCGAAAGCTCACACATCGCACTTGATCTGGACGCCTCCGAGCGCTCGGACCTCTTGCGCATCACATATAGCTGGGATGCCCCCGCCCGCTGGGGCCGCTTGGCAATAGAGCGGCCTGAGCGCGGCTCTGTTCGCTCGGTCTTAGCCCCACGCCCGCGCCCTCTCTGGCTCGATGACATCAAAACCATGACGCTCTCTCACAAACTGATCCAACTGGACAGTGATGTAGAATTTTTTGCGTTTTCAGACGAGATAGAGCCGCTTGGCCCAATGCCAAGTCTCACAGCCAATGTCCCGCTACTGGCCCAAGGCGAGTATCGCCCTGTCGCTCAGCTGATGCGCGGCGACCTCGTCCATACGCTCGAGCACGGCCTTGTGCCCATCCTGGCCCATGTCTCACGGACCGTGCCTGCGCGCGGCAGCTTCCGCCCTGTGCGCCTACGAGCGCCCTACTTTGGGCTGCAAAAGGATATCATCGTAGCCCCCGACCAAAAGCTTGTCGTGAGCAAGCCAATGGTAGAATACATGTTCGGCTGCGAAGCGGTGCTTGTACCGGCACGCCACCTCGTCAACGGCACCTCGGCGATCTGGCATGATCTTGATCTGACGACTACCTACCACCAGCTTGTTCTCCCCGAACACGAGACTTTGCTCGCTGCAGGCTCGGCCCTTGAAAGCCTGTTTATCGGACGGATCAGACGCAAGCCAGACCACCACGACCAGAGCCTTCTCAGCCCGTTATCGCGGGCCCACCTGCCAGAGCACATGCTCTCGGCACACCCGGTCTTGCGCCCATTTGAAGCAATCACATTGGTTGAGCAGTCAGCCGCTTAAACGCCCAAATGCGCCTGGGTAATGTCATCAGACAAATCCATCATCGCTCCGCGCCAAACAGAGCGCCCCCGCTCAAGGATCACAGCGCTATCGCAAACACCACGCAGCTCCTTCACGGACTTGTCGATCACTAGAATAGACAGCCCCGTCTGCGCCTTAAGTGAGCCTACAGCCGACCAAATTTCCTGACGGATGATCGGTGCAAGCCCTTCTGTGGCCTCATCCAGAATAAGCAGGCGCGGATTTGTCATCAAAGCCCGCCCAATCGCAAGCATCTGCTGCTCTCCACCCGAAAGGGATGCTGCACGCTGATCTTTGCGCTCCGCAAGCCGAGGGAAAAGCGCAGTGACACGAGACATATCCCAGTGACCCTTGCGCGCAGCCGCAACCAAATTCTCCTCGACAGTCAGCGAAGCAAAACAACGCCGACCCTCAGGCACAAGCCCGATCCCAAGCCTCGCGGCCCGATGGCTTGGAAGGCGCGCAAGATCGTGGCCATCAAAGACAATCTGCCCCTGCGCGGGCAACATACGACAGATGCACTTTACCGTCGTGCTCTTGCCCATGCCATTGCGCCCCATTAGCGCCATGACTTCTCCCTCAGACAGCTTAAGAGAAACACCAAACAGCGCTTGGCTGACACCATAAGAGGCAGAAACTTTGGAGAGCGTCAAAAGGCTCATGACTCCTCCCCCAAATAGGCTTCGCGCACCTCCCGGTTTGCACGGATATCATCGACTGTGCCGGTCGCAATCACACGGCCATAGACCAAAACGCTGATGCGATCCGCCAGCGCAAAAACGGCGTCCATATCATGCTCGACAAGCAAGATAGGAGCCTCCTGCTTTAGCTCCGATAGAAACCCAGTGAGCCGTTGGCTGCCTTCCATGCCAAGGCCCGCCATAGGCTCATCCATCAGGAATGCTTTTGGCGACAGGGTCAACGCCACAGCAACTTCAAGTTGGCGGCGCTGCCCGTGGCTTAATTCGGCTGTGCGCATGTTGCGAAAGTCCTCTAGCCCCACACGCTCCAACGCCGCATCTGCCCGCGCAACAAGTGATTTGTCCTTCAAGGCAGGAGTCCAAAAACGCCATGGCCGCCCGCTTGCACCCAGCGCCCCAAGCACCGCATTTTGCAAAACAGTGTCTTCCATCGCCAAGGCCGAAATCTGAAACGTCCGCCCCAAGCCCGCCTTGGCACGTGCGCGTGCACTCAGCCCTGTCACATCCCTTCCCATCAGCTCCACACGCCCCACATCAGGCTCGAGCGTGCCACAAATCTGTGCAATCAGCGTGGACTTCCCCGCCCCGTTCGGTCCGATAATCGCGTGAATTTCGCCAGCCCGCAGATCAAGCGAAATATCCTCACTTGCCTTGAGCGCTCCAAAAGACTTGCTGAGCCCATAGGTTGACAGAACCGCCTCAGACATCGCTGCGCTCCCGCCCTGCAATCATCCCGATAATCCCGCCACGTCCGAAGAGTACGATCAGCAACAAAAGCAAACCAAGATAGACATGCCAATAGTCGCTCAATCCCCCGAGCCAATGCTCAAGCCCGACAAAGATAAGCGCGCCAGCCACAGGTCCGAAAAGCCGTCCAACCCCTCCAATGATGATAAACACCATAATCTCGCCAGATAGCTGCCAGCTAAACATCGTTGGGCTAACAAAGCGGTTGAGGTCAGCAAAGAGCGCTCCAGAAAGACCTGTGATCGCCCCCGAAATCACAAAAGCTACAAGCTTGAGGCGTATCCCGTTCAATCCCACAGTTTCGACTCGTTGCGGAACCTGCCGCACTGCCCCAAGCGCCAAACCAAAAGGCGACTTCGCCAGCCTATGAGCCACAAAAAGTGCCAAACTTAAGATCGCAAGGCAGATGCCATAGAACTGGATCGGATCAAGAGTGTTCAGCCCAGGGAAACCATTGCGCACATAGATAGAGAGCCCGTCTTCGCCCCCATAAGCGGACCAGCTGATCGCGAAATAATAAAACATCTGCCCAAAAGCGAGCGTGATCATGATGAAGTAAACGCCCCCTGTGCGCAGTGAAAGCACCCCGATCAGCAGGGCAGCTAACGTTGAGACAAGTATCGCAACAAGCCAGATGACTGGCATCGACTTTGTGCCCTCGATAAGAAGTGGCGCCTCCAAAAGCGGCGTATATGTCTGAGCATGATAGGCCAGAATGCCCATAGCATAGCCGCCAAGCCCAAAGAAAACGGCATGTCCAAAGCTCACTAGGCCCCCAAGGCCAAGCGCGATATTGAGGCCAACAGCGGCCAGCGCAAAAATAGCTGCACGCGTCATTAGGGTGATGGTGAAAGGCTCATCCGTCCAAACCGCCCAAACAGGCAACACCACGAGGATCGCAAAGATGGTGGCATTGAGATAGCGCTCCTGCATCATGCCCGCACCCCGTAAAGGCCTGTTGGCCGCCAGATCAGAACCGCCCCCATCAGAATATAGATCGCCATAGAAGCCAGCGATGACCCAACGGATGACGCGGCCGCAGGGGTCATGAAAAGCCCGAAGAACTGGGGCAAGAAGACCCCGCCCAGAGTATCTGTCAATCCGACCAAAAGCGCGCCAACCAGAGCGCCTTTGATAGAGCCAATGCCGCCAATCACGATCACGACGAAAGCAAGGATCAAGACAGGCTCGCCCATCCCGACCTGAACCGACTGGATCGCACCAACGAGTGCGCCCGCAAGACCCGCAAGGGCAGCCCCAAGCGCAAAAATGAGTGTGTAGAGCCGTGAGATATCAACTCCCAAGGCAGCAATCATTTCACGGTCGTTTTCACCTGCCCGAATTTGAATTCCGATACGCGTACGCGTGATCATGAGGCCAAGCCCCGCCGCCACAAACAAACCAGCACCAATCAGAACAAGCCGATACAGTGGATATTCTATGCCACCAGGCAGACTGACAGGGCCACTTAAATAGGGGGGAATTTGCAAGAAGAGCGGGAACGAACCAAACATCCAGCGCGTCCCTTCAGAGAAGATCAAGATAAGAGCAAATGTTGCCAGAACCTGATCAAGATGATCCTTGTCGTATAGCCGACGTATCACCAGAAGCTCGATCAAAGCCCCTGCGGCTGCCGCAGCAGCCATCGCAGCGGCGAGCGCAAGCACAAACGAACCAGTCGCCCCCGCGACAGCCGCTGCAGCAAAAGCACCGACCATATAAAGCGAGCCATGGGCAAGGTTGATTAAGCCCATCACGCCAAAGATGAGCGTGAGACCAGCGGCCATAAGAAACAGCATGATGCCAAACTGAAGCCCGTTCAGCACCTGTTCTGCAATGAGGATAAAAGACATGCGCTTTGCAAACTGGCCGCGCCCGTCAAGACGCGGCCAAAGTCACTTACATTTTGCAATCAGCCGCATAAGCGTCTGCGTGGTTTTCCAGAGCAGGACCGATCAGCTTGTTTGTGTAGACGTCCCCCTCTTTAACAACTTCGCGCGCGTAAATCGTCTGGATAGGGTGATGATTGTTGCCAAACTTGAAGTCACCGCGTGTGCTGGCAAATTCAGCAGCTTTGAGAGCAGCCCGGAAGGCGTCTGCATCACTTACATCTGCTTTTTCCAGAGCAGAGATCAACAGGTTTGCTGTGTCAAATCCCTGACTCGCATAGAGCGAAGGCAAACGGCCAAACTCAGCTTGGAAGCTTTCAACGAAAGCAGCATTGGTGGCATTGTCGAGGTCTTTGTTCCACTGCGAGGTGTTTACAACGCCAAGAGCGGCATCCCCGACAGCTTGCAAGATACCTTGATCAAACGAAAAGGCAGGGCCGACAACAGGCAAGTCTACGCCCGAGTCTGCATATTGCTTCAAAAACGCAATTCCCATCCCACCGGGCAGGAAGAAGAAGACAGAATCCGCACCACTCGCACGGATTTGGGCAATCTCTGCTGCATAATCGGTTTGGCCAAGCTGAGTGTAAATTTCGCCTGCAAGCTCGCCTTTAAAGAAGCGCTTGTAGCCTGTCAGAGCGTCCTGCCCAGCTGGATAGTTCGGCGCAAGAATAAAGGTTTTACCGTATCCAGCCGAGTTGGCATATGCCCCAGCCGCTTCGTGGAGGTTATCGTTTTGCCATGCAACGTTGAAATAGTTTTGATGACAGCCTTTGCCCGCAAGCGCGGAGGGGCCAGCATTGGGCGACAGGTAAAACTTGCCCTGCGCCGTCACCGAAGGGATCACCGCCATCGCGAGGTTTGACCAGATGATGCCCGTCATGACATCAACCTTTTCTGACTGCACCATCTTATCCGCAAGCTGCACAGCCACATCAGGTTTGCGCTGATCGTCTTCGATAACAACTTCGATGTCGTTCCGGCCTGACTGCTTGATCGCGAGCATAAATCCGTCGCGCACATCAATTCCAAGGCCCGCGCCACCGCCCGAAAGCGTTGTGATCATGCCAACTTTAGTTTCAGCAATGGCCGCTCCAGCAAGGCTCAGGCCTGCGACAAGCGCGGCTCCCAGCTTCAAAGTGGTTCTTTTCATTTTCATCTCCCTGATTTGCGCCACATCACCCGCCCTGTCGGTTGGCGGACTGCACAGCTGCTTTTTATGGGTCAGAGCTTCCCGCGAATCCCTAGGAATTGGAAGCACTTTTTCAGGTGTGAACGATTTAGGCACAACACTTACAGAAGCGCCGCTCAGCCTGATACGCACCCCAAAAACAAAAAAACCGCAGGCATATCTGCGAATTTTTTCACCTTTGACTTCGGGAGAGAGCGACAGTCACACTAAACACGATCCGAACTGTGCAATTTGAACAATCACTCCATGAGGCAGAAAGCTCGCACACTCTGCAACACGAGGAAATGACCACACTTAGCAGCCTTATGCCGATCGGTTGCTACACAAGCGTTCCAAACGGGCCCCATCGGGGTGGTGTGATTTGTTGTGATCAAGGTTTGCCCAAATACAGGCAAGCAGGGCCTTGATACTCGCTTGCAAGAAGTCCTCAGCCAGAACAGAAGGGTCCTTGGCATTTAATACGCCCTCACGAGTGGTGTGCCAAAGCTCCAAAAGCATGACCGCCTTTTCGCTCGATAGACGGCTTGCTTCTTTTTGCATATAGCTGGCAAAAGCGTCTCCCGCTGCACTGCCTGCAAGGCGCGTTGCCATCATACGAGCATGAATACCGTTGGTCCCTTCGTAGATCGCGGTGATACGTGCGTCGCGATAGGTCTGTTCGATCCGATATTCGCGCAAGTAACCATAGCCCCCAAGAACCTGCATCCCCAGCTCTGCTGCGCGCATGCCTGCTTCGGTACAATAGACCTTCGCCAAAGGTGTCAGAAACTCAACAAGCGCAGAATTGTCACCACGTTCCATCGTCACACAGGCCAAATGGGCAATTGCACGCGCGCCCAATGCGAGCCGATCGATCTCATCGATCATGCGGCGTACATCGGCATGCTGGTCGATGGTGACAGGCGCGCCCTCAGGGCTGCGTCCTTGCTGCCGTTCGGCAGCATAACTGGCCGCAATATCATAGGCCCGCGCCGCATGTGCAACGCCCTGAAGGGCGACGTCGGTGCGCGCGTGGTTCATCATAGCGAACATCGCAGCGAGACCTTGCCCCTCTTCACCGACCAGTTCGGCCTCGGCATTGTCAAAAGCCAACTGGCACGTCGGTGACGCATGCAGGCCCATCTTTTCCTCGATCCGCGTAACCGTAACCGCGTTGCGGCTGCCATCACTGCGCGTGCAGGGACAAAGAAACAAGGACAACCCCTTAACGCCGTTATCGGAGGTGCGTGCCAGAACGAGATGCAGGATACGCTCTGACATGTCCTGATCACCGCCCGAGATGAATATCTTCTCGCCAGAAATCCGCCAGCCGTCGCCCGTCTGTTCGCCACGGCAACGGATGCGGCCAAGGTCAGACCCCGCACCTGGCTCGGTGAGGCACATGGTGGGCAGCATCTCCCCCGCTGCCAGCTGGGGCATGATCTTTGCGCGCTGATCCTCGGTTCCGAAGCGTTTCAGGACCCGCACCGCGCCTGGCACAAGACCAGTGACCATCTGCAATGAGTGGTTGGCTCCTGAAAATATTTCGGATGTCACGGCCAACATGAGCGCGCCCATACCTTGCCCGCCATAGGCTTCGGGCACCGTCAGGGCAGGCCAGCCTTGCGCGCAATAGGCTTGATAGATGGTCGCAAAACCATCAGGCATTTTCACGCGCCCGTCCTCAAGGCGGCAACCTTGAACGTCACCCACTTCATCAAGCGGAGCAATCTCGCCTTCAGCAAATGCAGCAAAATGCTGCCCGATCTCGCGAGCGAAATCAGCGTCATAGTCAGATATCTCTTCTGCTCCAGCCACACGAAGCGAGAACAGGATGTCTTCCAGCGGGGCTTTGAATGGCTTCATGCCAGACCCAGCAGCCGCGCTGCATTGCCCTTGATGATGTCTTCGCGCAAGTGATCCTTGATCGCGATTTTCTCAAAATCCGAGAGCCAGCGCTCGGGTGTGATCATCGGCCAGTCCGAGCCAAACAGCACCTTCTTCTTCAGGATGGAGTTGCAATATTTCACCAGAATTTCGGGGAAATACTTGGGGCTCCAGCCCGAGAGGTCAATGTAGACATTGGGTTTGTGCTGCGCCACGGCCAACGCCTCTTCCTGCCAAGGGAAAGACGGGTGGGCAAGGATGATCTTCAGCTCGGGAAAGTCGACAGCAACATCATCCATATACATCGGGTTCGAATATTTCAGACGCATCCCGTTGCCACCAGGCATACCGCTTCCCACGCCAGTTTGCCCTGTGTGGAACAGTGCGATACCGCCCTCTTCGGCAATCGCCTCATAGAATGGATAAGCCATACGGTCGTTGGCGAAAAACCCCTGCATTGTCGGGTGGAACTTGAATCCTTTGACTCCGTACTCACGCATCAGACGCTTGGCCTCGCGCACAGCCATTTTGCCTTTCCACGGGTCGATCGAAGCGAACTGGATCAACACATCACTGTTCTCGGAAACGGCCTCATAGACCTCGTCGTTGTTATAGCGGCGATAGCCCGTTTCACGCTCAGCATCGACAGGAAAGATCACCGCTGCGATGTTTTGCTCACGGTAGTGCTGGGCTGTTTGATGGATCGTTGGCGGGTGGCTCCATGGTGCACCAAAATAGCTGGCCATGGTTGACTGCAGATCATCATATCCATCATCCGAATGGCAGCCGCAGGGCTCTTCTGCATGGGTGTGAATGTCGATGGCGCGAACTTTGGATAGGTCTACCATAATCTGTCTCCTAGAGAGTGGTGACGGCCGGATCGGCCTCAGCATAAAGGCGTTTGAGAAGGTCAGCGCGGCGCGCCAGAACCTTGCGGAAGTTGAGGTTGCCCTTGGCGGTCATCTCGCCGTCAGGCATGGAGGCTGGCTCAGAAAGCACAATGGCACGGGCGACGCGTGTCGAGCTGCTTACGCCCGTCGCTGCATGGGCTGCTAAACGACGGTGAACCTCTCCCAGCAACAAGGGACAACGGTAAGCGCCGGCCTCCTCTTCAAGTTGGAAGCCTTCGGCCTCCAATTCAGTTGCGTTCGGGAAGATCATGACACCTATCTCGCTCTTGTCGGCGCCTGTCACCACAAGGTCTGACGCCAGCGGCGACAAGGCAGCCAATATGTCGATGCGAAGCTGTGCCGCGCGCACCCATGTGCCGGTGAGAAGTTTGAAATCCTCCGAAATTCGCCCATCAAACTTCATGCCTTTGCTGGGGTCGTTCGGCTCTACAAAGCGCATCGCGTCGCCGGTGATGAAGAACCCCTCGTCATCAAAGGCTTCGGCTGTTTTCTCTGGCGCTTCAAAATAGCCAGGCATGAGGTTGGGTCCCTTCACCCGGACTTCGCAGCGCATTTCCCCATCCGGAATGAGTTTGGCTGTCACACCGTTCAAAGGAACACCAACAACGCCTGAGTTCTCGGTCGGCTCATGCTGGAGCATCATGGCAGGCGCGGTTTCCGTGAGCCCCCATGAAGACGTAATCAAAGGTACCTCGCCCTTTGTTTCGACCGCCATTTTCTCAAAGCCTTGCCAAATATCTTGCGGCAACGAAGCGCCAGCGTAGAAAATCATGTCGAGGTCTTCAAAAAAGCGTTGACGCAGGCCTGCGTCTTTGCGCAATGCGCCAAGCAACATCGAGAACCCGACAGGCACATTGAAACAAAGCGTGCCCGTGATGAGCGAAAGGTTTTCGACGGTGCGCCCGAACAGGCCTTTGACGGGCTTACCGTCATCAATGTAGAGACTCCCGCCATTGGCCAGCATCATGTTGAAGTTATGCGAGCCGCCAAAGACGTGGTTCCAGGGCAGCCAATCAACAATGCGTGGCGGACGGGCCCGCAAAAACGGCATGGCATCAGAGAGTTGCACTTGGTTGGCACACATCATGCCTTGCGTGGTCATCACGGCCTTAGGGCTGGATGTAGACCCCGATGTCATGAGAAGTTTTACCACGCTATCAGGGCCGACTTTTGCGCGCGCTACATCTACATCCGCACAATCTCCTTTGAGCAGATCTGCAAAGGGCGTGGTCTTCGCGTCAGCGCGCGTGGCGATCACCTCGATATCCACCAGAGCGTCAAGCGCCAGAGCTTCACTGTATTGGGTTGCATCAACCACATAGGCCATGCGCGGGCGTACCAGCTCAATCGCGTGGCGCAAACGACCGTGCGCACCGTGAATCAGCGAATATTGCTCGGCCACGGGGACCGTAGGGATGCCAACATACTGTGCGGCCAGCGCCAGCAAACCGTGATCCACCCCATTGCCTGACATGATCAAGATTGGTGTGTCAGGCCCCATGCCACGCCCCAGCAGAGACGATGCGATTGCCCGCACTTTTTCCAGGGTTTCGGCATAGCTTTCCGCGCGCCATCCGGCGCCATGGCGCTCGGCGATGAAGATATTGTCAGGCGTCTGCTGGGCCCAGCTGTGAAGCCAATCGCCAGTGGTATTTGCCACCTCACTCAGGGGCTCGGCAGAGCGCAGAAGGATTGTGCCATCGGCTCTGTTCTCGCGGATCACATTGTGTGGCTTGAAATTCGTCGTACGTTTCATGCGCCTCTGACCTTCGACAGAATGGCAACCATCTCGGAGCGCATGTCACCGTTGAGCCCGGCAAAGAGCTTGGCTTCATGCGTCTCGACAGCTGCAACAGCCTGACCGCACAGACGGCGTCCTTGAAGCGTTGGGACCAAGGCATAAGCCCGACGATCCGTCGGAACGCGGGTACGGTTGATCAGCTCGCGGCGCTCTAGCTCATCAACGATCACCACGATATTGGGGCGCTCCACGTCCATCGCAGCAGCCAGTTGCGCCTGACTCAGGCCAGGGTTGTCGCAGATCAGAACCAAGGCCGTATAGGTCAACATGCGCAACTCAAACGGCTTCAGCGTGGCGACCAGATCAGCCTGCACAACGTTGAAGGCACGCTTCATGTGATAGCCCAAAAAACGGCGCAAGGTGTCATCGCTTACTGTTGTGGGCGGTGTAATGGTTTGCTCAGGTTGACTCATGAGATCACCGGAATTTTGGCGCGCGCTTTTCAAGGAAAGCTTTCAAACCTTCCTCGGCGTCGGGCGTGGTTTGTGACAAGGCTGCGGCGAGACTTTCGGTAAAGAGTCCGTCGGATTGCGACATGTCATTGATACGTGGAATGGCCTGAATCATCAGATAGTTTGACAGCGGCGCATTGCGCGCGATCTTGCCAGCCAGCTCTTGCGCAAGGGCCAGTGCCGCTCCGTTAGCAACAGAGTAATGCGCCAAACCCAAAGAGACACCGTCATCAGCCCCATACTTGCGCCCCGTCAGCATCATTTCTGTCATCCGGTCCGCGCCAAGCAAGCGGCCCACATTGGCCGTGGCCCCGCCACCCACAAAAATACCGCGCCGCCCTTCGGGCAGCTGGAAAATCGTGGAGGCTTCAGCAATGCGAACATGTGTGGCCGCGGCAAGCTCAAGCCCGCCACCAATGACCGCACCGAACAGCGCCGAGACCGTTGCTAGACCACCAAGCCTGATTTGGTCCATCAGCTTATGCCAGTTGCGCGAATGGTAGAGATTTTCTTCTGCCGAACGATGAACATGCTCTGCCAGATCAAGACCTGAACAAAAATGTCCTTCTATCCCCGTGAGGATCACCACACGCACGCCTTCAGGCGGGTTGAAATAGAAGCCTTCCAGCGCTCCGAGCAGCTCTTCGCACATCGCGTTGCGCTTTCCCGGCCGGTTCATCGTCAGAGTGGCAAGCTGCCCCTCAATCTCAATTTTCAAAATATCCGACATGGTCTTTCCTCAGCGTGGGGGAAGGCGCGTTGCGCCATCAAGGCGAATGGTCGTGCCGTTCAGATAGGGATTTGTGATGATCTGCGCGGCCATCAGAGCATATTCATCCGGTGCGCCCAAACGGGCCGGATGAGGGATGTTGCTCGTGATCTGTGCTGTGACATCGTCGGGCAAGCTTTCCATCATGGGCGTGTTGAAAAGCCCTGGCGCGATCGTCATCACACGGATGCCCGCACGGGCAAACTCGCGCGCAGCTGGTAGCGCCATTGAAGCGATAGCACCCTTAGAAGCGGCATAAGCTGCTTGGCCCAACTGTCCGTCTTGAAAGGCAACAGACGAAGTGTTCACAATGACCCCGCGCTCGCCTGAGACAGGCTCAAGCTCCATCATCCGTCGGGCCGCATGCGTCATTACTGCGTAGGTTCCAAAAAGGTTCACATCAAGCGTCTTGCGAAAGACATCAAAGCTGGTTTTCCCCTCTCGCCCGACAATACGTGCGGCGGTTCCAATTCCCGCGCAGTTCACGGCGATACGCGGTGTTCCGAGGGCTTGCACAATCTTTGATAAGGCCAGATCGACCGCTACATCATCGCTCACATCAACTTGAGCCGCCGCACCGCCGATGTCTCTGGCAATGCGCTTTGCGCCCTCACCGTCAAAATCCAGAATGCCGACTTTGGCGCCATTTGCGGCCAGATAACGCGCCGTTGCCTCGCCAAGCCCGCTCGCGCCGCCAGTGACAATCGCCACATTTCCCTCGATCTGCATCCTTCGTCCCCTATAGGTTTTGGAAGTAATAGATATGATCTATATCTAAATAAATGAAAACCTGTCAAGCGGCGCTTGCCAGCCCGCGCCGTAGGCCGTGCTTTAACATGCAAGACGGAAAACGGTTTGCCGCTGAGCGCCCTAGTGACCCAAGATTGCGCCACTGTTGGGATGCACAGCAGCAAGACTTCACTTGCAATTTGGATTTGCTGAAAGCCTGTCGCTCCCTTTGTAAGGGATGTCGGGTCATGCATCGACCGCATCGGAATTCCGTAAGACATGCATCCGCTCAAACGCAAGTATAGCCTCGCCGCGCCACATAAGTGCCGCTCCGAATTCTCCGCGAAGCTATTCAAGCCATGCCCACTGGTGAATGAACCAGTGTCTTGTCGTTAGGGAGGCCAAAACGACAAAGCCCGCGCTTATTGCACGGGCTTTATCGGTTACTTTGGTTGCGGGAGTAGGATTTGAACCTACGACCTTCAGGTTATGAGCCTGACGAGCTACCGGGCTGCTCCATCCCGCGCCAAAGTGAGTGCACCGAATACGCCCAGAGCCAGAAGACCGCAACCCCAAAAACGGACCTTTCTCAAATTAATTCTGGACGCCTACTTTCAGCAAGATGGAGCCGGCGGAGACTGCTTTTGAGGGCCAATTTATCCTCATTCCCGCATGGATCCAATCACGAGGCAATTGCACCTATCTTATCTTGCGTACCGTCAGGTTCCCGACTGATGCGCCTAAGGCGCAGCGAAGAAATAGCCCACTTGCAACCACAAAACATGAGACCCCGTCACACGTTTCGCCAAAAGGGCATCTGTCATCCAAACCGCAAGGATTGCTCCCGAAAGTTTGACGTCTTAGCGCTTTTCAAGAAACTGATGGGCCTCAAGCAGCGTTTTCGCCAGCCCAGCAAAAAAACCGGGCACGCCAACATCCACAAGGCCAGATGGCGCAGCATCTTCGCCTGATCGGGCATTTTCAGTGGGCTTCACAGCGAACAATGCGTTCGGCGCATCACGCAGCTCACGATAACTCGCGCCGTTACCATGCTTGAGCACGTTGATAGCGAGATAATACTGATAAACCCGATCGGCGAGGTCAGCCTGCCCAGCGTCCACGAGCAAGGCCCTTAGTTTCTTCGAGAACGGGCCGCGCTTAAAGTGATGCTGCATGCGCGCTTCAAACAAGGAAAACGTATCAATAGCGAGCAGCTCAAGCCCGACATAACCCGCGAGGTGTTCTTCCGTGTGAGCGCTAGACTGGCTTTGAACGCCTGCGATCGAGCTTTCGAACGTCACTGAGGTCGCAAGAGCCGTTTCGATCAGGTCAGGCACGCTTTGCAAGTTTTCCATGGGGATTCTCCTTCGGGTCCCCACCTCTCTTAAGCTAAGCGACAAGAAAGGGTAATGGCAGAGATACTCGGCGCAGTAACTTATCCCAGATAAGCGTTTATGGCTGAGCAAAGTTCACTTCGTCACGTTGAGACATGTCTCGCGAAAACTGGCGCGCCAAAGAAGGGGCTCATTAGAAAGACCTCAGTAATCTTTTTCAAAAAACAGCCCAATCCCCGTTTTCCCTTCAGTATCGACAGTGCCTCGCAGTTTGGTGGAGTTTGACAGATCAAGATTCAAGTTGATCCGGCTTTGTCCAGTCGTCTCAACCTCTACATCGGTGTAGACTGTCTCGCTGATATACTTTCCGGCTCGCAAAGTTGTTTCACCGGCTTCATCTGTGGTGATGTCGAGCTCATCAACACCGGCTTTCATGCGTAGCTTTTCGACAATACCAATGCCTCCACGCCCAGCCAAAGTGGCCACTGCCGAAGCCAGTTGTACGGTTTGAAACGCCGAAATTTTCGTAACGTCGCGCCCAAAGAGTAGCCGCGCCAACACTTCGTCGCTTGGCAGCTCCGGCTCAGATGTGAACGTGATTTCAGGCTCATCTGCCGCGCCTTCAACTGTCACCAAAACAAGATGTTCTCCCGTGCTGGTGCTCGCGACCAAACGCAAATGTGGGGTCAGGCTCCCTTGCAGACTGGCATAGCCCTCCTGCATTTCGAGCCGCTTGCCCAAAATGTCCAAGCGCCCACGGATAAGCTCAAAGCGCCCTTTCGGGATAATGTCTGTGGTTGTTCCTGTCAGCGTCAGCTGACCGCCTAATTCCGCATCAAGCCCGCGCCCCCGCACAAATATCTTGTTTTCGGCCAGAATTTTCACATCCAGCGCAACATTTGAGCTGACAGCTGCATCGCCTGTATTATCACTGCCCAACAGCCCAGCATGAGCGCGCATAAGGCGCACAGCAGCAGGCTCATGCAAATGGGTGATTTCTGGTATATCCCCAAAAGAGCTTAGCCCCGTTGACGGGACGCGCACCTCGGTTTCACCAAGCACCAGCTGACCTGAAACTGAAAGGCTTGATGCAATCGCACCACCCAAAACGAGGCTGCCGTTCACACTTGTTTTGTATAGCTTAGGGTCGCTGAAGCCGACATTTTCAACGTCAACATCAAGACGCGTGACATAAGGCGCTTGCAGCCCAATACGCCCCTGCGCCTTCACCTCGCCTCCGCTGGACACAGACGCGCTCGAGCGCACAACCGCACTGCCGCCCGACACAGTTATGGTCGCATCGATATCACCCAGAGCATTGCGCAGTGCGGGCAGAGACAGGCGCGCGCCATTGGTGCGCAACGTCCCATCAAGTGAGGACAAGGCGAGCGGGCCATTCAGCTTCATATCAAAATCAGCAAAACCTTGCAGCGTGTTGGGTGCCAAACGACGGTTAACCAACCCCAGAGGAACGCGCCCGACGAGCGTCAATCCTGCTCTGGTCGCGTTAGCCGCAATCAGACCATCAACAGTCACTGTGCTTCCACTCGGGCCCTCTGCGCGCGCATTGACGCCCCACTGGGCGCCAGATTTGCGCACCGTTGCCTTGACGCTCCCGGGCCCCGCCAAATCTGGTACAATCCACGCAATCGAGCCCAAAGTTGCATCGATCTCGGCATATAAGGGCGCATTCTTCGGCAGCTCAACACTTGCGGCCAAAGCAATGGCACGTGGCGCTTGCATATCCAAGCTGACCGACCAGCCCACAGGCGTCTGTGTAGCTGTCCCTGTCATGTTTGCGGGTCCGTTGAGACCTGACACAAACTGCTCCGCGTTGTTGAGTGTCGCATCAAATGTCAGGTGGCTTGCATCTGTAGCGACGCGGCCCTGCGCCCGAGCAGTCCCGCCGCGCGCAACAATGCTTGAAGATCGGAGCGAGAGTCCCGACGTCGTACGCAACACTGAGGCCTCTAGGCGACTTTCCCCTCCAATCAATCGATCGATTTGTGTTTCCCCGACACGTAGGTCCGCCCCCGTGGCTGCAAACGTTAGATCAACCTCACCACTCAAAACAGCGTAGCGGCCTTCAAGGCTCGCAACGATTCCACCCCCAAGAGACTGCCCAGCAATAGCTGAGAAGCGCTTGATACTGGGCGTCTTCGCCTCTATCGCGCCTTGCAGCGTCATGGCACTGTCGAGCCCATCTATTGTTCCGCCGCCTCCCAGCTCAAGCCCACTCGCACGCACATCAAGATTGCTCACAGCAAGCGATTGCCCGTCTTGCCACGCAAGATCAGCCCCCAGTGAAACCTTGTCGCCAAGAGCCTCCGCAAGCGCCGCATCAACAAGCTCAAGACCCGCTGCAACACCGTCAATCCGTGCCGTGACTTTTCGTTCCGCACCACGCGCAATCACACCGCTGGCAGAAATCTGTGCTGCCTCAAGCATCACACCCGCGCGCTCATACCCCTCCAAATCAGACGTAAATGACCACGTATCCCCCATCTGGCTGTCAAAACTGGCACTAATCTTTGCACTCTGGACCCATGTTTCATCTCCAGGGATCGGCAAGAGCGATGCGCTGCCTTCGGGGTCTTGCAAAACCGCATCCAACTGAAAGCGCTCAGGCAGACCATCAGCGGCCAGTGCCACGTCCCCCTTCAGTCTCAAAGCCGCAGCTGTGAGGGTCAGATCATCCAGCGCTTTGCGCCCGTCGTCAAACAAGCTGACCCGGCTCTCAAGCCGAACATTCGCGCCCAAAAAGTCGCTATATTGCGGCGCAAAAAGCGATGTTAAGTCACCCTCGATATCAGCCTCAACTGTGCGGTTGGGCGCGCCTTCATCGCTTGCTCCGTCTTGTGCCGCTTCATTTGCCAGCGTCAAAATACGGCCTGTTAGTCGCGGTCTCCCATCAGTTTTCAAAACTACGTTGGCGGCAAAATTGTCGATCATATCTTCGCCAGTTATCGCCAAATCCAAAGGCGGCCTCCCTGGAAGAGCAATCAGATTGGCAACAATCCCATCTGCGGCCTCTCGCAAGGACGCATTGAGGGCAAGAATGCGGGTCGCGTTGGAAAAAGCGGCTTCAAGCTTGAAAATACCCGCCGTGCTGTCTTCTCGGGTGATGGTCAGCTTGGCTTCACCTTCACCCTCCGCGATCATGAGCGCCCCGGTCACAGAGGCCACGGCGGCCACACCCACCACGGGTTCGCCCAAAGAAACCTTTTTCACCGAAATCGCGCCAATATTCACCGACACAGGCAGTTCTGGTATGGCAAAGCTGCGCGCCTCAGGACGAACGGTGGCCGCAGCTGTCCCAGGCAGTCGTAATAACTCAAGGCTTGCTGCCGAAATCTCATTGATCTGGATATTACCCTGCAAAACAGATGCTCGGTTCCAGTCAAGAACCGCATCCTTCATCGTCAGCCAGACCCCACGATCGTCAGCAATCGTGAGGCTTTCCATCGTGGCGCGAGAACTCAATGCCCCCATAAAACCAGTGATGACAACCTTGCTCCCCGCATCAGAGAGCGCCTCTTCAAGATATGTGGTGATATAGTCCTTATCTTGTTCAGCGCTCTGCGCATGGACCGAAAGTGCATGCATCAGCACAAAACAGAGGGCGAAAACATAGCGCATCAGAATGACTGCCCTATGCCAACATAGGCTTCAAAACTGTTGCTACCAACGCCAGTCACAGGCACCGCAACATCAAACCTAAGTGCGCCAATACCAGTTTGATAGCGCAGACCAACGCCCGCACCGCTGTGCCAGCCGCCTGTCTCATCGACTGCACTGTTCTCACCAACATACCCTATGTCATAAAAACCAGTCACACCAAACGTGCTGTTTATCTTCACCCGCGCCTCCCCAGAGATACCCACAAAAGAGCGGCCGCCCGTCTCGACACCCCCGCTGCTAACAGACAGCGACTGGTAAGAATGGCCGCGCACGGTCCCGCTTCCGCCCGAAAGAAACAGCAAATCAGGTGGCGTATCCGCGATGTCCGAACCCGCGATGGTTCCAAGCTGGAAGCGACCCGCAAGAACAACTGCGTCACTCGCCCCAACGCTTTTGTAGACCCGCGCATCAAGATACCCGCGCACGCCTGACGCGGCGCCAGACAGCCCAAAATAAGGCAAGGCCTCAGCCCGCAGGTATGCACCGTTTGTTGGGTTAAGCTTGTCATCGCGGCGGTCCAATGTCGTGCCGAAGCGCAGCATGAGATGGGAGTAGTATTGCGTACCCAAGCTATCATCCACATCACTATAACGGTAGAGAACTGCAAGTTCCCCTGTCAAACTCTCCGAAAAGTAACGACTCACGCCAGCTTCGATACTGGCCTTGCGCAAAAAATAAAGCGGCTCGTCAAGCTGATCAATTTGAGCAACCAGCGTGAGATCAGTATCTTTTTCAAAGGTTGAAGGCCGCGTCAGGCTGGCTTTGACGCTATAATCAAGACCATTACTTTCGCCCGCCAGCCCCGCCAACTCGCCCTCAATGCGAAACCGTTCAGCACCGCCCATCAGATTGCGATGCATCCAGTACCCAGACAGTGACAGGCCCTCTGAAGAGTGTAGCTCAGCGCCAAAGCCGACACGACGCGGTTTTGCATCCGTAACCGCCAGCTCAATATCTAAGGTATCCTCTGGGCCAAGCGTTTTAGCTTCGCGCAGCGACACCGAGCTAAATGCCCCTGTGCGCCTCAGCCGAACGGCACTGCGTTCAAGGACCGCTGGGTCAAAAACATCCCCAGTCGGCACAGCCGCGATCTTACGAATACGGTTAAGACGCACATCTTTACTGCCCTCGACTTCAAGCACACCAAAGCTCACACGCGGGCCTTGGCTGATGCCCAAATCGACGTCCAGCCGCGCGTTCAAATGATCCGCGACAACATCTTCCCGCATAATTTGTGCCTTGGCATAGCCTTGCGCACGCCAGCCCTCTACACCCGCTTGCGCGACGTCTCTGATCACCGAAAGCTCGGCAGGAGCACCTTTGCGAAAACCGTTCGGCAACTCTGTCTCAGCGGTGATCGGCGCTATAGACACTGCACCAAATTGGAAGGCAGGCCCTGGCTTCACTGACACTTCGACACGCTTGATCTGCCCCAAATTGGCCATCGGCGGAACATCAGCGGCTTCACGTCCATCAATCAAGATCGTGACCACTGGGCCATAGTATCCTCGCTCATAAAGAGCACTGATCAATCGGCCATAGTCCGCCTGTGCGGCTGCAAGAATGTCTTGTGAAGCCGTGGTTCCTTCACGTTTCGCCGCAAGAACGAGCGAAGCATTTTTCAATTCAATAAGAAGGTCTTTGGCGCCACGTTCCAGTTTTAGCTCGGCTTCAAATGCACAGGCTGGTCCCGCCATCAAAGAAATACCAAGCAATAACATACAGGTAAACTTCAATATCGGAAAAGATTTCCCATGCATTGGTCGCTATTTCCCGATGATAGTCGAACTAAAATATCAGTGATCATTCAGCTGAAAGCCAAGTCTGAACTGCGCAGAATTTAGACGCGCCACACCCGAACATCAAGAGCGTGCAAAGGGCTCACAGGCTTTGGCAGAAAGCGTCGATCTCGTCAGAAAGCGTATCACGCCTCAACGGAAAAGCGTTTTGGCCCAACGCAACCAAATATAAACATTGAACAAATGGGAATAAGTGGTTTCATGCCTGTGGAAACAGGAGAACGAATATGGCGCTTACAGCAATGATCAACGAGCACGGTGGCCCCGAGCAATTCAACTTGGTGGACCTCGAGATCGGCGCGCCCGCAAAAGGCGAAGTCCGCATCAATCATAAGGCCGTTGGACTTAACTTTATTGACGTCTATCAGAGGGTTGGCCTCTACCCGATGCAACTGCCGCACGCGATGGGCATGGAAGCATCTGGCGTGATCGAGGCTGTTGGCGAGGGCGTCACGCACCTGAAAGTTGGAGATCGCGCCGCCTATGCCTCGAACCCTCCCGGCGCCTATGCCGAGGCAAGGGTGATGCCTGCTGCACAGGTCTGCCCGCTGCCGGATGAAGTGTCTTTTGAGGAAGGTGCCGCGATGATGCTGAAGGGTATGACCGTGGAATACCTCTTCCACCGGACAGTGCCCCTCAAGGCAGGGGATACTGTTCTGTTTCATGCGGCTGCGGGGGGCGTTGGTCTCTTGGCGTGTCAGTGGGCGCGCTCCGAAGGGATCACTCTCATCGGAACGGCAGGAACGGACGAAAAATGTCAGCTGGCTCTGGACCACGGCGCGACCCATTGCATCAATTATCGCACTGAGGATTGGGCTGCCAAACTGCAAGAGCTGACCAACGGAAAAGGCGTTGATGTCGTCATGGACGCTGTTGGGAAGGATACGTTCGAAGGGTCACTTGACTCACTCAAGCCCCTTGGAATGATGATTTCCTTCGGGAATGCCTCTGGCCCCGTTCCGCCGTTTGACCTCGGCATTTTGGGTAAAAAAGGCTCGCTGAAGCTCACGCGCCCGACGATTTTTACCCATATAGGCGACCATGCAACCTGTCAGGCGATGGCGAAGCACTTGTTTGAAAAAGTCGCGTCAGGCGACGTCAAAATCAACATCGGCCAACGCTTCGCGCTACAGGACGTGGGCAAGGCGCATGACGCGCTGGAAGCCCGCCAAACCATCGGCAGCACGATCCTTGAAATCTGAATGCCACGATAAAATTTGAAGAGAGGCTGGAGCGTTCGACGCGATCCAGCCTTTTCTATTTAGGGCTTTTGGTAGGTATTTTTATACTGATCGCAGAGGGCTTTCTCGTGGACCACACCCATCGCATCACACGGCAGCGAAGGATCAATTTTGTGCGCACGCGAAATCGAGCCCAGCTGATATCTGCCCGATTATTGGGCGAAATTGACCTCAAGTGATCGCAAATTAATCGACTGAACGATTTAGCCGTTTGTTTTGCGCCTACTCTCTGCCCTCCCGTACGCCACTGTGCTCGAATACAAGCATTAATGCGAAGTGGCAGGACCAGCTATCAACCAATTACGACACATAAATCTGCCCTCAAAAGGCATGCCCCAGCCACGTGCAATTGGCTCAGCAAAGCTGTCCGTCTCCACAGATGCACTGGGCAAAACCCGACTGCGCGATCTGCGCCAATCAGGGTCTCTTAAGCTGGTGTTTCCACAAACATATAGCCACGACGCTGAGGCCGTTCTGGTGAATACAGCTGGTGGCATCACTGGGGGAGACAAATTGACCCTGACGATAAATGTCGAGGGTGGCGCACATCTGCGCCTGACAACGCAAGCAGCCGAACGTGCCTATCGCGCCCAGCACGACGAAATCGGGAGCTTCGCAACGGATATCACTGTTCAAGACGGCAGCAGCCTCCACTGGCTGCCGCAGGAACTAATCCTTTTTGATCGCTGTGCCCTCAAGCGCCGACTGAGCATCGATCTCGCGCCCACAGCGCGCCTTTTGATGGTGGAGCCCATTGTTTTTGGCCGCGCAGCAATGCTGGAGGTTCTGAATGATGTCATGTTTCAAGACCGTATTCGTATTACCCGCGCAGGACGCCCTATCTATATTGACGGTGTGGATTTAAAGGGCGATGCGGCAAAGCAACTAGCACGACCTGCAGTTGCCAATGGCGCAGGCGCGATGGCAAGTCTCGTAATGGTAGCCCCCGACGTCCAACGCCACCTAAAGACGATACGCAGCCTCCTACCTGAAACAGCAGGGGCAAGCCTGCTGGGCGAGGATCTGCTCGTCGTTCGCCAGCTTGCCAGCGATAGCTTTGAGCTGCGCCGCACCCTGATCCCTGTTCTGAACTATCTCACCCAAAACACGTTACCTTTGTCCTGGAGACTATAATCCATGCAACTCACTCCTCGCGAGAAAGACAAACTGCTCATTGCCATGGCTGCCGAAGTCGCCCGCAAACGGCTGGCCCGCGGTGTCAAGTTGAACCACCCCGAAGCCATTGCTCTGATCACTGACACAGTTGTCGAGGGCGCAAGAGATGGCCGCTCCGTCGCCGACATGATGGAGGCTGGTGGTCACGTCATCACCCGCGACCAATGCATGGAAGGCATCGCAGAGATGATTCACGAAGTTCAAGTCGAAGCCACATTTCCTGACGGAACCAAACTGGTCACCGTCCACAACCCCATTCGCTAAAAATCCCGAGGAGATTCCAAAATGAACCTTATCCTTAAAAGTCTACCTTTGCTGTTTGTGGCCAACACCCTTTCGGCCCATGAGGCGCAACATTTGCACCAGCACGTCACAGATCCGAATTGGATGCCGTTCGTGTTGAGCTTGCTTGCAATAGGACTTGCAGTCTTATTCGCGTGGAGCCGCAAATGATCCCTGGTGAGGTGCTTCCAGCAGCGGGGATGCTGACACTGAACGAAGGTGCGCCAGCCATCACACTAATGGTCGCAAATACGGGCGATCGCCCCGTGCAAGTTGGCAGTCACTATCATTTCGCCGAGACCAATCCCGCACTCACATTTGATCGCGCGACAGCCCATGGATACCGGCTCGACATTGCCTCCGGCACTGCCGTTCGGTTTGAGCCAGGACAACGCCGCGAAGTGCAGTTGATCCCAATTGGTGGGGCGCGGCGTGTCTTTGGCTTTAACGGCCACGTTATGGGAGACCTGTAAATGCCCGTCCAAATCCCCCGCACTCAATATGCTGCCATGTATGGCCCTACCACAGGCGATCGCCTGCGCCTTGCTGATACCGATCTGATCATCGAGGTGGAGCGTGACCTGACGATCTACGGCGAAGAAGTCAAATTCGGCGGCGGAAAGACCATACGTGATGGTATGGGCCAATCCCAAGTCACCCGCGCGGGCGGAGCCGTCGACACTGTGATCACCAATGCGCTGATCGTTGATCACTCCGGTATCTACAAAGCCGATGTCGCCCTCAAAGATGGGCTGATCCACGCCATCGGCAAGGCTGGCAATCCTGACACCCAGTCAGGCGTTGATATCATCGTCGGCCCGGGCACCGAGGTCATTGCAGGCGAGGGACGTATTCTTACGGCGGGGGGTATGGACAGCCACATCCACTTTATTTGCCCCCAGCAGATGGAAGACTCCTTACACTCAGGCGTGACAACCTGCTTTGGTGGCGGCACAGGGCCAGCCCATGGAACGCTTGCCACAACCTGCACACCAGGGCCTTGGAACATTGGCCGCATGCTACAGTCCTTTGACGGAATTCCAATGAACATCGGCCTCTCGGGCAAAGGCAACGCCAGCCAACCCGAAGCCTTGATCGAAATGGTCAAGGGTGGCGCGTGTGCGCTCAAACTCCACGAAGATTGGGGCACAACACCAGCCGCGATTGATTGCTGCCTCTCGGTCGCCGACGACATGGATGTTCAGGTGATGATCCACACCGATACGTTGAACGAAAGCGGTTTTGTCGAGCATACAATTGGCGCTCTGAAAGGGCGCACGATTCATGCGTTTCACACCGAAGGCGCAGGCGGAGGCCATGCACCCGACATCATCAAAATATGCGGCGATGCAAATGTCTTGCCGTCATCGACAAACCCCACGCGCCCCTTCACGGTCAACACGCTTGAGGAGCATCTCGACATGCTCATGGTGTGCCACCATCTCGACAAGTCGATCCCAGAAGACGTCGCTTTTGCCGAAAGTCGAATCCGCCGAGAGACGATTGCTGCAGAAGACATCCTGCACGATATGGGAGCCTTCTCGATTATTGCCTCTGACAGTCAGGCGATGGGCCGCGTGGGCGAAGTCTTGATCCGCACATGGCAGACGGCCGACAAAATGAAGAAACAGCGCGGCGCATTGCCTGAGGAAACAGGCGAAAATGACAACATACGTGTGCGCCGCTATATCGCAAAATACACGATCAACCCTGCTATTGCCCAAGGCGTCAGCCATGTCATTGGCGATATCTCCATCGGCAAGCGCGCTGATCTGGTACTCTGGAATCCTGCGTTTTTTGGCGTAAAGCCTGAAATGGTGCTCATGGCGGGCAGTATCGTTGTGGCACAGATGGGCGATCCAAATGCCTCTATCCCGACACCACAGCCTGTCTATAGTCGGCCGATGTTTGGCGCCTATGGCAGCGCACTTCGCCATACCTCTGTCAGTTTTGTATCAGGAGCTGCACAGGCTGCTGGAATCGGGCAGACACTTGGCCTCACAAAGCAGACCGTCGCCGTGCGCAACACGCGCACCATCGGCAAAGCTGACATGATCCTTAACGACGCCCTACCCAAAGTCGAAGTGCACCCCGAGACTTACGAGGTGCGCGCCGATGGCGTTCTATTGACCTGCCAACCCGCCGCGGTCCTTCCCATGGCACAACGCTATTTTATGTTCTGAGAGGACACTATGACAGACCTTCCCATCGCCCAGATCGTACATCGCAAAGGCCAGTGGCACGGCACCGCAATGACCTGCGAACTGGATTACACCGAGCGCTTTCTGCGTCGCAAACGCCTGACTACGGTTTCAGGAGCGGCCTTTGTTGTTGATCTTGCGCAGACAACTTCGCTTGACGACGGAGACGCTCTTGAGCTGGATACAGGCGTATTGGTCCAGATCGCGGCGCGTGACGAGGCGTTGTACAAAATTTCAGGGGATAGCCTTGTGCGGCTGGCGTGGCACGTGGGCAACCGCCACACGCCCTGTCAAATCACCGATAAGTTTCTTCTCATCCAAGCGGATCCAGTCATCGGTCATATGCTTGAGCATCTCGGCGCAACTGTTGAGCCGATCACTGCGCCTTTTACGCCCGAGGGCGGCGCCTATGGGCATGGCCGCACCCACTCCCATGAACACGTAGCCACTGCACATGATCACTAACATCGACATCTTGACCCTTGCGCAATGGCTCTCACCCAGTTTTCCTGTCGGAGCCTTTGCCTACTCGCATGGGTTGGAAACAGCCTTTCAGAACGGCCAGATTTCAACGGCAGGCGCCCTCCAAGACTGGCTGGCTGATGTGCTCACACATGGCAGTGGCCGCAACGACTGTATCTTACTGAGAGCCGCTTATGCCAGCACATCGCATGACGAAGTGGAGCAATTAAATCTGACAGCTCTCGCAGTATCGGCCTCATCCGAACGCGTTTTGGAAACCACGCTTCAAGGGAGAGCCTTCTCTCAAACAGCAGCCGCGATATGGGGCAGCGATGACGTCAACGCCTGTTACCCCATCGCTGTGGGTATCGCTGCAGCACGCCGCAAACTGGATGTAGAGATCACCGCCGCGCTCTATCTCCATGCCTTTGCGAGCAATCTCGTATCGGCCGCTGTCCGAGCTATCCCATTGGGCCAAACCGATGGGCAAAGAGTGCTCTCGGCTCTGCTGCCCTTGTGTGAAGAAATTGCCCAAACCACACGAGAGAGAGACCCAGATGATCTCAGCAGCACAGCTTTTCTCTCCGACATCGCGGCCATGCGACATGAAACACTTCAACCAAGGATATTCCGCTCATGACTCAGCTTAACGGCCCATTGCGTATCGGAATTGGAGGCCCTGTAGGGGCTGGCAAAACAACGCTTACAGCCTGCCTCGCGCGCGACTTACAAAAAGACTTCTCAATTGGGGTGATCACAAACGACATCTACACCCAAGAGGACGCAGAAGCATTGATGCGGATGCAAATCCTGCCCCAAGACCGCATTATCGGTGTGGAAACAGGAGGCTGCCCCCATACGGCTATCCGCGAGGATGCGTCAATCAATCTGGCCGCCGTCGCCGAGATGCGCGCGCGCCACGCTGACCTCGATATTGTGCTGATCGAGAGTGGCGGCGACAACCTATCCGCAACATACAGCCCTGAACTGGCAGACATGACGATCTATGTGATTGATGTGGCAGCAGGCGAAGACATCCCGCGCAAAGGTGGGCCGGCACTCACAAAATCAGATGTCTTGGTGATCAATAAGACAGATTTGGCTCCGTATGTAGGCGCATCACTTGATGTCATGGAGCGGGACTGTGAAAAGATGCGAGGCGGACGGCCATATGTCTTCTGTGCGCTTCGAAATCAAAAAGGGGTCGAGAGCGTACTGCGCCACATACTGGACATCGGGGGTCTCGCCAAATCCCAAGCTCACGTCGCAGAGTAGCTATTTTCTCACATCCGCTCACTCCAAATGCTCGATCATGCCCGCGACAATCCCTGATCTCAGCGTCGGAACACTCTGGCCGTCTGGTAAGCGCACGATACAATCTGTGACTAAACATTTCGAAGCGAAGGCACCGCCTAATCAAGCGGATGCCCTCAGAGCGTTCCGCCTATCGGCTGAGCAATCTTGTCTGAGCCGCGTGAAGGCAATATGCGAGAGAACAGCATTTCAGTTTTATTCTGCGCACGATACGACACGCGCAAATTGAGTTTGGATGTTAGCAGATAATATGGCTTGCGCCTGACTGGCCTTCGCCGCCTTACACCGAAAGGACACGAATATGTTTTTGAAGAATGCATGGTATGTTGCCGCGTGGGATCACGAAGTCACCCGCGAACTTCAACAGATTACTGTCTTGGGCGAAAATATCTGCGTTTATCGAACAGAAGCAGGCGAACTTGTCGGGTTGGAAGACGCCTGCCCTCACCGCAAGCTGCCCCTGAGCAAAGGCCGCATCAAAGGCGACACTGTCGAATGCGGCTATCATGGGCTCACGTTTAACTGCGCGGGCCAATGTGTCTGGGCGCCAGGCGCTAGCGGCATTCCATCAAACGCCAAAGTGCATGCCTATCCACTGCATGAAAAATATGGATTGGTCTGGGTCTGGATGGGCAACCCTGCGCTCGCAGATATCGCTGACATCTTTGAAATCGAAAACTACGGAAACCCAGCCTGGGGTATCAACCGTGGCGCAGCGATGGAGCTTGAATGCAATTACCTGCTCATGTGTGACAACCTGCTTGATCCGACACATGTCGCATGGGTTCACCAAAGCAGCTTTGCCGCCCCGGCAACCAAAGACACGCCCTTGCGGGTCCAGAAAACCGACGAGGGTGTCATTGTTCATCGTTGGATGATGGATCACGAACCAGCACCGTTTTACAAAAAAGTCGTCGAGTTCGAAGGCAACTGCGACCGCCTCCAGCATTACGAAGTGCGCTATCCCTCACACGCACTGATCAAGGCGGTGTTTACTCCTGCGGGCACGGGCGGCCCTGATGGTCCTCTTCATGAGAACACGTTCATCATGGACAGTTACAACTTCATGACGCCAACGACAGAAAGCAAAACCCGCTACTACTGGTTCCAACTGCGCAATATTCGCCCTGACGACGAAGCGCTTAGCCAGATGATGAGCGAGGATGTGCAGCACGCATTTGAAGAAGACCGTGATGTCCTCAACGAGGTACAGCGCGGCATGACAAACAAAACATCACCTCACATTGATCTGCCCATCGACGGTGGCCAACTGCGGTTTCGGCGGCAGCTGCAAGCAATGATCAATGAAGAACAGCAAGTCGACCGACAAATGGCAGAATAATACGGGCGCGGGCCATTCTCTGCGAACAGCCGATGCGCTCTTCAAATGTTGGCCTGCTCTGACCCAGACCGCGCATGATGCCGCGCAGAAGACATCTGCCAGACGAATAAATGCCAATTCATTCATTATAAAACCATTTGGATTAAGCCGAATGGTGATTTGGTCACCGGCCTCCAAAGCTGGGTGGCCTGAACGTGTCTGTCTGGTTGGTCGAGGAAAGAGCCGATGGCAATTGTTTTTGCAGCTGAGGTCGTAGCGACGTTTGACAATCTCGCCGGTGGCAACTGGCAGCGCCTGTTCGACTTCAACAACGGCCCTGGGATCGACAGTATCTGGCTTGGCCAGACGTTCAACACGAACACTATCGGCTTCGTGATCGAGCAGAACGGAACCGCATATAGTTTAGAGGTGCCCGGGGCCATTGACGAGGGGGTCGAGACCACCTGGAACGTCAGCGTTGACGACACTGGAACCCTGACAATTGTCAAGAACGGGGTGGAGATCGGCTCGCAGAACTTCGGCATCGCGGCCATTCCCAATGACGTGCTTCACACCAACAACCTGATCGGAGATTCACCCTTTCCCGCTGATGCACCACTGATCGGATCGGTGTCATCGATCGATGTTGAAACGACTCTGACGCACGGGTTTGACATCGACTTTACGGACAGTGCCAACACGGTCGGGACCTATGACGGGTCTGATCGGGCCGAGGTGCTGGATGCGTCGGGAACGACTACGGGGCAGGACCTGTCGGGCGATGGCGGCAATGACAGCATCTATGGCGGCAGCGGCGACGATACGCTGAGCGGCGGGGAGCAGAGCGATCTAGTCATCGGGGGTGCGGGCAGCGATCAGATCGATGGTGGCGCCGGTGCCGATACCCTTCATGGCGACAATTTTCTCGCCGATCCGGTGACGGTCACCAATGCAGATTTCAGCGCGTGGGAAGCTGGCTGGACCACGACAGGCACCGGAACCTTCGCATACTCCGCCAACGGCAACCCTGCGATGGCCTTCAATGCCTCGAACCAAGGCACCGGCGGCACCGCAAGCCAGACGATCACGACCCAGCCTGGCGGGCAATACGAGCTGTTATTCAATGCCTTTGAACATGACAATTCCGGAGGAAGCGCGAACCACACTGTTCAGGTCGATGTTCTGGACGCAAACGGGACTGTCATAGCGACTCTGACACAAGTCATCACTGACGAGAGCTACCAAGGCCTGACACTCGGCTTCACAGCGCCGGGTGACAGCGTCACGCTGGTCTTCTCAAACCCGAGCTCAACAACAACCACCGACAGCGACCTGATGATTGATAATGTGGTGATCACGCCAGTCACGCCCACGGGCGGCGGTGATGATACCCTAACAGGTGGCGCGGGCAACGACGCACTCTATGGGGGTGTTGGCAACGACACGCTCTATGGCGGCGATGGCGATGACTTGATCGATGGTGGCGATGGGGATGACATGATCGATGCGGGCTTGGGCATCGATATAGATACAATTTTCGGCGGTGCTGGAAACGACACGATCAACAGCGGCGATGGAATCGACTGGGTCTACGGTGGGGATGGCGACGATAGCATCGATGCAGCTAACGGGTTCGACAGAGTGTTTGGCGGCGCGGGCAACGATACGATCGACGGTGGTGCGACCAGTGACACGATCTATGGCGGAGCTGGCAACGATTCCATCCTAGGCGGCGGTGGCAGCAAAAGCTACGATCTGATCTTTGGCGAGGACGGTGCCGACACGATCGAAGGCGGCGCAGGCGATGACGTGATCCATGGTGACAACGTTGCAACCAGCATCACGAATGGTGACTTCGAAAATGCTCTGACCGGCTGGACCGCTGTCAGTCCCGAAACTGGCCCCGAAGACGTTTATCTCGGGAATGGCTCAACCAACATAGTCTTTGAGATGGACGCGGTGTCCGGCCAAACCACAGTTCTGGAGCAGAATTTTATTGTCACAGAAATGGGCTCAACCACTGTTTCATTTGATTCAATGGTGCGCTCTACGGGCACGGTCGGCACGGATGGCTTTACGGCCGAAATTCTCGACGATACTGGCGCAGTCCTAGAGGCGGCCACAATTCTGCCCACCTCGAACACCACTTGGGAAACCTATAGCCTTGGCGTGGTGCTGCCCACAGCGGGCACTTATACCCTACGCTTTACCGAGGTCGGCAACGACAACAGTGAGGGCGCTTTGCTTGACAATATTGCGTTCAACAACGGCTCAGGCGATGACATCATCGACGGCGAGGACGGCAATGATCTGATCTTCGGCGGCGCAGACGATGACCTCATTTTGGGCGGGGCTGGCAACGACACGATCGACGGTGGTCTAGGTCGCGACACGATCACCGGCGGCGATGGCGACGATTTGATGACCGGCGGTTCAGATGGCTATGACATTTTTTACATCGACGGAAACGACGGCGACGACACAATCCACAGCGCAGGTTATTCCAACTGGCTGGTGTTTGAGAATGTTGGCGCCACCGATGGTGTTACGGTTGCACATGCTGATTTTGGATTGACGGGCAGTTACGCGTTTAGCGGCGTGGGCGGCACGGCAACTGGCACCTTCGACAACATTTTTTCTATACAAGGCACTGAAAACGATGACGTCTTTGACGCCACGGCTGTCACTCTTAACTCGACAAGAGCAAATTTTGTCTCGAACGGCGGTGACGATCAGTTTCTGTTTGGCGACAACGGCAACTTTGATGTCTATCTTGCGAGTGGCGACAACACCATCACGTCGACAGGGGCGAAGGTCGAAGTCTTTGCGATTGAGTCGGGGTGGGCCACTGAAACATGGACCGGCACCGATGTCGGCAACAATACAATCACCACCGGAGCGGCGGACGACTACTTTGAGTTTTGGGGCGCGGACGCGACATGGACTGGGTCCGCGACAGTTTCCGCCGGCGCGGGACACGACTTCTTCATAACCGACAACATGACGGGCGATTTCACCTGGGTTCTTGAAGACGGTTTTGGCAATGACGGTTTTGAACAAGCGCAAGACACGTCAAGGATGTTCGTTGACGCCAGCCAGGTAACGGTTGGTGTGACTGTCAGCTATTATGATGAAAACTGGTCGGTTCTGGACGATGGCTCCGGCCTCAATGAATTGTGGTCACGCAATGCCACTGAATTCCGTCTGACCGATGAGGCCGACACCTTCGATGGCACTGGATCAACGCGGGCGGACATTGTCGATGCGGGCGGCGGGAACGATACACTTTTAGGCGGCGACGGCGATGATCAGCTGACAGGCGGCGCAGGGGATGACATTTTCGTCTACACGTCGGGTGACGGCCTCGACACCATCACCGACTTCAACGCTGGCAATACTGGCACGCTGAACGATGAAGACTCTGGCAACAACGATTTTATCGATCTGTCAGGCTATTACGATCACATCTCTGAGCTTTATGCCGACCAAGCCGATGATGGCATCCTGAACCAGTCCAACACGACAGATACGCGCGGAAATGCTGTCGACTATTCGAACAACACCCAGTTCGACACGGACAGCACACCGAACAACGAGGGCGTCGTTTTTACTGGTGCAACTGGGGATGAAACGTTCTTCACGGTCGAGAATACCGGTGTTGTCTGCTTCTCGAAGGGAACGCTGATCCTCACGCCACGCGGCGAAATCCCAATCGAGACCCTCGCCGAAGGAGACCTTGTGGTGACGCGCGACAACGGCCCGCAACCCATTGTCTGGATCGGCGCAAGGCATGTCACCGCGCAGGAGCTAGATGTGAACGCCAAGCTCTTGCCGATCTACATCGACACCAAGGTTTCGGGCGGCACTGCACCATTGGTTCTATCTCCTCAGCACGGTCTTTTGCTCAATGTTGAGGGCGAGGAAACCCTTGTGCGCGCCATTCATCTTGCCCGTATGGACGGCGGCAAAGCGCGAGTCATGCGGGGCTGTCGAAGCGTTACATACATGCATATGATGTTCGAGGCTCACCAGATCGTTTTCGCCGCCGGTGCCCCAACAGAAAGCTTCTTTCCCGGCCCCAACGCCTTCGGCGCCCTCTCCGTCGCTGCACGCAGGGAGATCAGCGCACTCTTTCCGACCCTTGATCCCACCTGCGCCACTGAAAACTACGGCCCGCATGTGCGTGACATAGCTTCTTGGAAGCAATTACCAGATCATTTATCGGCTTTGTCCCCAAGGCTGTAGTGGCGCCGTGGAAAGAGCTTCTAAGGCTCAAAGTTCAAGCCGCTGCCAAGTCCACATCTTGGCCACCAATCTTGCCTTTGCAAACACCCGCTCTGAATCGGCAGCCTCGCTCCCAAATTCATTGCACTAAAAACATCACTGACAATGCTGCAAACTTCATTCATCGCTCTGTTCCACCAGCGAGCAAACCAATTGCGCATGAAAAAGGCCACCGAAGTGATGTAAATCACCCCGATGGCCAAGCTTTGACTGCAAAAAGGACAACAAAACGACCAAAGAGGTCAATTTATGTT
The DNA here is from genome assembly GCF_040580765.1 of Lentibacter algarum. Lineage (GTDB taxonomy): Bacteria > Pseudomonadota > Alphaproteobacteria > Rhodobacterales > Rhodobacteraceae > Lentibacter > Lentibacter algarum. The sequence goes on along the minus strand of NZ_CP158687.1, from coordinate 182,684 downwards.
TGCCGTTTCAGCCGATATTACTTCAACAACTTGTCTCAGCCACACTTGCTATGACCACAGCTCGCACAGGTCATGCAGCCTTCAATCATGCGCATGTCAAACTGGCCACAGCTTGGGCAGCTCTTGCCACGCGGCGTATCCAGCCCGACAACCGCCGAGGTCGGGTCTTGCTTGAGGCCCATGCCTTCGCCCTCAATAAAGCCGATCGAGATCATGTGCTTCTCGATCACACCGCCAATCGCGGCTAGGATCGACGGGATATACTTCCCGCCCATCCACGCGCCGCCGCGCGGATCAAACACAGCCTTCAGCTCTTCCACAACAAAGCTGACATCGCCACCCCGACGGAACACCGCCGAAATCATCCGCGTAAGCGCCACGGTCCAAGCAAAGTGCTCCATATTCTTGGAGTTGATAAAGACTTCAAAGGGCCGGCGATGGCCGCCAATCACGACATCGTTCACCGTGAGGTAAATCGCGTGCTCGCTGTCGGGCCAGCGCAGCTTATAGGTCGCGCCTTCCAGCTCCTTTGGCCGCTCCAGCGGCTCCGCCATATAGATCACATCACCATGCGGCTGTTGCGGCTCAGCATCTGTATTCGCAACAACTTCAGGGGCTTTGCCCTCGTCCTCACTCACAGACAAGACAGACCCCGTGACATCATTGGGGCGATATGTCGTGCACCCTTTACAGCCCGTGTCCCACGCCTGCATGTAGACGTCCTTAAAGGCATCAAAGTCGATATCTTCAGGGCAATTGATCGTCTTTGAAATCGAGCTGTCGATCCACTTCTGCGCCGCAGCTTGCATCTTCACATGCGCGCTTGGCGCAAGTGTCTGCGCGTTAACAAAATAGTTAGGCAGTGCCTTGTCGCCAAACTTCTCACGCCACAGCGCCACAGCATAATCAACAACTTCCTCTTCCGTGCGCGAGCCGTCCTTTTGCAAGACCTTGCGCTTGTAAGCGTAGGCAAACACGGGCTCGATCCCTGAGCTCACATTGCCAGCATAGAGGCTGATCGTACCTGTCGGCGCGATAGAAGTGAGCAGAGCGTTGCGAATGCCATGCTCGGCAATCTCGGCACGCACATCTTCGTCCATTTGCTGCATCGCACCACTGGCAAGGTACTTCTCCGCGTCAAACAGAGGGAAAGCGCCCTTCTCTTTTGCCAGCGCCACAGAGGCGCGATAAGACGCACGCGCAACCGAATGCAGCCAAGCTTCTGTCTGGGCCGCCGCTTTGTCCGTGCCATATTCAAGCCCAACCATCAGCAAAGCATCCGCCAAGCCCGTCACGCCAAGGCCAATCCGCCGCTTCGCTTGTGCTTCTTGGCGTTGCGCCTCAAGTGGAAAGTTCGACGCATCGACCACATTGTCCATCATCCGCACAGCCGCGGCGACAAGCGCTTCAAGCTCGCTCACATCCAGCACAGCACCGTCTTCAAACGGCGCCGCCACAAGCTTCGCAAGGTTGATCGAGCCAAGCAAACAAGCGCCATACGGCGGCAGAGGCTGCTCGCCACACGGGTTTGTTGCAGCAATCGTCTCACAATAGTTGAGGTTGTTCATCTGGTTGATACGATCGATAAAAATCACACCAGGCTCGGCATAATTATATGTCGCCGTCATGATCTTGTTCCAAAGATCACGCGCTTCAACGGTGTGATAGACCTTGCCGTTGAACTTCAGATCCCAGCTTTTGCCCGCTTTGACCGCGTCCATAAACGGATCAGTGACCAGCACAGACATGTTAAACATACGCAAGCGTGCGGCGTCAGATTTCGCCGTGATGAACGCCTCGATATCAGGGTGATCGCACCGCATCGTCGCCATCATAGCGCCACGGCGGCTGCCCGCGCTCATGATGGTGCGGCACATCGCATCCCACACATCCATAAAGCTCAAAGGCCCGCTCGCATCCGCCGCAACACCCAGCACATCCGCGCCTTTCGGGCGAATCGTGGAGAAGTCATAGCCAATACCGCCACCCTGCTGCATTGTCAGCGCGGCTTCTTTAAGCATATCAAAAATCCCGCCCATGCTGTCGGGCACAGTGCCCATAACAAAGCAGTTAAACAGGGTCACTGAGCGCTCTGTCCCCGCGCCTGCAGTGATGCGTCCAGCTGGCAGAAATTTGAAGTCTTCAAGGGCTGCATAAAACACATCTTCCCAATGCGCTTTGTCCTCCTCAACATCGGCAAGAGAGCGCGCGATGCGGCGCCATGTGTCTTCTACCGTGCGGTCAAGCGGCGTTCCGTCCGCCTCTTTGAAGCGATACTTCATATCCCAGATTTGCTCGGCAATTGGCGCAGAAAAACGGCTCATTTAGTGGTCCCCAGGTCTTATGTGATTTCGTCATGTCGTCAGATGTGGCAAGGCACTTAAACTACGCATCGCTTCTCGGCGGGTCAAACCCCAAACACGCCCTTACGCAAGATAACGTGTGTGGAAGAATCAGTTTTACCAATATACCCTACCACATATAGGGGGAACATATGAAGAACGTAATACATATTGTGAAGCTCAGTGTCGGAACTGAGTCAGTCGACTCCCTCCTTGCGTGGCAAAAGACCCGCGCCGCAACGCATCCAGACGGCCTGCCCTATCACATCACCCGCATGTGGCCAAAACGCGAAGAAGAGATTCTCGCGGGCGGCAGCGTCTACTGGGTAATCAAAGGCTCCATTCAAGCCCGTCAGCGCGTTCTCGGCTTTGAAGAAGTGATCGGCGGAGATGGTATCCGCCGCTGCGCGTTTATACTTGATCCAGAAATCACACGCACCGCCCCTGCGCTCAAGCGCCCCTTTCAAGGCTGGCGCTACCTCAAGCCAGAAGACGCCCCCATCGACCTCTCCGAAGGCCGCGAAGCCGATGATGCTCTCCCCCCAGAACTCGCAGGCGCACTGGCCGAAATCGGCATTTTGTAACTCAAACACTCCCAACAACGCCCGAACGCCCCCGGCCAAAGCTTGTGACGTTGGGTCGCGATACATTCAGGGACTTGATTTTAACCTGACTCAATTGTCAGACATTTGAAATCGACACATGTATCAGCTTCAGGAGTTCAACAAGTGACACAATCCATCGAGACAATCCTCGACGCCGCACGCCGCCATTGCGCCGAAGACATCGCCCCAAATGTAGACGCGTGGAACGCCGCCGCCGTCTGGCCACGCGCAGCCTCCGACAAAGCGGGCGCGCTCGGCCTCACAGGCCTCTACGCTCCCGAAGAGTTCGGTGGCCAAGGCCTCCCCTTGGGCGAAGGCATTCGCGTGTATGAAGAACTGGGCCGTGGCGATGGCGCCTACGCTTTCGCACTGTCGATGCACAACATCTGCACCTTTGCTGGATGCGGCTATGGCACTGACGCCTTCAAAGCTGCATGGGCCAAGGAGCTCACCTCTGGCCGCAAGCTGGCCAACTTCGCCCTGACCGAGCCACAGTCAGGCTCGGACGCAACCAATATGTATTCTCGTGCCGTGATCAATGACAATGGCACATGGACGATAAACGGGGCCAAAGCGTGGGTCAGCCTCGCGGGCGAAGCTGATATCTACTTCACTGTCGTCAAAACAACTGACCAGCCCGGCCACAAAGACATGGCCATGATCGCGATCCCCGCGGACACGCCCGGCCTGACTTTCGGCCCCCTTTACGAGACGCCGTCCTACAATTTCCTGCCAATGTCAGAAATGTATATGAAGGACGTGGTTGTCAGCGAAGACAATATTATCCTGCCCATCGGTCAAGGCCTTCAAGGCTCGCTCATGGCGATCGATATTGCCCGCGTTTCCATTGCCTCTGGCTGCTGCGGCCTGATGCAATCCGCGCTCGACACAGCTCTAGCCTACTCGTCCAATCGCAAAATGTTCGGCGGCAAGAACCTCGATCTCGACGGCATCCAATGGATGCTCGGCGAAGTCGCAACCGATCTCGAAGCCTCAAAGCTGCTCTACCGTGCCGCCGCCAACGCACTGGGGACGCCAGAAGGCCCCCTCATGGCGGCCCACGCCAAGCGCTTCGTGCCCGACGCTGCCGTCAAAGCAGCCAACACATGCACACAGGTTCTCGGCGGTATGGGCCTTTTGCAGCCCTATGGCCTCGACCGTCTCTCGCGTCTGGCCCAAATGCTACGCATCGTCGATGGCACAACCGAGATCAGCCGTGTTGTGATCGGCCGCAGCCTGCAAAAACGCGCAAAAACGCTTGCGCCCCTGCCAATCCCAAAGGGCTTCGGCGAAAGCTAAACCTTGCAATCAGGCGGCCGACCATCTGCCGCCTGACCAGCACCCTCACAAAAAATTATTGCGAATGACTCGCAATTAAGGGGTTCACCCCCATATATCTACTATGGATAGACGTAGTTTTCTCAGAACCGCCTCCGCAGCAGGGCTCATGCCCCTGCTTCCTGCCATGCCTTTGGCCGCCGCTCCCGTGGCCGCTGCAGCCCCTGTGGCAAACGAGTTTATGTATGGCTTGGCAGTCTTCAACGCGCGTCTCAGAGGCGCAAGCTCGGCGCGCAACATCGCCCGCGACCTCGGCATAGCCAAAGACGCCGCCGCAACCCTACAGAGCCGTATGGTTCGGGACGGTTTCGTAGCCCTGCCAAACGCCGCTGGCCTCGCGCGCACGCCAGATCCACTTGTTCAGCGCAACTACAGCCGCAAGGCCACAGAGACATTGAAGAACATGCTCAAGGACAAGGTAGAAGACATACTTGAGGCCGATGCCCCCGAAGAAACGCTCAAAGATCTGCCGCGCCCCTCAGAGGCCTAAACGCTCCTGAAGCGCCGCCAGCGCGGCGCGCTCTTCGCCAGTCATCTCCGCATTGCGCGCGCGGTAAAGCGTAGCAGAGCTGCGCAAGATAAGCCCATCACTCAAGATTTTCAGATGGTTCGCGCGCAGCGTATCTCCCGTCGAGGTGATATCTGCCACGGCTTCCGCTGTCTCGTTTTTCACAGTGCCTTCGGTCGCCCCTTGGCTGTCGACAAGCTGGTAGTCCGCCACACCACAGTCGCGTAGATACTCGCGCACAAGCCGGTGATACTTCGTCGCAATCCGAAGACGAAAACCATGCTCCGCGCGGAATGCAGCGGCGGCAGCGTCAAGGTCGTCCATCGTGTCCACATCAACCCAAGCCTGCGGCACAGCGATAATCAGGTCCGCATGACCAAAGCCAAGCTCTGCCAGCTCCTCGACACGCTGCTCCCATTGGCCGAGCTTCTCACGGATCAAGTCTGTTCCTGTGACACCGAGGTGAATTCGCCCTGCCGCCAACTCACGCGGAATTTCACCCGCCGAGAGGAGCACAAGCTCGATACCATCGATCCCATCAACACGGCCCGCATATTCCCGCTCGCCCCCCGCCAGCGCAAGACGCACGCCGCGCTCGGCAAACCAGTCAAACGTCTTTTCCATCAACCGCCCTTTGGACGGCACACCCAGCTTAAGGCTCATAGCGTGCCCTCCTTGAGACCCAGCATCAGGCCGGGGCGGACAACACCCCCAACAGCAGGGATTTCGGCTCCTTGCCCGAGCTGGCGCGTGAGCGCATCATAGCGCCCGCCACTCGCGACAGGCGGCAAATCGGCCCGCGCCTCGGCATAAAAGCCAAAAACAAAACCGTCATAATACTCCATCGACGCGCGGCCATAACTGGCCTCAAACGAAAGCTGCGCAACATCGACGCCGCGCGCGGCAAGAGCGCGTGTGCGCTTTGCCAGACCATCAACAGCATCCGCAATCGCTGGCATATCCACCGCAATATCGCTCAGCTGCTCGACCGCATTGGGCAGCGTCTCCTGCACAGCCAGAATCGCTTCCATCAGCTCAACGTCGCCTTGCGAGAGCGGCCCAGCCGCCTCATCCTTGCGCAAAGCGGCAATCCGCGCCTCCACTTCGTGCCGCGTTCGCAGCCCGATCGCGGGGCCAGCCTCCGCAAACGCATCTTCCGCCGCCAGCAAAGCCACTCGGCTCGCAGGAACATCTGCCCGCCCCGAGAAACGCTCCATCAAGGCGCGAAAGCGCCGTGGCCGCCAGATATGCCGCCGCAGCGCTGCCTTGCGCCGCTCGGTCGTGCTCAGCCCTTCAACCGCCGCCATGAGGATTCCGATGTCACCCGTTGCTGCGCGCACAGGCAAGCCGCGCAAAACAGAAGAAATCAGCGCAAAGACTTCCGCATCCGCCTCATGTGGCGCATCGCGTTCAAAGATTTCATACCCGACTTGCAGATATTCATTGGCGCGGTTTCCGTCGTCTTCCTGACGGCGAAATACTTCGCCCGAATAGGTATAGCGCGCTGGCTCCGCACCGTGCTGCATATGCATCTGCACAACAGGCACGGTAAAATCGGGCCGCAGCATCTGCTCCCCGCGTAAAGCGTCGGACGTCACATAAGCCCGCGCACGGATGTCTTCTCCATAGAGGTCGAGCAGCAGCTCCGCTGGCTGGAGCACTGCGGCCTCCACAGCCAACGCGCCCGCCGCTTCAAACATAGCGCGCACCCGCGCCGCCTCTGCCCGTTTGGCCATTCCCTCTGGCATACTCAGTCCTGCCCGCTCAGAATTTCGCGAACCTTGCTCACAAGCTCGGCCCTTGGCACTTCAAACTGGCTGGGCCGCTCTTTCCACTCCTCATGGGTGGCATTCTCGGCAATTTTCGCGCCCAAAATCAGATCTTTGATCTGCACCACACCGCGCTCCTGCTCGTCAGAGCCCGCGATGATCGCCACAGGGCTCTCGCGCTTGTCCGCATACTTCAGTTGGTTGCCAAAGCTCTTGGGGTTGCCCAGATAAACCTCGGCTCTGATCCCCGCTTGGCGCAGCTCCGCGACCATCCCCTGATACTCCGCCATCCGCGCCTTATCCATGACTGTCACAACAACAGGCCCAGCCGCTTTGCCGCCGATCCGCCCCTTCTCGCGCAGCGCCGCAAGCAAGCGGTCCACACCAATCGAGACGCCCGTGGCGGGCACAGCCTGCCCCGTAAAGCGCTTTACAAGATCGTCATACCGTCCGCCGCCCGCAACAGAGCCAAACTGCCGCTTGCGGCCCTTTTCATCCAAGATTTCAAAGGTCAGCTCGGCTTCGTAAACAGGGCCAGTATAGTAGCCAAGGCCGCGCACAACGCTCGGGTCAATCACAATACGGTCCGCGCCATAGCCCTGCGCCTCAAGAAGCCCCGCAATCTCGGCGAGCTCGCCAATGCCTTCCGCGCCAATCGCACTTTCGCCAACAGCACCGCGCAAGTTTTCAAGCGTCTCTGCGTTGCTCGCGCCCTTCGCAATCAGGAATTGAACAACAGGCTCTGCCTGCGCATCACTCAAGCCTACGCCATCAATATAAGCGCCAGACGCGTCCAAACGCCCCTTGCCCAGAAGCTGGCGCACGCCGGCCTCTCCCACTTTGTCAAACTTGTCGATGGTGCGCAGCACGTCTGCTTGCTGCCCCGCATCAGACACGCCCATCGCCTCCAGCACACCGTTGAGAACCTTACGGTTATTCACCCGCACAATATAATCGCCGCGCGCAATTCCAACCTTCTCCAGCGTATCACTGAGCATCGCACAGATCTCGGCGTCAGCAGCAACAGAGGCCGTGCCAACCGTATCCGCATCACACTGATAAAACTGGCGGTAGCGCCCTGGTCCTGGCTTCTCGTTGCGCCAGACAGGGCCCATAGCATAACGGCGGTAAGGCGTCGGAAGGTCGTTGCGGTGCTGCGCATAGACCCGCGCCAAAGGCGCAGTCAGATCATAGCGCAAGGCCAGCCAGTCGCCTTTATCGTCCTCGTCAAACTCCTGCCAAGCAAAGACGCCTTCATTTGGGCGGTCCACATCGGGAAGGAACTTGCCCAGCGCCTCAACCGTCTCAACAGCGGCACTCTCCAGCGCGTCAAACCCGTAGTGGTGATACACCCCTGTGATCACGCGCAGCATCTCTGCGCGCTGGCTCACATCCTCGCCAAAATAGTCGCGGAAGCCCTTGGGCGTCTGCGCCTTGGGGCGTGGGGCTTTCTTTTCCTTGGCCATCGGGGTGTCCTTGCCTGAAACGGTCTAAATTCTTGTGAGCAGGCTCTAAAGGATCAAGCCCCAAGGAGCAAGAACAGAGCCTTATTCGCTTAAATCGACATGGCAAATATATTTGCCATAAACCCAGCCCTTTACACCTGCATAAGACCAATCTTGCGAGGATTGCTGCACAATCACCTCGCGCCAACCGTTTGTCGCATAGGGTTCCATGGTGATCACAAAGGTATCCGGCCCCAGTTTGCGGATCACATCGCAGCTGGTAGAACCACAACTCCGCAGCGCCAGAAAGTTATCACCCAGCGGGTTAAGCTTGCAGACGACAAATTGCTCCCCGTCATAGGCCTCAGCCGCGCCCGCCAAGACACTGGCCCCCAATAAAGCGATCATAAATTTGCGCATCTCAATACCTCCAAACCAATTCAACAGCCCAAGTCTGTCAGCCTCCTGAAAGCGGGGCTATGATGCAGATCAGAAACCCGCTAAAGAAACGCCATGGAATCTCTTGAAGAAAAAATCGCGCACCTTGAGCGCACAACAGACGAGCTTTCGTCAGTGATCGCGCGCCAAGACACAGAGATCGCCTTGCTCACGCGGCAGGTCCAAATCCTGCTGGACGCAGAGGCCAGCCGCAACCGCTCCGAAGGCGCACATATCTTCGGCGGCGACGAACGCCCACCACATTACTAAACCACATTAAAACCATCGTTATGGAGCCTCGAGAGCAGAGCCCTCACTCCATCGCAAGGACAGCACCATCGTGTAAAAGCACGTTGCGCCAGCTGAGCGCATCCACAAAGCGGTCATAGACCGTGATAAAGGCCGTGGTCTTTTCCAGCTGGCCCATCTTCGCGCCACAAGGCTTGCCTTTGCCCACGCCGCAAATGTCTTTCTTGGCAGCCTCATAAGCTTTGTCTGTCTCTGAGTACGGTTTGCCCCTCCATGGCGCGCCATAGCGCATCATTTCGTGGCTTTGTGCACTCGCAAAAAGCGCCAGCGCTCCCGTCACTTGACGAGGGCAGCCATCGTCAAATCCTGTGATGAAAAAGGGGCGTTGTTCCGTACTACCCACTGCGCTGTCATAAAGGCGGTATTTTCCCGCCGTCTCGACTTGTCGGCCCATCTCGGCTTTGGGCAAGGCGCAAACCCGCGCAATCTCGCCAAAGGCCAGCGGTGTTCCCGGCGCAATCTCTTGCGCATCTGGTCCTGTCAGCACATCGGCTTTCTTACGGCTGAAGAGCCCCTCGCCTCTGCGCGGTTCGCGCGCCTCTGTTTCTGGTGTAAAGGACGCCTCCACAACCTCGGCTTCAGGCGCAAGCTTCTCCGCTTCGGCCAATTCTTTTGCCGCATTTTCCGGGCGCGATTTTTCGTTTTGTTTCGGCTTCAAAAAGCCAAAAAGCGAGCGTGGCTGCGCGTCTTCGCTTACAGCGGCCACATCTGTTTCATCTCGTATTGCGCCTGTCGTTTCATCAGCAAGGGCCTCGCCTTCGGTCAGCGGCAAGGCTGGGGCAAACTCAGCACTCGATTCCGCCTCGCCCTCAAGGCTCTTAACCGCCTCATCGACCGCATCGGCGACAGGGTCTTCTGGTGTGCTAAACAGACGTTCAAAAAGCGGACGTTCATCTTGCGCAGCACTCGGCAGAGCCACAGCAGACGCCACATCAGAGCTTTCCTGAAGCTCCACATCCGCAAGCCGCGTCATTTTGCTCAAAGGGTCAGAGCAGCCAGCAGTCACAGCAACCAAAAACAAACATAAAAGCCAACGCGTCATGAAGCTTACCCTCTCCCTTTCACGCGTCTTAACCATTTGGTAACCATCGGTCCAGCACGGATAAATCTTGGTAAATATTCCGCGGTTTCCTGCTGGCCTCAGATATCCTGAACTTCGACAACCCCCGACAAGCTCTTGATCGCGCCTTTGATCTGCGGCGAAATCGGAAAGTCGCGTCCCGCCGTCAGCTCAACTTCGCCTGGTAGGCTCGGATCCATCAGGCAGAAATGCAGAGGCCCTTTACCCGCGCCCTGCGCTGCCTTGGCCGCATTCGCCAGCACTTCGGCCACCGCACTGATCGCGCCCTGATCTTCCACAAAAATTTTAAGCCCCGTCTGCCCCGCATCCGCCACCACCGCATCAATCGGTGCAAAGCTGCGCGCCAAAAGCTTGAGCTGGTCGCTCTCCATCGTGGCCTCGCAAGTCACAACGACTTTCGCACCCACTTCGAGATACTCGCGAGCTTTTTCGAGCGTATCGCTGAAGACGGTGACTTCATAGGCCCCGCTCACGTCCGAAAGCTGCACAAAGGCAAAGCGGTTCCCCCGCGCCGATTTGCGCTCTTGGCGCCCAGCAATCACACCCGCCATCTTGGCGAGAAACGGCCCGCCCTGCGCGCGCGCCTCAACCTCTTCCAGCGTGATCACCTGCTTGCGCTTGAGCGGCGCCATATAGTCGTCAAGCGGATGCCCCGAAAGGTAGAAGCCAACAGCCTTAAACTCCTCGCCAAGCCGCTCCGCAGGCAGCCAGTCCTGCACAGGCGAAAGCCGAGGCTCCGGCAGATCATCCCCCGCCTCACCAAACAGGCTCACTTGGTTGGAGTTCTTCTGCTCGGTCACTGCCGCCGAATACGCCATCAGCCCTTCAAGGCTGTCAAACACACGGCGGCGGTTGCGATCCAGCACATCAAATGCCCCCGCCCGCGCCAGCATCTCCAGAGGACGTTTGCCCACACGCTTGAGGTCCACCCGCCGTGCAAAGTCAAACAGCGTCACAAAAGGCGCATCGCCGCGCGCCTCGGTGATCAGCTTCATCGCCTCCACACCGACGTTCTTCAGCCCCCCCAGCGCATAATGCAGCACTTGGTCTTTAACCGTAAATGTCGCCGCCGAACGGTTCACACAAGGCGGCTCCCACTTCAGCTCGAGCCCCTTGCGAACCTCTTCAAAATAGACAGCCAGCTTATCAGTCAGATGGATATCGCAGTTCATCACGCCAGCCATAAACTCGACAGCGTGGTTCGCCTTCAGCCAAGCGGTCTGGTAGCTAACCACAGCATAGGCCGCCGCATGCGATTTGTTGAAACCGTAGTTGGCGAATTTTTCGAGCAAGTCAAAAACCTCAGATGCCTTCTTCTTGTCGACACCATTCTCCATCGCCCCCTTTTCAAACTTGGGGCGTTCTTTGGCCATTTCCTCAGCGATCTTTTTACCCATCGCACGGCGCAAAAGGTCAGCGCCACCAAGGCTATAACCCGCCATAACCTGAGCAATCTGCATAACCTGTTCTTGATAAACAATGATCCCTTGCGTTTCTTCAAGGATATGGTCAATCGACGGATGCACAGACTCGCGCTCTTTCAGCCCATTCTTCACTTCACAATATGTCGGAATATTCTCCATCGGGCCGGGGCGATACAGCGCCACAAGCGCAACAATATCCTCGATACAAGTCGGCTTCATGCGCTTGAGCGCATCCATCATCCCCGAACTTTCCACTTGGAACACAGCCACAGTCTTGGCCCGCGCATAGAGCTCGTATGATTTGGCGTCATCCAGCGGAATTGCACCAATATCGTTCTCCGCCCCCGCAGGCGGCTGATAAAGCTGCGTGCCATCCGCGGCTTGGTGCAAATCACGCCCCTCAGCGTGGATAAGGTCCACAGCGTTCTGGATCACTGTCAGGGTCTTCAGGCCCAAGAAGTCAAACTTCACGAGCCCCGCCTGCTCGACCCACTTCATGTTAAACTGCGTCGCTGGCATGTCCGAGCGCGGGTCTTGATACAGCGGCACAAGCGCGTCCAAAGGACGGTCGCCAATAACAACACCCGCCGCATGGGTCGAAGCATTCCGCAAAAGCCCCTCAACCTGCTGTCCATAGTCAAGCAAGCGCGCGACAACTTCTTCGTTCTTCGCCTCTTCGCGCAGGCGCGGCTCGTCCGCCAAAGCTTTCTCAATACTGACAGGCTTCACCCCTTCCACAGGGATCATCTTGCTAAGTCGGTCGACCTGCCCGTAAGGCATCTGCAACACGCGGCCAATATCGCGCACAGCCGCCTTGGAGAGCAGCGCACCAAAAGTAATAATCTGGCCAACTTTATCGCGGCCATATTTCTCCTGCACATAGCGGATCACTTCTTCACGGCGATCCATGCAAAAGTCGATGTCAAAGTCGGGCATGCTCACCCGTTCAGGGTTCAAGAACCGCTCAAACAGCAGCGAGTATCGCAAGGGGTCAAGGTCCGTCACCGTGAGCGCATAGGCCACAAGACTGCCCGCGCCCGAGCCTCGGCCAGGCCCAACAGGGATGTTATTGTCCTTGGCCCACTTGATGAAGTCCGCAACGATCAGAAAATAGCCCGGAAACCCCATGCCCTCAATAATATCGAGCTCAAAGTCGAGCCGCTTCTGATAGTCCTCAACAGACACAGCATGCGGAATAACAGCCAGCCGCGCCTGCAAACCCGCATTCGCTTGACGGCGCAGCTCGACAACCTCGTCATCGGCAAATTTCGGCAAGATCGGATCACGCTTATAGGCCTTAAAGGCGCAGCGCTTGGCAATCTCGATGGTGTTGTCGAGCGCCTCTGGCAAGTCGGCAAACAAGACAGCCATCTCTCGGGGTGACTTCATGTAATGCTGCGCCGTGAGGCGGCGGCGGTCGTCCTGTTGGTCCACATAGGCACCATCAGCAATACAGATCAGAGCATCATGCGCCTCATACATGCTCGACTTCGGGAAATAGACATCATTGGTCGCCACAAGCGGAAGGTTCATAGCATACGCCATCTCGACAAAGCCGCGCTCAGTCAGGCGTTCAGCCTCTGGCGTGCTTCCGTCTTCAGACGGATGGCGCTGAAGCTCAACATAGAGCCTGTCGCCAAACATATCCGCCAACGCATCCATCAGCGCCTGCGCCGCAGGGTCTTGCCCCGCGCGCAAAAGCCGCCCCACAGGCCCGTCTGGCCCGCCGGTCAAACAAATCAGATCGCCAGAATGCTCGCGCAGCTCCGCCAGCGTCACTTGAGGCAGCTCGCCGCCCTTGTCGATATAAAGACAGGAGTTGAGCTTCATCAGATGCTCATAGCCCGCCTCGCTTTGGGCCAGCAAAACGATCGGCGCTGGTGGGCGTGGCCGCTCACCGGGCTCAAGCTTGTGATACCCCAGATCAACCTGACAGCCGATGATCGGCTGAAGCCCCGCGCCCTTGGCCGCTTCCGAGAATTCAAGCGCACAGAACATATTATTCGTGTCCGTCACCGCGACAGCAGGCATGCCCATATCCGCACAAAGCTGTGGCAGCTTCTTCAGCCGCACCGCCCCCTCCAAAAGAGAGTATTCGGTATGGACGCGCAAATGAATGAATCGGGGTGTATTGCTCATGAGCGCAACCTAGCCCCCCAACGCCAGACTGAAAAGCATCAAGACGCACGCCCACATCACAGTTTGCCCGTCGCCGTCGTTTCCTCTTTCTCTAAATATCCCGGGGGTGCGGGGGTTGGCCCCCGCTGCGGCCTGTGCGCAGGGGCCAACCCCAAGCTCCGCAGGCCAGAGCCCAAGCAAACCTCCGATTGCGACGTTCAACATGTCAAATGCCCGACATCGATGTCGCTGCCCTACAAGACCACGGCTGACCACTGCTCAAACGTCAACCTATGGAACACGAAAACATCACCCAGACTTTGCTTCGTACGGTGCAAGCAGCCTATTGCGGCAACACCGATATGATCAATTTTGCGCCCTTTCCGGATGACATCGAACCACAGGCCGTTGCACCACTACATGAACACTGTTGTGACGTTTTCTTGAATGACACAGGTCTTCGATCAGAACGGTATCACGACCTTCAACAAGCAATCCGCAACGCAAGCGAAGTTGTTCATTGGCGCGACACCTACAAAGGCACTGATATCAGTGATGACTTCATGGCTCGCTTCGGATGTTACTGTATCATAGGCGATGATGCTCCCTTCACATCAAAGTCCATACGCCTCTGGATGGTCTACATGCCACCGCATCTCTATTACCCATGGCACAACCACCCCGCAGAAGAGATGTATATGGTTGTATCAGGGTCTGCGGCCTTCAGGCGCGAGGGCTGCCCCGAAGAGGAGCTTCTCGAAGGGGACACCTCGTTCCACACAAGCAACCAACCCCATGCCATGGAGACGTTTGAGACGCCCGTCTTGTGCCTCGTGGCATGGCGCGACAATTTCCATGCTCCGCCAGAGTTAACATAAAGGCGGCAATGCCCCCACAACCCCTCTCAGTGCGGCCCACCGAACGCCGCGTTATACATTTTTCGCCCAAAAAATTAACAAACAGGCGGTGTACGGATTGTGCACGGGTTGTGCACGCATATCACCCCCTGTTATTTCTCCCGTATTAACGAATTAACTTTTCGACTTTCGCCAAATCATTGAAAGAGCTTACCAAGACGGCGGCCATTCGAATCTTGCATGAAACAGGCTTTCAGCATTTGATGACCCGCAACAAATAAAGCGCATCCGATGGGGCAACCCGGAAAGGAAAACTGCGTGACAGGGACATTGCTTAAGATAGAGGGCCTCACCAAGGCCTACCCCGGTGTCGTGGCAAACGACAGTGTTTCTTTTGAGATAAAATACGGCGAAGTACATGCTTTGCTTGGAGAAAATGGCGCTGGCAAGTCGACACTCGTCAAAATGATCTACGGCCTCGTAAAGCCCGACAGTGGCACAATGCTGATGAATGGCGCGCCCTTCGCACCCCCCGAACCCCGCGCCGCCCGCGCCTCAGGCGTGGCCATGGTGTTTCAACATTTCTCGCTCTTTGACGCCTTGAATGTCGCCGAAAACATTGCGCTTGGAATGGAGCAACCACCAGCGATGCGTGATCTGGCCGAGAAAATCCGCACCGTCTCGGAAGACTACGGCCTCCCGCTTGACCCCTATAAAACCGTTGGAGACCTCTCAGCAGGCGAGCGGCAACGCGTTGAGATCATTAGATGTTTGCTACAAGACCCTAAGCTCTTGATCATGGATGAGCCTACCTCGGTTCTCACGCCGCAGGAGGTTGAAATCCTCTTTGAAACCCTGCGCAAACTCACAGCCGAGGGAGTGGCGATCCTTTATATCTCTCACAAACTCGAAGAAATTCGCGCCCTATGCGACGCCGCCACAATCCTGCGGCTTGGCAAAAATGTCGGAACCTGCATCCCCGCCGAAACCAGTGCCCGCGATATGGCCGAGCTCATGGTCGGAACAGAACTCCAGACCCCTAAAAGCGCAGGCGCTGCACTTGGCGATGTAGTCCTTGATATATCAGGACTTTCCATACCCTCGCCGAGCGCCTTCGGGACGCCCTTGCGCAACATTCACCTGCGTCTGCGATCAGGAGAAGTGCTCGGCATTGGCGGTGTAGCTGGCAACGGTCAAGACGAACTCCTGCTGGCACTGTCAGGAGAGATACGGACAGCCCATGACGCCGTTAAGCTCAAGGGCGAACCCATAGGGCAGTTGGCCCCCAATGCCCGCCGCATGCGCGGGCTTCTTACTGCCCCAGAAGAACGCCTAGGCCATGCCGCCGCTCCCAACATGAGCCTGACAGAAAACGCCCTCCTTACTGGCAACACACGCCGCGGGCTGTCAAGTCGTGGCTTCCTGAAGTGGGCCAAAGCTCGCAGTTTTGCTGAGGAAATCATCGAAAAATTTGATGTCCGCACCCCTGGCCCAGACAATGCTGCACGCTCGCTTTCTGGCGGCAATTTGCAGAAATTTGTGATAGGGCGTGAGGTCTTGCAAGACCCCGATGTGCTGATCGTCAACCAGCCCACATGGGGCGTTGATGCCTCCGCCGCTGCGAGTATCCGCCAAGCGATCCTTGATCTGGCAGCGGGCGGCACGGCCGTCATTGTCATCAGCCAAGACCTCGACGAACTGATGGAAGTAGCCGATAATTTTGCTGCCCTCAACGAGGGCCGCCTCACAGAAACCCGCCCAACCCAAGGCCTTACCATCGATGAAATCGGCCTCATGATGGGCGGGGCCCACGGAATGGAGGTGGCCCATGTTTAAACTCGAAAAACGCCCGCAGCCATCCAAGGCTTTTGCTTACCTCACCCCAATACTCGCCATCATCGCTACGATGATCGCAGGCGGCCTACTCTTTATGGCTCTTGGGAAAAACCCTTTTGAGGCCATCCGAACCATCTTCTGGGATCCACTCTTTGGTGAGTTTGCATTTTATTATCGCCCCCAGCTTCTCGTCAAAGGTGGCCCCCTGATCCTGATCGCAATCGGCCTTTCACTGGGCTTTCGAGCGGGGATTTGGAACATTGGCGCAGAAGGCCAGTATATCGTTGGAGCCATCTGTGGTGCAGGCGTGGGCCTTGCGTTTTACCCAATGGAGGCTTGGTATATCTTCCCGCTAATGATAACCGCAGGCGCCTTTGGTGGCTGGGCTTGGGCGATGATTCCTGCGCTCTTAAAAGTAAAGTTTCAAACCAATGAAATTCTTGTTTCGTTGATGCTCGTCTATGTCGCCGAGCAGCTTCTCGCCTCGATGTCACTGGGCTTACTCAAAAACCCAGACGGCCACGGCTTCCCAGGCTCGCGCAACTTGAAAGACTACCCAAGCGCCTTCAACGACGAAATCATCACAGGTTCGGGCATGCACTGGGGTGTCCTGACAGCGTTTATCGCAGTCATTTTCGCCTATATCCTGCTTAATCGTCACATGCTGGGCTTTTCTATCCGCCTGACAGGGGAAGCGCCGCGTGCAGCTAAGTTTTCCTCGGTCAATCCGACGCGCCTGATCCTCTTTTGCCTCGGCATGTCAGGTGCGCTGGCTGGGCTTGCAGGCATGTTCGAAGTCTCGGGGCCTGCGGGACAGATCAGCATTGATTTTAACACAGGCTATGGCTTTACAGCGATCATCGTCGCCTTCCTCGGACGCTTACATCCTGTCGGCATCCTTTTTGCAGGCCTTCTTATGGCTCTCACATATATCGGTGGTGAAATTGCCCAAGCAAATCTTGGGCTCCCAGCAGCAGCAATTCAGCTGTTCCAAGGCATGCTGCTCTTTTTTCTACTCGCCGTCGATTTGCTCACAAATTATAGCATCAAACGCGTAAAGACGGAGGCTTTGTAATGGACCTGTCTGCAATCAATCCCGCCCTTCTAATCGCATCACTGCTCGTGGCCGCTACACCCATCTTGCTGGCTGGCATAGGCGAGCTCGTTGTCGAGCGCGCGGGCGTACTTAACCTAGGCGTTGAGGGGATGATGATCACTGGAGCGATCTGCGGCTTCATGGCAACAATCATCACAGGCTCACCAGCCTTGGGCTTCGTATTCGCAGCCATTGGTGGCGCAGCACTGTCATTTCTCTTCGCACTTCTCACGCAATATGCCTTGGCCAATCAGGTCGCATCCGGTCTCGCATTGACGCTCTTTGGCCTCGGCCTATCCTCGCTCTTGGGGCAGGACTATGTCGGGCTAAAGCCCCCGTCGACTCCCAAGCTCGACATACCGATCCTTTCGGATTTGCCCTTCTTGGGCACAGTGCTCTTCAACCACGATGCCATCGTTTATCTCGGTATAGCTCTTGTTGCTGCCGTCTGGGCCACACTCAAGTACACCCGCGTTGGCCTTGTGCTGCGTGCTGTCGGAGAAAACCACGATGCCGCACATGCACTTGGCTACAAAGTTGTGCGCATTCGCGTGCTGGCAATCATGTTCGGCGGAGCCTGTGCTGGCCTTGGCGGTGCTTACATCAGCCTCATTCGTGTTCCACAATGGACAGAAGGTATGACAGCGGGCGCAGGCTGGATCGCCCTCGCGTTAGTCGTATTTGCCAGCTGGAAGCCATGGCGCGTTTTGCTCGGTGCTTGGCTTTTCGGCGGCGTGACCGTTTTACAGCTTAATTTACAGGCAGCAGGTGTCGCAATTCCTGTCGAATACTTGTCGATGTCGCCTTATATCATCACAATCCTTGTGCTTGTGATTATGTCCGCTGACAAATCACGCGCACCGGCTTCACTCGGTCGCATCTTCCACGCCTCGAGCTAATGCTTTAAGTTAACCACAGAATCCAACCTGGGAGACCACAGACTATGAAACTTACTCACCTTCTCGCCACAGCTGCCGTGGCGCTCGGCATGGCCACAAGTGCCTTCGCTGAAGACAAAACCAAAGTCGGCTTTGTCTATGTTGGCCCCGTCGGCGACGGCGGCTGGACCTATGAGCATAACAAAGGCCGCCTCGCTGTCGAAGCGGAGTTCGGCGATAAAGTCGAAACCGTTTTCGTTGAAAGCGTCCCAGAGGGCGCAGACGCCGAGCGTGTGATGACACAAATGGCCCTGCAAGGCGCCGATCTGATTTTCACAACGTCTTTTGGCTACATGGATCCAACGATCAATGTCGCGAAGAAATTCCCTGACGTGAAATTTGAGCATGCAACAGGCTACAAAACTGCCGAAAACGTCTCTGTTTACTCGGCACGCTTCTATGAAGGTCGTGCAATTCAGGGCCACATCGCTGGCAACATGACGGAAAGCAACATCATCGGCTACATCGGTTCGTTCCCGATCCCCGAAGTTATCCGCGGCATCAACTCAGCCTTCATTCACGCGCGCAAAGTAAACCCTGACGTGGAGTTCAAAATTGTTTGGGCCTACACATGGTTTGACCCGGCCAAAGAAGCAGATGCCGCCAAAGTTCTGATCGAACAAGGCGCAGATGTGATCCTTCAACACACCGACTCAACAGCACCACTCGCAGCCGCAGCTGCAGCTGGCAATGTTGTTGGCTTCGGTCAAGCGTCTGACATGGCTGAGTTTAAGGATGGCCCACGCGTTTCATCAATCATCGATGATTGGGCGCCCTACTACATCGCGCGCACAAAAGCCGTGATGGACGGAACATGGGAAACAATGAGCACATGGGACGGCATCGGCGCTGGCATGGTTGGAATTGGTGAAATCACAGACAAAGTACCAGCCAATGTAAAAGCCGAAGCGCTTGCCATGAAAGCCGCTCTCGCAGATGGCAGCTACCACGCGTTCACTGGCCCGATCAACAAACAGGACGGTTCTGCTTGGCTCGCCGAAGGTGAGACAGCTGACGATGGAACGCTTGCAGGTATGAACTTCTACGTTGAAGGCATCGAAGGCGAAATTCCACAATAAGCCTCACTAGGTTAAAATCACAAAGCCCCGCCTCACGGCGGGGCTTTTTTTGTGCCACAGCTTGTGCCAGAAGTGTCTCGTAACAGGAGCAAATCGAATGCACGACATTATCGTTATCGGCGGTGGAATCGCAGGCACATCAGTCGCCGCGCGTCTAGCCCCCCACGCCAAAGTGCTGTTGCTCGAAGCGGAAACAGCACTCGCCTATCATGCCTCTGGCCGCTCTGCCGCGCTATATGAGAGCAACTATGGTCTGCCCACCACGGTCGCTCTCAGCAAAGCGAGCAGTGACTATTTTCATACAGCAAACGGCGGATATCTAAGCCCACGAGGCCTCATGATCACTGCACGCGTTGACGAATTTGACGCCTTCCAAAAAGACAGTGAGACCCTCGGCCTTGAAGTCATAAGCCCGGCTGAAGCTCTCAAAATGCTGCCAATCCTCAACCCCGAAAAACTCGCTCACGCCTCCTATCACGCCGCCGCGTGGGATATTGATACCGACCGCATGGTACAGGATTTTGCTCGTGAGCTGCGCGCACATGGCGGCGAGATCAAACTCGGCGCTCCCGTGAAATCTATTGCACGCAATGGCGCGGGATGGGTCCTTGAAACACCCCTCGACAGCTATCAAGCAAAGCTCATTGTCAATGCATCCGGCGCTTGGGTTGATGAGATCGCCACGCTGGCCGGCCTTGCCCCAATCGGTTTTACCCCCCTTCGTAGGTCGATGGCTCGCATCCCCGCGCCTGGCGGGCACGATGTCTCAACCTGGCCTATGTTCTTTGGCGTTGGCGAAAGTTGGTACGCCAAGCCTGATGCAGGCTCGCTGATTGTATCTCCCGCAGAAGAAGACCCGATGCTGCCCATGGATGCTTGGGCCGACGATATGGTACTTGCAGAAGGTCTGGCCCGATACGAAGAGCTCGTGACAGAACCCGTTACACGGATCGAGGCAAATTGGGCGGGCCTGCGCACCTTCTCACCTGATCGCGCTCTGACGATCGGCTTTCATACCGACGCTCCTGATTTTTTCTGGCACGCTGGTCAGGGAGGCTATGGCTTCCAAACGGCGCCCGCAGCAAGCCAGCTGGCCGCTGATCTGATCCTCGGACAGGCACGCCAGCTTGACGCCAAGACCTGCGCTGCGCTCAGCCCTGAAAGGTTTGCCCAATGAGCACACCTCGCGATCTCTCCGCTGTTTCTGGGTATGCCGAAGATGAAGGCAACGGACGCCTTTACTCCCCGTCTGCCGCACGCAACATCGAGCCCATTGCTGATGTCCTCGCCCACCATGCACCAAAAGCAGGGCAAGCTCTCGAAATCGCCAGCGGCACAGGTCAGCACGTTGCTATTTTTGCGGGGCGCCTCCCCAATCTCGTCTGGCAGCCGACCGAAATCGATGCAGCCCGCTTAACAAGCGTTAATGCTTGGGCTGAGCATTCAGGCGAGCTCAACATTTTGCCCGCCATCCCCCTCAACGCCACTCAAAAAGGCTGGGGAGCCGCACATGCTGGCCAAGACCTAATCACCCTATCAAATCTACTCCACCTGATCAGTAAAACTGAAGCCCAAACGCTGATCTCGGAGGCGGGTAAAGCCTTGGCACCCCAAGGGGTTTTCCATATCTATGGCCCCTTCATGCGCGATGGCGAAACCACATCAGCGGGTGACGCTGAGTTTCACGCAAAACTTCAGGCCCAAGACCCAGATGTAGGCTATAAAGACGATTGGGACGTGATCGACTGGATCCACACCTCGGGTATGGACCTTGTTCAAGTTTTGGAAATGCCGTCAAACAATATTTCCTTCGTCGCAACGCGACCTTTCTGATCTAGGTCAAAGCTGACAAGCAATACTCGTGGTCTTCCTTCGAAAAATACATCGAAGGATCAGAATATGACTTGGCAAGCCAAACTTGACAGCACCCGCGATCAGCTCCGCGGATTGAATAAAACCATTCCAGACACAACCCGTGCTTTCGGCGCCTTGGGAAAGGCCGTCAAAGAGGGTGGAACGCTCGACTTCAAAACAAAAGAGTTTGTAGCCTTGGGTATCGCCGTTGTGAAACAATGCGATGCTTGTATCGCTCTCCATGTCGAAACATTGATCAAATCGGGCGCAAGCCGCGACGAAGTGAGCGACGTCCTCGCAATGTCCATCCAGATGGGTGGGGGACCAGCCATGATGTATGCCGCCAAAGCGCTTGAGTGCTTTGATGAGCTCGCCCAATAAAAGTGCGACGGAATTCAGACCGAGCGGCGTTTGACGCTCAGAAACAAAAATTGGACATACAATGAAACCCTTTCTCACCACTGCCGCCATTCTTTTGACTGCAAGCACCGCCTTCGCAAGCGGCCACGGCAATCCTGGCGCACATTTTATCGAAAACTGGGACACAAACGGCGACGCAATTGTTACCCTCGAAGAGGCCACAGAGCGCCGCGCGGATGTATTTAATGCCTTTGATGCCGATAGCGATGATATCTTGAACGCCGAAGAATACGATCAATTCGACGAAGCCCGCGCCAACGACATGAAAGAGAACGGAATGGGTGCTGGCAAGGGCAAGAACAATCCTGCCAATGGAATGGCGCGGGAGTACACCGATCAGGACAGCAACGGTCAGGTGAGCCGCGAGGAGTTCATCGCCTCTGTGCCAGATTGGTTCGCCCAAATTGACAAAAATAGTGATGGCGTCGTCACAAAAGACGACTTCGCAAAGCGTTGATCCGCCGAGCTGGAGAGCTTGCGGAGCAACACTGTTGACCCACAGTCAATAAGCCCTGACCTTGGCAACACTCGTCTTGTTTTGGGTGTTGCCGATGGTGCGTCTGTGTATCCTGTTCTTATTGCTCTTCAGCTCGCCAGCCTTGGCGGGGCCCCGGTTTGACGACAATGACCCCGTCGTCTTCAATGCGCCCGCGCCACACCAATTCCCGATTCACGGCATCGACGCCGCGAGATTTCAAGACAGTATAAACTGGCGCAAAGCCCATAAGGCTGGCGTCAGCTTCGCCTTTGTTAAAGCCACAGAAGGTGGTGATTTGCTGGACCCTATGTTCGCGTCTCACTGGCGCGGTGCACGGCGCGCAAATGTCCCCGTCGGCGCCTACCACTTCTACTACTTTTGTACGCCGGCCCGCGTGCAGGCCCGTTGGTTCATCAAAAATGTGCCCAAGTCCAAGGGCGCACTGCCGCCCGTCCTTGATATGGAATGGAATCCGTTCTCTCCAAGCTGCAAACTGCGCCCACCAGCGGGGCAAGTCCGTCGCAACATGAGTATATTCATGGCGATGCTCGAAAAGCATTACGGCCAGCGTCCCATAATTTACACGACACCTGTTTTCTTCAAAGAAAACGACCTTGGCCGCCTCAAAGGAGAAGAGTTCTGGCTGCGTTCTACGGCCAAAACACCCGCAGAAGTCTACGCCGGACAAGATTGGCACTTCTGGCAATACACCAGCACAGGTGTCATCGACGGTATAGACGGCGCAGTGGATATCAATCTGTTCAATGGATCACGGAAAGATTGGCAGAACTGGCTCAAAAGTCGCGCCCGCTAAGCCGCAACTGTGTCTTTTTTCTTTCCCTAACAATCCCGACTGTGTGCGGACAAAGCCCCCACACAGTCGGATTTGCAAAGCAAATTCGAGTTCTCTCAGCCGTCCTTGCGGATCGTCTCGTTCTTGGGGTCATAAGGGCTGTCGCATGTCACAACCGCATCCCAAAGCTTGTCCTGCATTTTGACTTTGAGCTTCGTGCCTTCGACTGCCAGCTCTGGCTTCACATAGCCCATGCCGATCGATGTCTCAAAAGCAACCGAATAGCCGCCAGACGTCAAACGCCCCACGCGTGTCCCATCTTCAGTATAGAGCACTTCACGGCCCCAAGGGTCTGCATCAGATGGCCCGTCAATAAGCAAGGTGCATGCCTTCGAGCGAATGCCCTTTTCCACCATCGCCTCTTTGCCATGGAACTCTTTTTCAAGATCGATAAACCGCGGCAAGTCCGCCTCGGCAGGTGTCGCATCACGGCCAAGCTCGTTGCCAAAGGCACGGTAGCTTTTCTCCTGCCGTAGCCAGTTCTGTGCACGTGCACCAACAAGCTGCATACCATGCGGCTCCCCTGCTTTCTCAAGCAGATCAAACAGGTAGTTCTGCATTTCGATCGGGTGGTGCAGTTCCCAGCCGAGCTCGCCTGTATACGCCACTCGGATAGCATTTACAGGGCACATACCCAGCTCAATTTGCTTTGCAGATAGCCAAGGGAAGCGCTTGTTTGTGAGCGCAGTTTCTGGGTCAGCATCGTTGATCACGGCCTTCAACACATCACGCGACTTTGGACCCGCAATCGCAAAGACGCCCCACTGGCTCGTCACATCCTGAATTTCGATGTAGCCAAAGTCGTCCATCTTGCTCTCTGCAGCCTTGCGCAGATAGTCCGCATCATACTCCGTCCAAGCCCCTGCAGAAACGAGGTAATAGTTGTTCTCTCCATTGCGCACGATGGTATATTCGGTGCGCGTGGTGCCATGGGCTGTCAGGGCGTAAGTCAGATTGATACGGCCAATTTTTGGCAGCTTGTTGCAGGTAAACCAGTCCAGAAACGCCGTTGCGCCGGGCCCTTTGACAACATGTTTACTAAAGGCCGTCGCATCAATCAGGCCAACACCTTCACGGATCGCTTTGGCTTCATCCACAGCATGTTGCCACCAACCACCACGGCGGAAAGAGCGGGCATCATGGTCAAAGTTATCTGCGGCATCAAGCGGGCCATAATAGTTGGGCCGCTCCCAACCGTTCACAAAGCCAAACTGTGCGCCACGTGCCTTCTGGCGCTCATACGCTGGCGCCGTGCGCAGCGGGCGACACGCAGGGCGCTCTTCGTCAGGGTGGTGCAGAATATAAACGTGATCATAGCATTCTTCGTTTTTGCGCGCGGCAAATTCTGTGGTCATCCAGTTGGAAGAATAACGCTTGGGATCAAGGCTTGCCATGTCGATCTCGGCTTCGCCCTCAACCATCATCTGCGCAAGGTAATAGCCGGTACCACCCGCAGCTGTAATGCCAAAGCTAAAGCCTTCCGCAAGCCACATATTGTGCAGTCCTGGCGCTGGCCCAACGAGCGGGTTTCCGTCTGGCGTGTAGCAAATTGGACCGTTGAAATCGTCTTTCAAACCGCTTTCCTCACACGAAGGAATACGGTGAATCATCGCCATATACTGCTCTTCGATACGGTCCAGCGCGAGCGGAAATAGATCAGCGCGGAAGCTGTCAGGGACACCATGCTCAAAGACAGCGGGCGCGTTTTTCTCATAGACGCCAAGGATCCAGCCACCGCGCTCCTCGCGCACATAAGACTGCGCGTCCGCATCGCGGATAACAGGATGCTCAACACCGCCCTCGGCGCGGAACTTAACAAGCTCAGGGTCTTGATCCATCACGATGAACTGGTGCTCAACGGGGATAGCGGGCATCTTGATGCCCAGCATTTTTGCCGTGCGCTGCGCGTGATTGCCTGACGCCGTTACAACGTGCTCGGCTGTGATGACGATTTGTTCGTCAGACGGGACAAGGTTGCCGCCCTTTTCAACCATCTTGGAAAGTGTCACTTCCCAGTGGGTGCCATTCCAATGGAAGGCATCAGCCTGCCACTTCCGTTCGATCATCACACCGCGCTGGCGCGCTCCCTTGGCCATGGCCTGTGTTACATCGGCTGGATTAATGTAGCCGTCAGTGTTGTGATAAATCGCACCCTTAAGGTCTTCGGTGCGGATCAGCGGCCAGCGTTCCTTGATTTGATCAGGGGTTAGCCATTCATAGGACACACCACAAGTTTCTGCTGTCGAGGCATAGAGCATATATTCGTCCATACGCTCTTGCGTCTGCGCCATACGCAAGTTTCCAACAACCGCGAAGCCTGCATTCAGGCCTGTTTCAGCTTCGAGCTGTTTGTAAAACTCAACAGAATATTGATGAATATGCGTCGTGGCATAAGACATGTTGAAGAGTGGTAGAAGGCCAGCAGCATGCCATGTGGAACCAGAGGTAAGCTCATCACGTTCGATGAGCATAACATCGTCCCAACCCGCTTTTGCGAGGTGATAAGCGATAGAGGTGCCAACAGCACCGCCTCCGACAACAAGAGCTTTAACTTGGGTTTTCATGAGCCGACTCCATAGGCATGCGTTGCACATGATATGACGCAAACCTTTGCCGACGCGAGGCAGACTCCCGACTGGTTAGGGATAAAAACGACTCTCAGAGTGCCAATCATAAGAGCAAGCGGACTGGCTCCAATAAAATATCACCATATGGGCTTTGATCGCGCCGTTCGAGAAGGGGTATGAGGCCGCCACGCGCCAGTAACGCGCGTTGGAAGCATAAGGCATATTATTTGTTTGCTTTGCAAAACGTCCCAGCACCACAGCTGCCGCTTTTTCTTAAGCCAAAGCTTGGTTTGAACGCTTCCTGCGCAGCGGTACCGCTGTTGAGCCCTTGGTTCACTTTCGGTTTTACCGAGGACGAGGTCAGTGACAGCAGGCAAACCATCGCCTCTTTGTTCGCGTCAATACGGCAACTGCCCGCCCCAAAGTTCCATTTGCTCTCCATAACCGTCACGATCTGCTCTTCGGAATAACTCTGCAATTCGCCCGAAAGCCCTTTTGCTGCAAGCGGCCCGTCAAAATAAATTTTCAGTCGAGGACCTTTGCTAAAGGGGTCCGAATTGGCATTGGGGCCATCGGCGGTCATGTAGCAAACACTGGCGTATTTCTCGTTCACAACACAGCTCCCTGCAGGGAGTCCTTCAGCCTTTTCGATCTCAATCAATTCGGCTGCGCGCTTGCGCGTTTCACGGATATCAACGCGGGAAAAGCGGCTATCGTCGATCTGCTTGTGCAGCCCCTGCGCCTGAATAACAGACAGGGGAGCAATCCCTGCTTTAAGGCAAGTAATGGTGACTGCTTTCAGATCCATCTCACAGCTACGAGCGGGCAAAGACTCCATGGCTTCGACCTCGACAAGCATTTTACCAACCTGACCGTCTTGCGAACCCTGATCAAGTTTGAGTGATTTCAGGAAGGCTTCGGGAAAACGGTAGATGATCTTGTCTGCGGATTCTTCGCGGTAGGGGTTTTGCTTATCTGTCTGCGATGCTGTTGCGCCTTGGGAAACTTCGGCCTGCGCGTTCTGAGCGACAGTTGCCTTGATTTGAGATGCGGCCACACGATCCGCAACATCATTTTGCAATTCCTGCTGAATTTCTGCCGACATAATTTCGGATGCGCTATCGGGTTTGGGCGCTTTCAGTCGGGCCTCATATGTGGCGATATAGTCTGCAATCCCGAACTGTCCCAATGGGACACCTGCAACAGCGGACTGTTGAGAATAGTCGACACCAACAAAAGCTGCGCCGAGCACACCAGCAAAAGCAACTCCAAGAAATTTAGACATTTTGTCACCAGAAATCGTTGTTTCAATATGGTGAACAGAAACCAGAACCGTGGCGAGAAAATGAATTTTGTGCGAAAATTGGGTGATTAATTCCCGAGAACCACTCCTTCGCGGCGAGGGTCTGCGCCGCCTGTGAGTACATTTTCATCAACCACAATCATGTGCAGGCCAGAATTGAGAGCGCGGATACCGACCTCATATCCCATAGCGCGCAGGGGCACAGCGAGCGCCTCGGCAGATGTGCCTTCCTCAATGTCATAAGCGCCGAAGCGGTTGATGAGATGCGGCAGGCCGACAGCGGCCTGAGGGTTTAGGCCCCAGTCAAGATGAGCCACAAGCGTCTTGGCAACATAAGGGATGATACGCGATCCACCCGGGCTTCCGACAACAACAGCAAGCTTGCCATCTTTCAAAACGATTGTCGGGGCCATAGAGCTGCGCGGGCGCTTGCCTGGCTCCACGCGATTGGCAATTGGAACGCCGTCGCGGTGCGATCGGAAGGAAAAATCTGTCAGCTCGTTGTTGAGTAGAAAGCCTCCGACCATGAGCCTTGAACCGAAAGCGTTTTCGATTGTTGTGGTCATGGAAAGACCATTTCCAAAGCTGTCGACAATCGAGATATGTGATGTCGAGGGTAGCTCGATCGCCTCATCATCGGCCAGAATGAGACTGTGATCAAACTCTGGCTCCCCTGCGCTGACGGCCCCAAGCGCTGTGTCACCCCGCAAAAGCTCTGCACGCTGGCCCAAGTATTCAGCCGCGAGCAGCCCCTCAACAGGCACAGGCACATAGTCACTGTCTGCAATATATCGTCCACGATCGGCAAAGCTCAGGCGGCTGGCGTCACCAATCAACCGCCATGCGCGCGCCTCCTCTGGCGCACCTAAGTCATAGCCCTCAAGCAGACCGAGCGTTTGGCCCACGCTGATCCCTCCTGACGAGGGTGGGCCCATCCCGCAAACATCATGCCCGCGATACGCCACACACACGGGCTCACGCTCGCGCACTCGATAGAGTGCAAAATCAACCTCACTCAAGACGCCTGCGTTGTCTGGGGCATTTCGCACCTTCTCAACAATCGCCTTGGCAATCGCACCAGTATAAAATGGCGTCACACCGTTGCCCGCCAGAGCCCGAAGGCTCTCAGCATAGGCTGTATTGCGATGCAGTTGCCCCTCGGTCAGAGCCCTTCCGTCTGGAAAAAAATAGTCCTGCGCGACAGGATCACGCGCCAAGCGTTCGGCATCGTCCGACACCATGGCCGCAAGCCGTGGAGAAACGATAAAACCATCTTCGGCAAGCGCAATCCCCCACGCGAACAAGCTCGCCCACGAGCTGCTCCCCCAGCGCCGATGCGCCTCTTGCATCAGAGCTGGCGTGCCCGGAACCCCGACAGAACGCCCCCCGACAACAGCATCAAAGAACTTCAGAGGTTCGCCTTCGGCATCCTGAAACAGAGTGGGCCGCGCCTCCAATGGAGCCGTCTCGCGTCCATCAAGGGTCGTGATCTCACCAGTCTTTGCGTCAAACCAAAGCAAAAACGCTCCACCACCAAGACCCGAGCTTTGCGGCTCAACAAGCCCCAAAACCGCCTGTACAGCAACCATCGCATCGGCAGCGGTTCCACCTTCGGCAAGTATAGCGGCGCCAGCCTCGGCCGCATATGGGTTTGCTGCCGCAATCATCCAGCGCTCTGCTCTCGTGGCCGCGCCTGATGCTTTAGTCGCTTGCGCCTCACGGACGGCTTCGTTTAATGCATATCCGCCGAGTTCAGTCGCATTCTCAGGCGCGACATCATCCGCGACTTGCTGTGCAATAAGACAGGCCCCGCTCATAAAAAGCGATGCAACCAAAGCCAGACTGCCGACGTATTTCGTCAAGAGGTCTTCCTTTCTGATGCCATCAGCCGCTCAACACATAGCGCGCCAGCCCTAGAGCATAGATGGCACAACCTGATCAGGCGGGCGGTGCCCGTCCGCAAATGTCTTGATGTTGATGATGACTTTTTCACCCATCTCAAGACGTCCTTCGAGGGTCGCACTGGCCATATGCGGCAGCAGCACAACATTGTTCAGATTTCGCAACTCAGAGTTTGCTTCACCTTCGTGTTCAAAGACATCAAGCCCCGCACCCGAAATGTCGCCAGACTTCAAAAGGCGCGTCAAAGCGGGTTCATCAATGACCTCACCCCGAGAGGTGTTGATGATAACAGCGCCGTCTTTCATTAGCTTGAGACGCCGCGCATTCATCAGGTGAAACGTCGAGGGTGTATGCGGGCAATTGACAGAAATCACATCCATCCGCGCCACCATTTGATCGAGACTTTCCCAATAAGTCGCCTCAAACGCTGCTTCCGTCTCTTCGCGCAAACGACGACGATTGTGATAATGGATCTGCATACCAAACGCTCGTGCACGCCGCGCAACCGCTTGGCCAACACGCCCCATTCCCAAAATCCCGAGTCGCTTGCCGCTCACCCGCGTGCCGAGAAGCGCCGTTGGCGAAAAGCCGGAGAAGCCACCGTCTTTGATCTGCTGCAACCCTTCGGGAATACGGCGCGTCACAGACATCATAAGCGCCATAGTCATATCAGCCGTGTCATCCGCCGAAACACCCGGGGTATTGGAGACAAGAATGCCCCGCTGCAAGGCGCTCGCCACGTCAATATGGTCAAACCCTGCGCCAAAGTTGGCAATCAGTTTGAGCCGCTCCCCAGCGCGCGCAAGCAAATTGGCGTCAATCGTGTCCGTCAAGGTCGGGACAAGAATATCCGCCTCAGCCATCGCCTTGGCCAGTTCGTCACGGCTCATCGGCGTATCATCATCGCGAAGTGTCACATCGAACAGTTCTTTCATTCGTGTTTCAACAGGCTCAGGCAGGCGTCGCGTCACAACAACACTCAGGCGTCCAGATGGCATGGGCAAGCTCCATTCGCTTTTCTTTTTTGTGCGTTACTGGCAAAGTGAACGATAGATAGCCGAGGCACAAGAACCCAACGGCAAAAAAGCTAGTAGTCAACGCAGGCAAGAGCATGATCCGATATCTCACAGCCATTTCTTTGGCGCTGATGGTTTACGCCGCAACCGCACGTGCAGAAACCCTGCGCGGCAGCGTAACCAATCTGCCTATCCCCCGCTTTGTCTCGATCAAATCTGACGAATGCAATGTCCGTCGCGGCCCATCCTTGAGCCACAAAATCGACTGGGTTTTCACCCGCAAAGGTATGCCCGTCGAGATCACAGCCGAATACGGCCACTGGCGCCGCGTCCGCGACCGCGATGGTGTGGGCGGCTGGGTCCACTACTCCCTTTTGTCAGGATCACGCAATGTGATCATTGAGGAAGACATGCTGTCCCTCCACATCCGCCCGAATCCCGACACCCAAGTTGCAGCACGCCTCGAAATGGGTGTGATTGCTCGCCTCAACGAATGTAGCGAGGGTTGGTGCAGACTCACGGCTGGCGGATACAAAGGCTGGGCCCCTCAAAAAGCGCTCTGGGGCATCAAAGAAAACGAAATCATTGAATAAACAGCCGCCTAAGACCTAGTTTTGAAAAATTTTCATATCAGGCTTGAAAGCACCGCCTCTTGCGAGTAATTAGCGCTCAGAGTTGGGATGTGGCCTAGCGGTAGGGCAACTGTTTTTGGTACAGTAGATCGTAGGTTCGAATCCTACCATCCCAGCCAATCACTCTTAAAAGCAACATTATGACGCTTGCCTGCGGGCAAAAGCGCTTTGTTGGCCCTTTGCCTAGCGCACGGACGGTGCGTCAAACAAAAGCGAGAGAATCTCCAAAAACTTTGCCTCTGGCTCGAGTAAGCGCGCACGCGCTTGCCACATCGCTTTGGAGCGCGCCTGGGGCAAAGCTGCACAGAAATTGAAGAACTTCGCTTCAACTTCGGCCAGCTCCATTGGTGCTTCAGGCCCGCCCCGGGCATGCACATCTCCAGAGTGAAAGCTGCGTCCATCCTTCAAAGTGAGCGTCACATCCGACCAACGCCCAATTGGGAAACGTTGCGAATGGCGCGGCTCTTCGCACACGTTGATCTTTTTGAGCGCCGCTGCCACAGCCTTGTCTTTGAGCCCATCACCCGAAATATGCTCTGGCCCTATGTGCCCATGGACAAGCCGCGTTGCGAGAGCAAACCCAAGCGAATACTGCGCCTGCGAGGTCGTCTCTGGCAGCCCCGCAAATAGCTCGGCCGATTCTGCAAAGGTACGTACGTCAATACGTTCGATATCTTCCTCACCCAGCTGGTGCGCTTTGAGCAATCCTCCAAGCGCATCAATCGCCGCATGAGCCCAGCGGCAGATCGGGTAAGGCTTGATATAATTCAGCTCCACAGTCCAAAGCTGCCCCAAATCGGCCCAATGCGCAGAAACCTCTTCAGCCTCCACGGTAATCGCGGGCGCACCCGTAAAGCCGTCTTCTGCCATCAGCACAGCCATCGTCCCCACAAGCGCGCCCATGCCTGAACCGTCATGAAGCATCGTGGGTGTTGCGATTTCCCGCATCATCTGGCTGCGAGGCCCATGGTACTCGGCGATGCCAAGCGCTTGACGCAATACTTCGGGGCCATCGCCACGCAACCTGCAACCAAGAGCCGCAACGCCCAGCGCATTCCACGCGCCCGAGGTATGATAGTCGCTCACGCTCGCATGTAGAGAAATCGCAGCTCGAGCCGACACTTCATAAGACATGGCAAAGGCCTCAAGCGCCGCGCGCGCGCTCAGCTCTGGCATCCTCTCGGCAAACGCACAGAGTGCAGGCACAACCGCACAGCCAATATGCCCCTTGGTTGGATTGTACCCGTCATGCCCGTCCAAATTGTCAATTTGTGTCGCAAGCGCGAAAGCGGCACCTGTGATGGAAGCCTTGCGGCCATCAAACAAAAGCGTTGCCGCATCGCTCGGATCAGACGCGGCCTGAAAACGTACGGCATGGTCCCGTGCGATCCGCCCCGCCTCCATGCTCGCTGCACCTGCCGCCACACCAATCGTATCAAGCAACAAAGTCGCGCTCATCTCGAGCGCACTGTCAGGCACATCAATCGGCCCCAAAACAAAATCAGCTATCTCGTCATACGTCATGATACCCCCCCAAAAAATATTTGAGGCCATGCCCCACAGTCAAATCCTGCGAGGCATGCTTCTATCGCGTCAATGGGTTTTGCGTCACGCTTTAGCGCTCAAACGTCACTTTCCCATCGCAAATCGTAATCATAGCAGCCGCCGCATTAATAACATCGGGCGACACCATGCTCAGATCGTGGCTCATCACAGCGACATCCGCCATCATTCCCACGCTCAACTGCCCCTTGCGATCCTCTCTGAACTCAGCCCAAGCGTTGCCTTTGGTGTAGCTCTCGAGCGTATCTTCAAGTGTCTGCGCCTGATCACGCCACAGCGCTCCAAGTTTCTGCGGTGCGACCGCCGCTTTGACATTGGTCATCACATCCACAGGGATCACGGGCCAATCTGTCGAGAAAATGACTTTAGCACCTGTCTCACGAATATCCTGCCACGCGTAGGCCCCAGCAATCTGATGATCATGCAGATATTGTCCGACGCCCGTTGGAGGAAAATAGCCCCCAAACGGCGCATGACCTGGCTGGATGGAGGCAACAATACCAAGCTTAGCAAGGCGCGGAATATCGCTCGGATGCATCACTTCCAAATGCTCAATACGATGTCGGCTGTCGCGCACGCCATTGGCGTTTTGCACCGCCTCATAGGCATCAATCGTGCGCCGCACCCCCGCATCACCAATCGCATGCACCGCGATCTGAAAGCCGAGGCGGTCCGCCTCGATACAAGCCGCCACAAAGTGCTCCTGCGTGAAGACTTCATCGCCCATGTTCCCGCCCGCTCCCATCTCTCCGGGATAAGGCTCAAGCATGAGGGCTGTGCCACTCTCAACCACACCGTCGATAAACATCTTCAAATGCGCGGAGCGCACCATATCGCCTTGAAAGCGCGCGCGCATCGCAGGCGCTTCCGCCGCAATCCGCTCAATCGGGTCTGTGCCTTTAAAGTGAAACGGCACTTCGCAACGGCACAAGAGCCGCCCTTCGGCCTCAAGCTCGCTCAACAGCTCGGCCTGATAAACGTTGCCGTCCATCAGATGAAGCCCCGTGATGCCCTGCTCCGCGCAATGTATCAGCCCTTGAGCGATCACATCCTTGTCCATCTCACGCTCGGCTTCGCTTGGTGCTCGCACAGGGTCTTTGCCTGTGGTCAGCCCCATCATTTCTCGCCCCCCGTGCCGCGTCAGCGCAAGCACTGGGCTATAGGCTCCCGGCTCAAGAAGCTCGCCGCTCGCCAAGCCATCCTCGCCCATCACGATCAGTGAGCCCGCATCAACTGTCCCGCCCTGAAGCAAGCCCGCAAGCTCAAGCGCTGCGGTATTGGCCCAGACCGTGTGATGATCAGGCGCAAACATCGCCAAGGGCCGTGCTGGTAAAATGTAGTCAAGGTCATGGCGTGTTGGCGTCTTACCAGTGCCCAGAATTCCATAATCACACATCACACAGAAAACGAGCTGATCCTCTACATTCGCCGCCGCATAATGCCTGATCGCCTCAGCCATATTCTCCAACCCATGCAACCCGTAGAGGTTAAGACAGCTCAACTCGACAGAGCCACCAAACAGATGCACATGGCTGTCGATAAAGCCCGGCAAAACTGTGCCGCCTTTGGCGTCAATGAGGCGTGTCTCGGGCGCCGCCAAATCACGAATGTCATCCGTGCTGCCAACAGCCGTAATCACACCACCCGCAATCGCAAGCGCTTGGGCCTGTGGCTGCTCCGCGTCAAAAGTCATCAACGCGCCGTTGAAAATAATAATGTCGGGGGTCATTTCGCTCTCCGCAAAAGAAAAACGGCCCCGTCACTTTGACGGGGCCGCATGGTGTTTATTTCTGAAGTTCAGTCCAGATCGCCGTGTAGAGCTTCGTCGCTTCTGGCGGGCAGGTCTTGGCCACATAAGCCGCCGCTTTCAGCTCCGCTGGGACAACAATCTCAGGAGACGTTTTCATGTCTTCTGGCATAAAGGCTTCAGAGCCAGCGATCCCGTTTGCATAGCGCGCAAACGATGACAGCATCGCTGCGTTTTCAGGGTCCATAATAAAGTTAAGGAAGGTTTTGGCTTCATCAACGTTCTTGGCATCAGACAGGATCGCGGCATTGTCCATCCAAACAGGAAAGCCTGTTTGCGGATAACCAAAACCGATGTCAGCGTTCTTCTCCCGTGCGCGGAAAGAAGCCCCGTTCCAGTTCACACCTGCAGCCACATCGCCCGCCGCAAACTTTTCGATCATGCCATAGTCCATAGAAAGCCAGTTCGGCTTAGCGGCCTGCAACGTGTCGCGCACTTTCATAAGGACTTCTTTGTCCGCCGTGCACTGCTCACCGCCCACATAGTGAATGGCCATGCCCATGACATCGTTCATCTCGGGCACAACATTGATCTTGCCCTTGAGCTCCTCAGGCGGATCAAAGATCACAGCTGCGGTATTGATGTCGCCGCCATAAATCGCGGTGTTTACTGTCACACCAACGGTGCCCCACTGCCAAGGCACAGTATAGTTGCGCCCTTTGTCGAACTCGACATCGACCCACTGAGGGTCCATGTGCTTGAAGTTTTCCATCTCGTTGGGTTTTGACTCCATCAGCAGACCTTCACCAACAAAGATCGGTACGTAAGTTCCCGATGGAACCACGATATCAAACCCGTGCCCGCCAGCCTTGATTTTGGCAAGTGCTGTGTCGTTGCTGTCATAGTCGGTGATCGTAACTTTGATGCCTGTCTCGGCCTCAAATTTTGTGATCATCTCGGGCGATGTGTAGTTGCCCCAGTTGTAGATATTGAGCTCGCCGTCCGCATAAGCGGGACTCGCCAGCACCAGTGCCATAGCTACCATTGTTTTTTTCATTGTGTAGTCTCCCTGTGGTTGGTTTTGGGTTGGTCTAGTTTCTTATTTTACTCAGCAGCGTGAACCCGATCACCATCGTGACCGAAATTCCAATCAACACTGTCGAGATTGCGTTGATCTCAGGCGTGATCACGCGGCGCAATTGTCCCAGCATGTAGGTGGGCAAAGTGTCTTGCCCCGCTGATTTGACAAACTCGGTGATCACAACGTCATCCAAAGAAATCACAAAAGCCAGCATCGCACCTGCCAGTATCCCAGGCCAAAGCTGAGGCAACGTGATACGACGAAACGCCTGAAATGGCGTCGCGTAGAGGTCTGCTGCCGCCTGCTCAAGGCTGAGATCCATACCCTGAAGGCGCGCTCGGATAGGCAGGTAAGCAAACGGAATACAGAAGGCCGCATGCGCGATAATCAGATACAAAAGCCCCGAATACCCTGTTGCCACCTTGATCATTGCAAAGAAGATCAGAAGTGCCACAGCCGTCACAATTTCAGGAACCATGAGCGGCTGGTTGATCATAGCAAACACAGCCCCCTGCCCCTTAAACTTGCGCGTACGCGTTGTCGCGAGAGCAGCCAAGACTGCCACAGTTGTCGAGATCAAGGAGGCCCAAACCGCAATGACCAAACTGCGCACAGTCGCCTCCTGCACCAGCTCGTTTTCCCAAGCCGACTGATACCAGCGCCAAGAAAACCCCTCCCAGATCGCAATCGAGCTGCCTGAATTAAAGGAATAAGCAACCAGCAAAAGGATCGGCAGATAGAGGAGCACAAAGCATGCCACAGCTATTGTCGCAAAGCCCGTTTGGCGGCGGATGTTGAAGCCTTTCCGCTCAGCCATGCTTCACCTCCTCGTTCCCGACGGCGCGCACATAAGTGAGCAGCGCAACCATAACAATCGCCAACAAAGTAATCGAAAGCGCCGCCCCAAGTGGCCAGTTGCGCCCCTGCCCAAACTGAAGCTCGATAAGGTTACCAAGCATAAGCTGATTGCCCCCGCCTAAAACCCGCGGCGTCACATAAGCTCCAAGCGAGGGCACAAAAACAAGGATTGACCCTGCAATCACCCCCGGCTTGACCAGCGGCAAGATCACACGGCGCAGCACTTTTAGGCGCGTAGCATAAAGATCATACCCCGCCTCAACGAGGCTGAAGTCGAGCCGCTCCATCGAGGCATACAGCGGCAAAACCATCAGTGGCAGGTAGACATAAACCATGCCCACAGCGATCGCGAATTCGGTGTAAAGCATTTGGATCGGCTCATCGATCAGCCCAAGCGCCAGCAATACTGTGTTCAGCGTCCCTTCGTTGCGGATCAGCTCAACAATAGCAAAGGTTCGGATCAATAGATTGGTCCAAAAGGGAATAATGATCAGCAGCATCCAGAAGTCGCGCTGTTTTTTGGGCCGCGTGGCGATAAAATAGGCCGTCGGAAACCCAAAGAAGATACAGGCTAACGTGGTCATCAGCGAAAGCTTTACAGAGCGCCAGAAGATGCTGAGGTGCGCATCCGAAAACCCAAGAGTGTCGTCAAAAATATCCCGCTGCATAACGACGTTAAACCAAGCATCTGTTGAGAAGGTCCACTCAACACCGCCATAATCGCCCGCCGATAGAAACGAGTAGACAAGCGTGATCAAAAGAGGCCCGCTCGCAGCAAACAAAAGAATAATCAGCGCAGGCGCAAGCAGCATCCATCGCACGCGAGAGACCCTCTTGGCTTCCTTCTGGGACAGATCAGCCATGCCTCAATCCCTCAAAACCTGCGCAACGTCCGCGCCAAACGTCACACCAACCCGCGCACCACTCTCAAATTGCGCAGCCGTATCCGGGCTATTTTGCGTTCGGATCACAAAGGCTGTCCCGTCATCCAGTCCAACATGATAATGCGTGTCCGTCCCAAAATAGACCACATTGCCCAGCGTTCCAGCCAACACCCCATCCGCTTCGCGCACCAACGAGGCGTGCTCAGGGCGGATCGCCAGCGTCACTTGCCCGCTAACATCTGAACCTTCGTGAATACGCGCAGTTGTCATTTGCCCAGAGGCAAGCCGGACAGTCCCTGTCTGCTCTTCAGTAGAAACAAGCTCCGCAGGGAGAAAATTCGTATCCCCAATAAAATCAGCGACAAACCGTTCTGCAGGGTGATCATAAATATCACGGGGCCGGCCGATCTGACGAATAGAGCCTGCACTCATAACAGCGATACGGTCTGACAT
This sequence comes from Lentibacter algarum, assembly GCF_040580765.1. Classification (GTDB taxonomy): domain Bacteria; phylum Pseudomonadota; class Alphaproteobacteria; order Rhodobacterales; family Rhodobacteraceae; genus Lentibacter; species Lentibacter algarum. The sequence continues at coordinate 145,890 of NZ_CP158687.1, read as the reverse complement.
CGTCAGCGCTTCTTCTTGATCGTGGGTCACAAAAATAAAGGTAATACCTGTTTCAGTCTGAAGCCGCTTCAGCTCAAGTTGCATCTCCTTACGCAGCTTGAAATCCAGCGCACTCAAAGGCTCATCGAGCAACAAAACCTTGGGCTTTGGCGCCAGCGCCCGCGCAAGCGCAACCCGCTGCTGTTGCCCGCCAGAGATTTGCCCGGTCTGGCGGTCCGCCATCTCGGTCATTTTGACGAGCTCCATCATTTCTTCGACTGTCGCCTTAATCTCGGCCTTCGGCCTGCCAAGCATTTCAAGCCCAAAGCCAATATTTTGGGCAACCGTCAAATGTGGAAAAAGCGCATAACTCTGAAACACAGTATTCACGGGCCGCTTGTAAGGCGGCAAATCCAGCAGATCTTCGCCAAACATATCAAGCGCCCCGGAGGTCGGGTGTTCAAATCCAGCAATCAAGCGCAAAAGCGTGGTCTTGCCGCAGCCCGATGGCCCCAGAAGCGTGAAAAACTCGTTATCCTGAATCTCAAGGCTCGCATCAGCCAAAGCCACAACAGGTGGCTGGCCAGGATACACTTTACGCAAGTTTCTCACGCTAATGGCTGTACTCAAGTTCAAATCTCCCGTTGTGCGTGCTGGTGTCGGACTACATCTTTTAGATGCAAAACACGTCGTTCTTTTTTTCAAGCCTACGCCGAATACCCCTTCATGTAATACCCCGATTGGGGTATTTTTTACGCAGTAATTTCGCCAACGGGGGTATAAATGCCTGAAAAACTCTCACAAAGAGATGTCGTCCGCCTGCGCAAGGCTATGGCAAATTCCCAGAACGATTCCTTTTTCAAACACCTGAAAAACCTCCTGCGCGCGAAGCTTCGGTTCGATACTTTGTTAATCTTGCAGTTCAATCCGAATGGCGCGCCGCACTTTCTAGATGGCTGGCTGCGCCGCACAGCGATGCTCCAAGTCGCCATGGAACAATACCTGATGGGCGCCTATCGGCTCGACCCCTTCTACCAGTTTGACACGCTAAACGAGGGCGGAGCGATGTATCGCTTGTCCGAGATCGCCCCAGACCGTTTTTTTACAAGCGAGTATTACCTGCAGTATTATCGCCAAACGAAACTCTGTGACGAGATAGGGCTGCTGATCCCCCTTCCTTCGGGAGACATCGCCCATATTTCGATCAGTCGCCGCGAAGAAACACGGCCCTTCCGGCGCAAAGAGCTTCAATGTCTGAGACATTACAGCCCAATCCTCCTCGAAATGCTGAAAGCGCACTGCATATACCGCGCAACTCAGCCTTCGCCCATTGCCACATTGCCCGCCCGCCACCTTTCACAAATCATTCAAACGGAAGCCGCAGAAACTCTCGGGGTAAAGCTAACCAAGCGTGAAACCCAGATCGCAGGACTTGTCTTGCAAGGCCACTCAAACGCCTCAGCCGCGCTTAAGCTCGGGATGGCCTATGAAACCGCCAAGGTTCATCGCCGCAACATTTATCGCAAGCTAAGCATTTCCTCCCAGCAAGAGCTGTTTTCACGCTTCAAAGAGGTTCTTTAGTATACGCAGCCGCATCCCGTACCACGCCCGCCACCTCTCGCAGCTGATCAATAAGCGGGCTGCTTTTGCGCCAGATCATACCGACGCTCCGCATGGGCTCGGGAGAAGCAAACCGCGCCAATGAGACAGTGGCCGAGCGCGTCTCAACAGGCACTGCCATCTCCGGAATAAGCGTCACACCCATACCCGCGCCAACCATCTGGACCAAAGTCGATAGCGAGCTCGCGTCAAAGCCGTCCCGCGGGCGCATCTGCGGGATCGAACACACTGAAAGCGCCTGATCCCGAAAGCAATGCCCCTCCTCCAGAAGCAAAAGCCGCATCTGGCTCAGACTGTCTGCACTCGGCACTGGCAATCCCGCCTCGCCCTCAGGGCGGACCAAGACAAAGCTCTCCTCAAACAGAGGAACTTCCTCAAAACTGGGCTCCGACACTGGCAAGGCAAGGATCGCCGCATCAAGCCGTCCTTCATCAAGCTCTTCCAGAAGCTTGGAGGTCAGCGTCTCACGGACCTGAATATCAAGCCGCGGATATTTCGCCGCCAAGGCTTTAAAAATCCGAGGCAAAAGATAAGGTGCAATCGTCGGAATAACGCCAAGCCGCAATCGGCCACTAAACTCTTCCTGCGCCTTGCGCGCCATTTCCTCGAGTTCTTCCGCCCCGCGCAAAACACCTCGCGCATGACGGCCAAAATCCTCACCAAACGCCGTTAGCCTGACCTGCCGTGCCCCGCGCTCAAACAACGCCATGCCAAGTTGGGCTTCAAGTTCCTTGATTTGCATCGAGAGCGCAGGCTGCGACACAGAGCAAAGCTCCGCCGCACGGCCAAAATGCCCCTGACCCGCAAGAGCCTCAAAATAGCGCAGCTGTTTCAATGTGATGTTTGCCATAAGTAAAAATTATCAAACCGATTAGAAAATGCAACTTATTCCTATCAAGCTTCTGGGTTAGAATAATTCTAGGAAACGCAAGATTCGGCGCAAACGCGCCCAGCACAGTATCAGGGAGATATGACATGGACGGAAACAACGTAGGCAAATGCCCCGTCATGCACGGCGCAGCCAGCATGAACACCCGCTCAAATCGCGACTGGTGGCCAAACCAGCTCAACCTCAAAATCCTGCACCAGCATGATCGCAAGTCAGACCCCATGGGCGAAGGCTTTGACTACGCCGCCGAGTTCAAAAAGCTTGATCTTGCAGCGCTCAAGTCCGATCTGACGGCCCTCATGACAGACAGCCAAGACTGGTGGCCAGCAGACTACGGCCACTACGGCCCGTTCTTTATCCGCATGGCGTGGCACGCAGCAGGCACATACCGCACAGCCGACGGTCGCGGCGGCGCAGGGACAGGCAACCAACGCTTCGCGCCCCTCAACAGCTGGCCTGACAACGGCAACCTCGACAAGGCCCGCCGCCTTCTCTGGCCAATCAAACAAAAGTACGGCAACAAAATCTCATGGGCTGATCTCTTCGTCCTCACAGGCAATGTTGCCATCGAAAGCATGGGCGGCCCAACCTTCGGCTTCGCAGGCGGACGCCCCGACATCTGGGCAGCTGAAGAAGACATCTACTGGGGTGACGAAGACGAATGGTTGGCAGATGGTCGCTATTCAGGCGATCGCGAATTGGCCAATCCTCTCGCCGCCGTACAAATGGGTCTGATCTACGTTAACCCAGAAGGCCCCAACGGCAATCCTGACCCAGTCGCCTCTGGCCGTGACATCCGCGAGACATTCGCGCGCATGGCCATGAACGATGAAGAAACCGTTGCCCTCACAGCAGGCGGCCACACCTTCGGCAAAGCACACGGCGCAGGTGACCCTGCTCTTGTTGGCGCAGACCCAGAAAGCGCGCCCATTGAACAAATGGGCTTTGGCTGGAAGAATGACCACAAGTCAGGCAAAGGCATCGACACCACAACATCTGGAATCGAAGGCCCATGGACTGCCAACCCGATCCAGTGGGACAACGGTTATTTTGACCTGCTCTTCGGCTATGAGTGGGAGCTCACCAAGTCACCCGCGGGCGCACATATCTGGCATCCGATTGACCTCAAAGACGAAGACTTCGCCTTTGAAGTTGATGGCTCAGGCAACAAAGTCATCCCAATGATGACAACAGCCGACATGGCGATGCGTATGGACCCGGCCTATGAGAAAATCTCGCGCCGTTTCCACGAAAACCCTGATCAATTTGCCGACGCTTGGGCCCGCGCATGGTTCAAACTCACACACCGCGATATGGGACCAAAAGTGCGCTACCTCGGCGCTGAGGTTCCTGCCGAAGACCTGATCTGGCAAGATCCGCTTCCCGCCGCCACAGGCACACCCGTGTCTGATGCGGATGTAACTGCGCTCAAAGCCAAGTTGCTTGCATGTGGCCTCTCGACAGCCGAGTTGGTCAAGACGGCTTGGGCCTCTGCCAGCACATTCCGCGCGTCGGACATGCGCGGCGGTGCCAACGGCGCACGCATCCGTCTTGCTCCACAAAACGGTTGGGATGCCAACGAGCCAGAAGCCCTCGCCAAAGCGCTCGCCGCCATTGAAGCAGTGCAAGCCGAGTTCAATACAGCGGGCGGCGCGCAGGTTTCTCTTGCCGATCTGATCGTGCTTGGTGGCGTTGCTGCCATCGAGGCTGCATCAGGCGTCTCCGTGCCATTCACAGCCGGCCGCACTGATGCAACCGAAGAGCAAACAGACGCTGCCAGCTTTGACCCAATGGAGCCAGAAGCCGACGGCTTCCGCAACTTCCAGAAGCAGGAATACGCGATTGCCGCCGAAGCCATGCTTGTGGATCGCGCCCAGCTTCTGACGCTGACAGCGCCAGAAATGACAGCGCTTGTTGGTGGCCTGCGCGCGCTCGGCGTAGTGCACGGTTCGTCCTGTCACGGTGTCTTCACCGAGACCCCAGGCAAGTTGACAAACGACTTCTTCCGCAACATCACCGATATGGGCATCACATGGTCCCCTGCTGGTGACGGCGTCTATGAAGGCCGCGATACGTCTGGCAAAGTGAAGTGGACAGGCACACGCGTTGATCTCGTGTTCGGCTCAAACTCACAGCTGCGCGCAATCTCCGAGCTTTACGCTCAAGACGACAACGCAGAGAAGTTCGTGGCCGATTTTGTCGCCGCATGGACAAAAGTGATGAACGCCGACCGCTTCGATCTGGCGTAAGTCTCACTGCAAACTTAAAGAAAAAGGCGCAGCTCGCAGGCTGCGCCTTTTTCATATCTCACAAACGTACGACACCCGCGCGGCCTTCATAAAGCGCATCCAGAATATCCGCCCGTCGCTCCATAATCTTACGGCCGTTGAGATCGCCTTTCGCGGTCACCTCCCCTTCGTTAAGCTGAGGCGGCTCCGCTAAAAACAGCGCCACACCAATCCGACAGCTTGCCCCGCGCTCTGCAGCGTTCCAGTCGGTGAGCCGCTCGCGCAACGCCGCCAAAGCCCGCGCACAGATCATCACGCCACCCGCCTCATCAAGGCTCATTCCATTCTGCACAAAAACTTCACGATCAGGCACGATCATCAAGCCAATCTCACCCCGTCCCCCACCAGAAATGACAAGGTCAACCGCCAAAGGCGTCAGCCAGCCGAGCATAGCCTCGTACAACGCCGTCGCATGAGGGCTAGAATCTTCACTATCCGGCAGATTGCGTGTCATGCCCTACTCAGCGGTGCCGAGCGTCAGGCTTACGCCTTCCAGCCCCTCAATCCCTCCTCTGATACTATCCCCTGCAACCACAGGCCCAACGCCCGCAGGCGTTCCTGTCAGGATGATGTCACCCGCACCGAGATGATAGTACCGCGAAAGATGCGCAACGATCTCACCGCAGCTCCAGACCATTTCTTCGAGGCTGGCGTCCTGCCGTGTCACGCCATTCACCTCAAGATAGATGCGCTGATCCGCCACTGCACCAAACGCTTCAGCTTTGGTCAGCGGACCAAGCACGGCCGAGCCTTCTACATCCTTCCCAAGGGACCATGGTCTGCGGTTGTCCTTGCCGTCCTGCTGACGGTCCCGACGCGTCATATCAAGTGCGCATCCATAGGCATAAATCGCCGCCTGCGCTTCGGCTGCATTGGCGCGAAAAACAGACGCACCAAGCACAAAGGCCAGCTCCATCTCATGATGATAATTTTCTGTCCCTGGCGGATAAGGCAGCACCGCACCACTCGTGACAGCATGCGCCACCTGCTTGGTAAAATACCAAGGTGCCTCGCGGTCGACTTCATTGCCCATCTCAGCCGCATGGGCGGCATAGTTACGCCCCACACAAAAAATGCGTCGCAGGGGATAGAGTTTGGCATCACCCTTCACCTCAAGTGCAAAAACTTCGGCGGGTTCGAATAGATAATCGGCCACGTGGGGTCTCCCTCTTTTGCGAGGAGCCTCTCATAGTTTGTCCACGAGCAAAAGATAAAGAGCGCAGAAAACAAGAGGCGCTATTTCTTCTTCACATACTGCGTGAGGATAACAATCCGCTGGCCTTCCACGCGGCCTTCGATGTGCTCGGGGTTGTCCGCCACAAGACTGATCCCGCGCACAGCCGTGCCACGCTTGGCCGTAAACCCTGCGCCTTTGACAGGAAGATCCTTGATCAAAACAACAGTATCGCCCTGCGCCAGAGCCGCGCCGTTGGCGTCCTTATGGTCTGACGCGGCGGCGACATTATCCGCCCAAGCCTGCGTCTCGTCGTCTAGGTAAAGCTGCTCAGCCAGATCTTGCGCCCAGCCTTCGCCAGACAGCCGCTTCAGCATCCGTGCCGCGATCACCTGAACTGCAGGCTCCTCACTCCACATCGCCGAAGCAAGACCACGCCAGTGGTTGGCATCTGGCTCGCCCGCGATCTGTTCGGCGCAAAGCGCACAAACTTCAGCTTGCGCACCAAACGGTCCACCGTCCACATCAATCGCAATCAAGTCAGCATCAGCAGAGCAAAGCGGGCAGGTCATTGGGCAATCCTTCTCTTGGGTTGCCCCGCCTTACAGGTTCGCTCAGGCAATGTCTTCACGTGTTCTCATAGACCGCTTTTGCGATATACCATGTCACAGGGATCGACACGAGAAACCCGAGCAACGCCGACAGCAACACAGGCTGCAACGTATCATAGCCCATCGTCAGAGCCGCAACCATGGCGACGCCAGCAAGCGTCGTACCGATAAACAAATGAAAAATAAGCGCAATACGGAGCATAGCTGTCCCTTTCAGTGGCATAGCATCTGAAGTGAGTCTACGCCTCCAAAAGGTGCAATTCTTTGATCTGGGTCAGATTGGACTACCGCGTGCGTTTCATCCGCGCCATCAGATTATCCTTGAGAACAAACTGGTGATAGAGCGCGCCCACCACATGCAGCGCAACAAAGCCAAGCATCCCAAAGCGCAGCAAACCATGGGCATAGGCCGCGCTCTCGCTAGATCCAAACCAAGCCACAGCGCCAGACACTGGCATAAGCAGCATCAGCGCATATAGCGCCCCATGCGTGAGATGCGCCAGCGCGCGGCCCAGCGGCCCCTCTTCTTCGGGCAAAGGCGGCACACCATGCTTGCGCCGCAGGCCCAGACGCCAAAGCGCAAGGACGAGCACAAGCATACCGCCCGCCACATGACCAACGACCATAATCGAGGGCGCAAATACCCCCTCCTTCATCCAGAGATCAAAAGCGCCACGGATCGGCTCATGGCCGATAAACTGCCAAGCAATCAGCCCGAACACGAGCCAATGCAAGATGATCTGGGGTGTCTTATACGTCATATGGGCCTCCATGACCGTTCACTTGGCACACCCCGCACAGAGCGGCGTTGCGGGCAAAAGCTGAAGCCGTGCCGTGGCAATCTCGCCACCACATTTGACACACTCGCCATAAGTGCCCGCCTCAACCCGCGCCAATGCTGCATCGATCTGGCGCACCTCGGCAAGCTCCTGCGCGCCCAGCGCTTCAAGAACCTCGTCCCCCTGCCGCTCGGCAGAGCGGTCTTCCCAGTCCTTGGAGGGCGGCTCATCAAGCTGGTCTTCCACCTCATGCAAATGCGCCGTGAGCTCAGCCCGCCGCGCCAGAAGTGTTTGCTTTGCGAGTTCAATATCCATGTTCGCCTCCCGTTGGGTTTCATGGTGAGGATGGGACGGATTGGAGGGGTGTGCTTTGATTTGGGTCAAGAACGTAGGGTGGGTGTGAACCCACCATTCACGCGCGGAAGGTGGGTTAACACCCACCCTACAAACACCACGAGAGCCGCGCATCGCCAGACCGTGGGGTGGCGACCCAACGCCTGTTAGATGCACTTTATCCCAGCCAAATCCGAAACCCTCTGAAGGGTGCGCTACCCTCACAAAATCGCCAGCCCAGGGACGGTCTGGCGATGCGATACTACCCTGATACAAGTCCCGCGCCCGAACCGAGGGGCAGGAAGCAAAGCGCCCGCCCCGTGGGGGCGGCTCGGGCGCTGCCAAATCAGAGATTTGGCATTGTAGGTTAATGGGAGTTTAGTGCACATTGTCAGGAACGGTTGGGCCAAGACCGAACGGCCAATATGGGGGCTATCATGCAAGAAATACTGGATAGCTTGACAGATCAATTGGTTACTAGTGCCACCGCGGCTACGATCCTTGCTATAATTGCTTACTTCATGCGTGACCTTATTGCGAAATTTCTTTCCCAAAAAACTGAACACCGACATGACAAAAAGATTTCAATCTTGGAAGACAAGCTTGTCCGTGAACGAGCTGCAATTGCAGATCTGCGCGGAGTGGTAGTTTCGGGCATCAATAGCAGAAACGAAAAACTTCTTGAAAAGCAGATTTCCGCAACGGAGGAACTTTGGCGGGCAGCAACAATAAACAAAAAGCATCAAATGGCTACTCAATTTTTGCAGTCTTTGAACATTGATAAAATGAACGAACATATCAAAGAACACAATGTTCAGGAGCTTGTAGACATAACCGCCAAAATGACAGGGGTTCAAAAGCTGATAGAGGAAGTCAGCGACGAATCAATCCAAAAACCAATCCACAGCACCGAAGCAGAGCTTACTCGACCATTCGTATCAGCGCTATCATGGGCCCTATACTCTGCGCACTCGCAGACGATTATGCATGCGGTTGTCACGATCATTTCTTGGAAAAATGGTGTCTCAACGAACTTACTCAAAAACGACGATTTGGTTAAAGCCATCGAAAAAGCGCTCCCGCACCAAACAAAGTTCCTTCAAGAATATGGTGTTGGGGGCACTTACTTTCTATTGCAAGAACTGGAAGACACACTACTCAAAGAGCTTCGACGTTTTTTGAGAGAAGGTGAGGCAGGTCAAGAAGCAGCTAAACAGGCTCGAGAAATTCTAAGCGCTAGTGAGCAAGCCCAAATCACCCATCCATCTTCAACGCAGAAATAAACGCTTCCTGCGGGATATCCACTTTCCCGAACTGGCGCATCTTCTTCTTACCAGCTTTCTGCTTGTCCAGAAGCTTGCGCTTACGTGAAGCGTCCCCGCCGTAGCACTTCGCGGTCACGTCCTTGCGCATCGCGGATAGTGTCTCGCGGGCAATCACTTTGCCGCCAATCGCCGCTTGGATCGGGATTTTAAACATATGCCGCGGGATCAGGTCCTTGAGCTTCTCAACCATCGCCCGCCCGCGCATATCGGCACGGTCACGGTGCACCATAGTGCTCAACGCGTCCACAGGCTCGTCGTTGACAAGGATCGACATCTTAACGAGATAATCCTCACGATAGCCGATCATCTGATAGTCAAAGCTCGCGTAGCCCTTGGTCACGCTCTTCAGACGGTCATAGAAATCAAACACAACCTCGTTGAGCGGCAAGTCATAAACGACCATGGCACGGCTGCCCGCATAGGTCAGGTCCATCTGGATACCGCGACGGTCTTGGCAAAGCTTCAAAACGTCCCCGAGGTATTCGTCCGGTACAAGGATCGTCGCCTTGATGCGCGGCTCTTCCAAGTGGTCCACATAGGTGAGGTCGGGCATATCGGCAGGGTTGTGCAACTCCTGCATCGTGCCGTCTTTCATGTAAACATGGTAAATAACGCTCGGCGCGGTGGTGATGAGTTCAATATCATACTCGCGCTCGATCCGGTCGCGGATCACCTCAAGGTGCAAAAGCCCGAGGAACCCACAGCGAAAGCCAAAGCCCAGCGCCGCAGATGTTTCCATCTCGTAGCTGAAGCTCGCATCATTGAGCGCCAGCTTTTCAATCGCGTCGCGCAGGTCTTCAAACTCGGCACTGTCCACAGGAAACAAGCCACAGAACACCACAGGCACAGAGGGCTTAAAGCCCGGCAGTGCCTTTTCCGTGGGACGCTTATCATGGGTGATCGTGTCGCCCACCTTGGTGTCGCGCACCTGCTTGATGGAAGCGGTCAGAAAGCCGATCTCCCCTGGCCCCAGTTCGTCGACAGGCTGCATAGCCGGACGAAACACGCCAATGCGGTCCACATGATGCTTAGAGCCGTTTTGCATCATCATGATGGTATCGCCCTTCTTGAGCACCCCATCCATGATCCGCACCAGAACAATCACGCCAAGATACGAGTCATACCAGCTGTCCACGAGCATCGCCTTGAGTGGCGCCGCACGGTCTCCCTTGGGCGCAGGCAAAAGATTGACCACGGCCTCAAGCGTTTCCTTGATACCAACACCGGTCTTTGCCGAAACACGGATTGCGCCTGAGGCGTCGATCCCGATCACATCTTCGATCTGCTCGGCCACACGGTCACATTCGCTTGCAGGCAAGTCGATCTTATTGAGCACAGGCACAATCTCGTGGTCCGCATCAATCGCCTGATAGACGTTTGCCAGCGTCTGCGCTTCGACGCCCTGAGTGCTGTCCACGACAAGCAAAGAGCCCTCAACCGCACGCATCGAGCGGGAGACCTCATAAGCAAAGTCGACATGCCCGGGCGTGTCGATCAGATTGAGCACATAATTCTCGCCATTCTGCGCGGTATATTCGATCCGCACAGTGTTCGCCTTGATCGTAATCCCACGCTCGCGCTCGATGTCCATCGCATCCAGCATTTGCTCCTTCATATCCCGAGCAGCGACTGTATTCGTCTCCTGAATAAGCCGGTCAGCAAGCGTGGATTTCCCGTGGTCAATATGCGCCACGATCGAGAAATTGCGTATGTGTGTAAGGTCTGTCATGGATTGGGATATGATGTGGAATCCCTGCCTCGTCAAGCTACCTTGCAGTCGAGCAAGCCCCCAGTCGATTGCAAATTCGAAATTGCGGTTCCAATATCACCCACCCCATCAAAAGAAGTGCAAGCCACCCCATTCCTCTTTCCGAAAATATCCGAATCCGCCCCCAACCACACGGACCTCCATCAGCAATTAAAGCGCCCTGCGCCGAGGACCGTCAGGGCCGAGGCGCCCACGGGCGATTTGGCGCAGCCAAAGCGCAAGACTTCACGCGCTTGTCATTGAAAATCTGCGTAAATTCGACCATATTGTACCAAATAGGCTGAAAAGCCTCAAAGAGAGCAGTTTCCATGAGTTTCAAGATCACGTTTACCGCCCTGGCCTCCCTTGCGCTTATCGCGTCTTGCGGAGGAGGGGGTTACAAATCCGCCGCACGCTACGCACCCAAAGCGCCTGTTGCTGTCGGTTCCGCCTCCGGACCAATTTCGCGCGCCTGCCTGATGTCCGATCGCAAAGCACGCTCACGTCAGCTCTGCGGCTGCATCCAAGCCGTCGCCGATATGAGCCTCTCTGGCCGCGATCAGTCCCTCGCCGCGTCCTTTTACAGCAATCCCCAAAAAGCACAGGACATCCGCCAGTCGGACAATCCAAACAACGAACGATTCTGGAAAAAGTACCGCGAATACGCAGACACCGCGGAGCAAATCTGCGGCTAAAGCGGCTCTGAGGATACGCCTCCTCAGCCCGCTGCCAGTCTAAGTTTGGCGCGTTGCTTCTCAAGCCTGATATCGGCTGCACGCGCGTGGCCCTCCATGCCCTCATGGCGAGAAATACTCGCCGTCACTCGCGCAAGCTCTGGCAAGGCTTTGGCCTGTACGCGCTGCCACGTCACGGTTTTGAGAAACTTATGCACAGACAGCCCACCCGTATAACGCGCCGCGCCTGATGTGGGCAGCGTATGGTTCGGCCCGGCCGCTTTGTCCCCAAAGCTGACAGTCGTCTCCTCACCCAAAAACAGTGAGCCATAAGACGTCAGCGCATCAGACCACCAGTCAAGCTCCGCCGCCTGCACGTGCAAATGCTCAGGCCCGTATCGGTTGGCCACCTCGGCCATCTCCTCACGCGTATCACACAAGATCACTTCGCCAAGATCCCGCCACGCCGCCTCTGCCGCCGCACGGTTGCTCTCGGGTAGCTCCGCCATAAGCTGCGGCACAAGCTTCATAACAAACTGCGCAAGCGCCCCATTGTCACTTACAAGCCAAACAGGCGAATTGTGCCCATGCTCCGCCTGAGACACGAGATCCCAAGCCACAGTATAAGCGTCCGCACGTCCGTCCGCGATCACCATGCTATCGGTCGGTCCCGCAAACATATCAATGCCCACGGGGCCAAACATCTGCCGCTTGGCTTCGGCAACATATGCGTTCCCCGGTCCGATCAGGATATCCGCAGGCGCCGCGCCAAACAGCCCCCCCGCCATCGCAGCGACCCCCTGCACACCCCCCATTGCAAGAATGCGGTCCGCGCCCGCAAGCTGCATCGCATAAAGGATCGCAGGGTGAATGCCTTGGTCAGGCTTTGGCGGTGAACACGCCGTGATGTGACTGACCCCCGCCACCTTTGCCGTCGTAATGGTCATCAACGCGCTAGCAATATGCGCATAACGCCCCCCAGGCACATAAGCCCCCGCAGCGTGCAACGGAATAAGCTTCTGCCCGGCCAAAAGCCCGGGCCGCAGCTCTATTTCCATTTCGCTCACCGTCGCCAGCTGCGCCTCCGCAAAGCGACGGATATTGTCATGCGCCCAAGCAATATCATCCTTGAGCCCTTGCGGCACAGCCCGCACGGCCTCCGCAACAGCCGCTTCAGTAACCACGATATCGCCATCCCAACCATCAAGGCGCTTGGAATAATCAAGGGCCGCCGCTTCGCCCCCCGCCTTGATCCGCGCCAACATCACAGAGACGGTGTCGCGCACATCTGCGCCGGCTTGCGCCTCGGCGGTGGTGTCGGATGATTTCAAATAGCGGATGGCCATGGTTGTACTCCTGTTACAGAGAACAATTCTGGCTGCGCAATTGCGGACAAATCAAGCACATGCGGCCCACACGCGCCACAGGCATGGCGCATTTTTCGCCCGCCCAAAACCCTTGTTCAATCTTTCCGAAAGCCGCGCTTAGCCGCCAAGCTTTTCAAGTGCCTCTGCCGCGGCGGCCGAGGGGGTCATCTGCCCGGCCTCAACCTCTGCCGCAAGCGCATCCATCACACTGCGCATCTCGCCTGTTTGAAGCCGCGCCAGTAGCCCTTGGCGTACATCTTCAGCAAACCAATGCCGCGCCTGTCGCGCGCGCGTTCCGTCGAAATGCCCATTGGCGCGCCGCCAATCATTGAGCTCGCACATCGCCTCCCAAGCCACAGACAACCCATGCTCTTCCAGCGCTGAAACAGTCATAGCCTTTGGGTAGCCTTCAGGGTCTTGAGCCCGCTTGCGCAAAAGCCTCAGCGCGCCCGCATAGTCCGCGCAGGTCCGTGTCGCCGCAGATTTCAGATCACCATCCGCCTTATTCACAAGGATCAGGTCAGCCATCTCCATAATACCGCGCTTCACGCCTTGAAGCTCGTCGCCTCCCGCTGGAGCGAGCAACAACACAAAGAGATCCGACATTTCGGCGACAACAGTCTCCGACTGGCCCACACCAACAGTTTCGATCAAGACAACATCAAACCCAGCCGCCTCACAGAGTGCGACAGCTTCCCTCGTACGCCGTGCCACACCACCAAGCTGGGTCTGGCTTGGCGAAGGGCGGATAAACGCCGCAGGCTCTCGGCTCAGAAATTCCATCCGAGTCTTATCGCCCAGAATAGACCCGCCAGAGCGTGCCGAGCTTGGATCGACAGCCAGCACAGCAACGCGCAGCCCTGCCTTCACAAGCATCAAGCCAAAGCTTTCGATAAACGTCGACTTGCCCACGCCTGGCGTGCCCGAAAGTCCGATCCGCAAGGCTTGCCGCCCTGCCCCCTTCAGACGCTCCAGAAGGGCACGGGCCTCCGCGCGGTGGTCTTCGCGGCCACTTTCCACAAGCGTAATCGCCCGCGCCAGAGCGCGGCGGTCCCCATCAAGAATTCGGTCTGCTACTGCTTCAATATCCATGCGCAAAATATGCCCTCTTTGCCGCTTGATTGTCCAGCCCGCGCCATGCTCCAAAGGGACATGCAAAACTTGCCGATCCATGATGCGCTCCCCGCGCTCCTCGCCGCATTCCAAAGCGGCACGCGCGCGGTGCTTCAAGCCCCTCCCGGCGCGGGTAAAACAACAGTCGTACCCCTTGCATTGCTGAGTTCAGGTCTCGTCACTGGCCGCATCCTCATGCTTGAGCCTCGCCGCCTCGCAGCGCGCTCCGCAGCCGAATATATGGCCTCCACACTTGGGGAGGAGATCGGCGCAACAGTCGGCTACCGCATCCGCGGCGAAAGCAAGACAAGCAAGCAAACGCGTGTGGAAGTTGTCACCGAAGGCATCCTCACCCGCATGTTGCAATCTGATCCCGAGCTTTCAGGCGTGGGCATGGTGATCTTTGACGAGTTCCACGAACGCTCGCTCAACGCCGATCTCGGCCTCGCCCTCTGCCTAGAAATCAGCGAAGCCCTCCGCGATGATCTCAGGCTGCTGGTGATGTCTGCCACGCTAGATGCCGCCCCCGTCGCCGCGCTCATGGGCGGCGCACCCGTGGTCACATCCGAAGGCCGCAGCTTTCCTGTTGAAACCCGTTGGCTTGAAAAGCCGCTTCCCAAGGGCGCACGGATTGCCGAAGCCATGGTAGAGCAAATCCTCAGCATACTGCCCGAGACAAACGGCGGCCTCCTTGCGTTCCTCCCGGGCGAAGGAGAAATTCGCCGCGCGGCCGCCCAGCTTGATGCACGCGTCCCCGAGGGCGTCTCGGTTCACATGCTTTTCGGCGCACTCCCCTTCAAAGATCAGCAAGCCGCCATCCGCCCCGCAAAATCTGGACGCAAAATCGTGTTGGCAACCTCCATCGCCGAAACCTCGCTGACCATCGAAGATGTCCGCGTGGTGCTCGACGCAGGCCTCGCCCGCCGCGCGCGCTATGATGCAGGCTCTGGCCTTTCCCGCCTCGTTACAGAAAAGGTCAGCCGTGCAGAAGCCACCCAGCGCCAAGGACGCGCAGGCCGTGTGGCGACAGGCACCTGCTATCGCCTCTGGACACGGGGCGAAGAAGGCGCGCTGCCCGCCTTTGCGCCTGCTGAAATTGAGGTGGCTGATCTTGCCCCTTTCGCCCTTGAACTCGCCCTTTGGGGCAGCGCTGATTTGCCCCTGCTCACAGCTCCCCCCGAAGGCACACTCGCAGAGGCGCAAAGCCTCCTGTTGGCCCTTGGTGCCCATGATACAGAGCATCGCATTACTGCTCATGGCCGCACGCTCGCGGCCCTGCCCGTACACCCGCGCCTTGGCCACATGCTTGCCCTCGCAGGTAAATCTGCCGCGCCTGTCGCAGCACTTCTGAGCGAACGTGATATTCTTAAGGGCGCACCCGCCGATCTCGCTTTGCGCCTCAAAGCGCTGGAAAACCCCCGTGCTGTGCCCCATCAGGTCAATCACGCCGCGCTTGCCCAAGTCCGCACCGAAGCCAAGCGCCTCGCCCGCACAGCGCCCGATGTACCCACAGGCTATTCTCCCGCTCAAATGGCTGCGCTCGCCTATCCTGATCGCATCGCGCTGCGCCGCACAGGCGATGCGCCACGCTTTCTCACATCGGGCGGCAAAGGCACATATCTTGCCGATGACGATCCACTCGCCGCCGCCCGCCTGCTTGTCGTGACAGACACCGACGGTCACCCGCGCGAGGCCCGCATTCGCGCTGCGCTCCAGATATCAGAGGCCGAGCTGCGTGAGGTCTTCGCTCCCGACATAACATGGCAAAACTCTTGTCATTGGTCCCGCCGCGAGCGCCGCGTGATGGCGCTGGAGGAAGAGCGCTTTGGCCAACTCGCACTGCAATCGCGAATATGGAAAGACGCGCCGCAAGAAGACACAGCCCGCGCCATGTGCGGCGGCATCCGCGAGCTCGGCCTCAAGCCCTCTCCCGCCGCCGAGCGCCTACGCGCGCGCGTTGCTCTTCTGACGCAAGCAGGCCACGAGATGCCCGATATGTCCGACACAGCGCTCCTTGAGACATTGGAGGTTTGGCTTACACCATATATTACAGGCGTAAAAACAGATGCGCAGTGGAAGTCCTTTGACATCCATTCAGCGCTCCAAGCGCAGCTGACCTACGAACAAACCCAGCTCTTGGCTCAGCACGCCCCCGCTCATTTCACCACGCCCTTGGGCCGTCAGATCCCGATTGATTACGCGGGCGATGATCCCGAAATCTCGCTGCGCATTCAGGAAATGTTTGGCCAGCGCACCCACCCCCAAGTCGCGGGCAAGCCTCTACGCGTCACGCTCCTGTCGCCCGCCCAGCGCCCCGTGCAAACCACAATGGATATCCCAGCATTCTGGGATACCTCCTATTCTGATGTGCGCAAAGACATGCGTGGCCGCTATCCCCGCCACCCGTGGCCCGAAGACCCCCGCGAAGCAGACCCTACCCTGCGTACAAAACGCCGCTCATGAGCGCCGTCTTTGCAATTGCAGAAAAAAATGGTATACGTGTGTTAATCAATAATAAAATCGCGGCAGTTAGTCAGTCACTTATGAATAAACAATTCCAAAAAGCTTGGAGCGAGCTCCTCAGCCCGTTTCTGCGTCGTCCAAAGCGGCTGCAAGTCGCAGCATTGTGCTACAAGCAAGCCAACGACACCGACGACAAAGAAATCTTGCTCGTCACCTCGCGGGATACGGGCCGCTGGATCATTCCCAAGGGCTGGCCAATTGATGGTAAAAACGCCTCTGAAGCCGCGCTGCAAGAAGCTTGGGAAGAAGCGGGCGTGCGCAAAGGCACGGTCATGGGCAAAGCGCTTGGTCTCTACAATTATGACAAAGAGCTCAAAGGCGGCCTGCCTGTGGCAGTAGAAACATTGGTCTTCTCGGTGAAAGTCAACGAAATGCGCGATGACTACCCAGAAGCCTCCCAGCGCGAGCGCAAATGGGTCAGCCCAGCAGAAGCTGCAAACATGGTGCAAGAGCCCCAACTGCAGGACATGCTGCGCAGTTTGTAACAGTTTTGTATCAGTTTTGTGACAAATTGATTGAATTACGCCCCAACCTTCTCTAACCGAGCGGGAACGCCAAGGGGGGCAAAATGACAGATTTCAATAAGCACGACGCCGATCACCTCGAAACACTCGACCGCGACCTGCACCGCCTATCCTATCTGGAAAATGCCACCCAGTATGTTGCACGCCCCATGATGGGCCCCGGCATAGCGCTTGCCTTTATGGTCCTCGCCGGCCTGTCCGCTGCGATCTTCTTCGGCTTTGAACCGCAAAACTACGTGGTCATCCTCGCCGCCGTCTTCGGCGCCTACATGGCGCTCAACATCGGCGCAAACGATGTCGCCAACAACATGGGCCCCGCCGTTGGCGCCAACGCGCTCACACTTAGCGGCGCCATCGCCATCGCCGTTGTCTTCGAAAGCGCCGGCGCGCTCCTCGCGGGCGGTGATGTGGTCTCCACAATTTCCAAAGGCATCATTGCCCCCTCTACAATGGCCTCTGCCGATGTGTTCATCTGGGCCATGATGGCCGCGCTGATTTCCGCTGCGCTCTGGGTCAACCTCGCCACATGGGTCGGCGCGCCTGTCTCAACAACACACTCTGTTGTCGGTGGCGTCATGGGCGCAGGCATCGCTGCCGCGGGCCTCTCCGCTGTCAACTGGCCCACCATGAGCGCCATCGCCGCGAGCTGGGTCATCTCGCCTGTTCTGGGCGGAGCCATTGCCGCCGCCTTCCTCGCTCTGATCAAATCGCGTGTGATCTATCAAGACGACAAGATCGCAGCCGCCAAAAAGTGGGTTCCAATCCTCGTAGGCATCATGGCGGGCGCTTTCGCTTCGTACCTTGCCCTCAAGGGCCTCAAGCGCATCATGAAGATCGATCTTCCAACAGCTCTGGCCATCGGCCTCGCACTTGGTGTCGCGGCATGGCTTGTAACAATCCCACTGATCCGCCGTCAGTCTGAAGGGCTTGAGAACCGAAACAAATCTCTCAAAACCCTCTTTGGCATTCCACTGGTTATCTCGGCAGCACTGCTCAGCTTCGCCCACGGGGCCAATGATGTGGCCAATGCGGTTGGCCCCCTCGCAGCCATCGTGCACGCCGCCGAATACGGCAGCTTTGCTGACAAAGTCGCGATCCCAATGTGGGTCATGATCATCGGCGCCTTCGGGATCAGCTTCGGCCTCTTCCTCTTTGGCCCCAAACTGATCCGCATGGTCGGCTCACAGATCACAAAGCTCAACCCAATGCGCGCCTATTGTGTCTCGCTCTCAGCCGCAATCACAGTGATCATCGCAAGTTGGCTCGGCCTGCCTGTGTCCTCGACACATATTGCCGTGGGCGCAGTCTTCGGCGTTGGCTTCTTCCGCGAATGGGACGCCGCAAAGCGCATGCGTGCCAGCACGGTTGCAATGCCAGATGCACAGCGTATTGCCCCAGAAGAGCGCCGTCGTCGCAAGCTCGTGCGCCGTTCACACTTCATGACAATCATCGCAGCATGGGTCATCACAGTGCCCGCCGCCGCCATCATGTCAGGGCTGATCTTCTATATTCTGTCCGCCGTCGTACACTAAGCTCAAAGCTTCGTTCAGTCCCACCACGGCCCATGATGCTTGCCCTCTTGGTCGAGCCTCTCAAAGCCGTGGCGGCCAAAAAAATCTCGCTGCGCCTGAATGATATTGGCCGTGCCGCTGCCAATCCGCAGGCTGTCAAAGAAGCTGACAGCACTGCTCAAGGCAGGCGCAGGATGCCCCGCCCCCAGTGCTGCGCCGGCAACAGCCCGCAACCTGGGCAGAGCGGCCTGAAGCTTGGCCGCAATCGCCTCCGCTTCCAAAAGCTGCCCGCCATGGCTGGCACTGTTCTCAAAAGCCTCGGCGATATCGTCCAGCAAGGCCGCACGTATGATACAGCCTGCCCGCCAAATTTGCGCAATCCGCGCAAAATCAAGCGGCCAGTTATATTCCTCGGCGGCCTGCCTCAAAATGCGAAAGCCCTGCGCATAGGCCAAGATACGCCCCGCCATCAACGCATCCGCGATTTGATCCAAGCTGACGGAAACAGCGCCGCGCCCTGCGCCATATTGCACGCCAAGCCGCTCGCGAAGGACCTTTTCCGACGACCAACTCCGCGCACCAATGGCCGCTTCAATCATACTCGCGCTCTGCCCCATCTGCAGCGCTTCGATCACAGTCCAGCGTCCCGTGCCCTTTTGACCCGCCGCATCACGGATATGGTCGACAAACGGAACGCCTGCCTCCTCGTATTGCAGTAGCGCACCTGTGATTTCCACAAGATAGGAGCGCAGCGGTCCCTTATCCCAAGCCTCAAACTGCGCACCAATCTCCGGTGCACTCATTCCAAGTCCAAAACGCATCAGCCCATAAGCCTCCGCGATCATTTGCATATCGGCATATTCAATCCCGTTGTGCACGGTCTTCACAAAATGCCCCGCCCCGTCAGGCCCCAGATGCGCCACACAAGGCACGCCTTCATATTTCGCGGCAATAGCCCTCAACATCGGTTCAAGCTGGGTCCAAGAATGCGCCGTACCACCAACCATCATCGACGGCCCATGCCGCGCACCCTTCTCGCCGCCCGAAACGCCCATACCGACAAAGTGCAGATCCTGCTGGCCCAGCGCCTCCGCGCGTCGCCGCGTATCGTGGAAATTCGCGTTGCCCCCGTCAATGATCGTATCACCTGCCTCAAGCAACGGCGTGACAGCCGCGATCATGCTGTCCATAGGCGCGCCCGACGGGATCATAAACAGAATCACCCGAGGTGTTTTCAGTCCTGACACAAAGGCAGAGAGCTCAGAATGCGGATGCAGACGCTCGGCCAACGGCCCCGCCTCTGCAACAAAGTCGGCGATCCAGCTCACCTCGCGGTTGGTCACCGCAACGTCAAATCCCTGCTCAGCAAGGTTCAGCGCCAAAGCGCTCCCCATCACACCAAGCCCGTAAATACCGATATTCGCGCGCGACATTCACACTCTCCTGTTTGCGCTAGCATCCTATTGGACAAAACACTAAGCGCAAGCACAGAGACCAAAGCTCCTACGGCTTCCTCTTTCAAGAAATATCCCAAGGGGCCTGGGGACTGGTCCCCCAGCTTGGCTGCGGCCTGGGGGACTGCCCCCCAAGCTCTGCTTAAGCCGCGCCTACTTGCCTAGACACCAGCGCACCACAGCCTTCTGCGCATGAAGACGGTTCTCCGCCTCATCAAAGATCACAGAGTTCGGCCCGTCCATCACAGCGCTCGTCGCCTCGTCCTCGCGATGCGCAGGCAAGCAATGCATAAACAGCGCATCAGGCTTCGCATGACGCATCAGGTCTTCGTTCACTTGATAGGGCCGCAGCATATTGTGGCGGCGCTCTTTGGTGCTTTGCCCGTCATGCATGCTCACCCATGTGTCTGTGACAACAAGATCCGCACCCTGCACAGCAGTCTTCGCATCCCGCTCAAGGCTCACGCTCACACCTGCTTTACGGGCAAGGCCGATAAATTCGTCTTCAGGGTCCAGCTGGCTTGGCCCCGCAAAGACCATATCAAAGCCAAACTGCGCCGCCGCATGCAGGAAGGACGCACAGACATTGTTGCCATCGCCACACCAAACCACTTTCTTGCCCTTGATAGAGCCGCGGTGCTCCTCATAGGTCAGAACATCCGCCATGATCTGGCAAGGATGCGTACGGTCCGTGAGCCCGTTGATCACAGGAACAGTCGCATGCTCCGCCATTTCCAGCAGCACAGACTCATCAAATGTACGGATCATGATCAGGTCGACATAGCGGCTCATCACTTTAGCGGTATCCGCAATCGTTTCACCGTGGCCAAGCTGCATTTCACTGCCCGTCAGAAGCATGGTCTGCCCCCCCATCTGACGCACACCCACATCAAAGCTCACCCGCGTACGCGTGGAGGGCTTTTCAAAAATCAGCGCAACCATTTGCCCCTCAAGCGGGCGCTCGTCATCAAGCGCACCCTTGGGCCGTCCTGCCCGCGCCGTTTTCATTGCCGCTGCTTGGTCAATAATACCGCGCAAGTCGTCCTTGCTCGTTTTATGAATGTCGAGAAAATGGTTCATGCCTTAAGTCCTTCACTGACCGCGCTCGCGGCTTTATCAAGGCGCGCCACCGCCTCAGAAATATCACTCTCCGTAATGTTCAGCGCTGGCAAAAGCCGCACCACATTATCCGCAGCAGGGACAGAGAGCACACCCGCCTCATACCCCGCCTTCACAACGTCAATCGGCGCAACCTTACACTTCAGGCCCAGCATCAGCCCCGCGCCGCGCACACCTTCAAACACATCAGGATGCGCCGCAACCAAGCCCTCAAGCTTCTGGCGCAAGCCGCCCGCGCGGGCGTTCACCTCAGCTAGAAACGCAGGGTCCGAAACAATCTCCATCACCTTGAGACCAACAGCGCAGGCGAGAGGGTTGCCCCCGTATGTGCTGCCATGCGTCCCGGCGACCATTCCGCTCGCGGCCTCTTCGCGGGCCAGCACAGCCCCGAGCGGGAAGCCCCCGCCAATGCCCTTCGCAACCATCATAATATCAGGCTCAATCCCTGACCACTCATGGGCAAAGAGTTTCCCAGTGCGGCCCACGCCACATTGCACCTCATCCAAGATCAGCAGCGCACCCGTCTCGTCGCAGAGATCGCGCAGCCCCTTCAGGCACTGGTCAGGCAGCGGACGAATACCGCCCTCGCCCTGCACAGGTTCAATCAGAATTGCCGCGGTGTTCTCGCTCACAGCCGCGCGCAAAGCGTCGTGGTCGCCCCATGGCAGATGGGTAAACCCGCCAAGGATCGGCCCAAAACCCTTGGTCATCTTTTCGCTGCCCGCTGCCGCAATGCCTGCCGCCGAGCGGCCATGGAAAGAGCCCTCAAAGGTGATAATCTCCACCCGCTCAGGTTGCCCTTTCTCATACCAATATTTACGCGCCATTTTGACGGCGAGCTCACAGGCCTCTGTGCCCGAGTTGGTAAAGAATACGGTGTCCGCAAAAGTCTCTTCCACAAGCTTCTCCGCCAAAGCCTGCTGCTGCGGGATTTGGTAGAGATTGGAGAGGTGCCAGAGCTTCCCCGCCTGCTCTGTGAGCGCCCCGACCAAGGCGGGGTTGGCATGCCCCAGAGCATTTACAGCAATACCCGCTCCAAGGTCCAAAAAGCGTCGCCCGTCCGCTTCCGTCAGCCAGCTGCCCTCACCCGAGACAAAGCTCAAAGGCGCACGGTTATAGGTCGGCAAAAGAGAAGGGATCATAGGTCTTATCCTTATAAGAAGCCCGATAAGTGCCGAAGCAGGCGGGCATAGTCAACATGGGGGACAGAAAAGAGCGCCTTGTGGCCGCGCCCATAGCCGTGCAGTCGCCGAGCTTACGCTCGTCGGCGTCGTGAGAAGAAAGAGTTCACTGCGTTGCACATACGGACCATCTAGCAGCGCCCTTGCCCCAAGGGAAGCAAAAACCTCTTGCCCCCGCCAGCCGCTTCTCTATCGCTTCTCCACATGAAAGCTCTCGCCCTCCCCAATGCGCGCCTCGCCGTGATGCTCATGCTCACAGCAACCTTCTTTATCGCCAGCTCCACGCTGATGGCCAAGCTCGCGTCTGACCCACGCTTTGGCACGCCATTGCATCCCTTACAGATCAGCCATGGCCGCTTTCTTTTCGCCTTTGTCCTGATCAGCGCCGTGGTCACAGCCACCCAGCAGAAGATCTCGCGGCCAAACTTGCAGCTCCACACTGCACGTTCACTGCTCGGCTGGAGCGGCGTCACACTGATGTTTGCCGCCGTCGCGTTTATTCCCATGGCAGATGCCACAGCGATCAGCTTCCTCAACCCCGTCTTTGCAATGGTCTTCGCCATTCCGCTTCTGGGCGAGCGGGTCGGCCCCGTGCGCTGGAGCGCGGCCGCCATTGCCTTTCTTGGTGCGCTTGTGCTTCTGCGTCCCTCCCCCGCAAGCTTCGAGGCAGGTGCGCTCTTGGCCCTCGGCGCTGCGGTTTTTATGGGGCTCGAAGTGATCCTGATCAAGCGCCTCGCAAATTCTGAGCCGCCATTGCAAATTCTGTTCGTCAACAACGCGATCGGCCTGATCATTGCGAGCCTCGCTGTGCTCCCCGTATGGCAAATGCCCAGTCCTTCACAATGGCTCGTCCTTGCAGGCGTCGGCTCTGCAATGGCCATGGCCCAGTTCTTCTTCGTCAATGCCATGGCCCGCGCCGAAGCCAGCTATATTGCGCCCTTTGCATTCACCACATTGATCTTCGCCGCCGCTTATGATGCAGCCCTGTTTGGCGCGTGGCCAGACGTCGTCTCGGGGGTCGGCGCGCTAACCATTCTCTCTGGCGCAGGGCTGCTGGCGTGGCGAGAAAGCCATCTCAAGTCAGCCGCATCACCCTCGGAGTGATTCTGCACCTTGTATCTGCGCCCACGATGCTTAGTATAGGGCGCTGATCCAAGTTCTGGCCCGCCTCGTGCACACGGCCCCCCAACCTCAAGGAAACCGCATGTCCTGGACAGACGAACGCGTAGAAGTATTGAAAAAGATGTGGGGCGAAGGCCAGTCGGCCAGCCAGATCGCCAAAGAGCTTGGTGGCGTCACCCGCAACGCTGTGATCGGCAAGGTACACCGCCTTGGCCTATCCAACCGCACCACAACAGGCGCGGCCAAGCCAGATGCCAAAGCCGCCGCTCCAAGCGCGCCCAAAAAGCCGTCAAAACCCAAAGCCGCGCCACCCAAGGCTGCCGCAAAAGTGGCCGAGCCTGCACCCGTTGCAGAGCCTGAGACCGAGGTTGAGGTCGAAGCCAAGCCTATTCCCAAAAGCCCTGCGCGCCGTGCCATCATTCCGGCAGGCCAGCCGCTTCCACCGCAGCCCTCAAACAACGAGATCAGCGCCGAAGCCCTCGCAAAAGTCAGCGAAATTGAGAAAAAAGCAAAGCGTCTCACACTCATGGAATTGACCGAACGCACCTGCAAATGGCCTGTTGGCGACCCCGCTACCGATGATTTCTGGTTCTGCGGGCTACCCACACAGTCAGGCAAGCCCTACTGCGAAGCGCATGTTGGCGTGGCGTTCCAGCCCATGTCCTCGCGGCGCGATCGCAAACGCTAAGCAGCTTTTTCTGATTGCCTTAAATATCCAAAGCCCGCGCCCTCACCCTGCGCGGGCTTTTTTTCATTCTGAACATATCCTCACAAGGAACAGCCACATGAAAATCGGTTTTCTTGGCACAGGCACAATCGCAACAGCTGTCGTTCAGGCCCTTGCGCCGCTCGGTCACCAGATCACAGTCTCAGAGCGCTCCGCTGCCAACGCGGCCATGCTAAACGCCGCCTACGAAAACGTGGTCGTGGCCTCCAACGCAGACGTCGCGGCTGCGGCAGATGTGCTTTTTCTCGGCCTCATGCCCGACATCGCGCGTGAGCTTCTCCCTGCGCTCACCTTTCGAGAAGGCCAACGTGTGATCTCTTTCATAGCCGATCTCCCGCTTTCCGAGGTGCAGTCCCTGATTGGCCCTGCGACGGCCGAAAGCCTCGTCCTCCCGTTCCCCGCGATTGCGCAGACCCGCTCGCCCCTCATCGCTTTTCCACAGTCTGATCTCGTGTCCGATATTTTCGCGACGCATGATGTTTTCAATATGAAAACTGAGGCCGAGTTCCGCGCCATGCTTTCGGCCCAAGCGGTTTTGTCCCCCGTCGTGCAAATGCTGCTGACAGCCTCTGATTGGGCCGCTGACAAAGGCGCCGAGGCAACGAAAGCACAAGATTTCCTGCGCAGTCTCATCGCAGCAAACCTGTCAGCAAGCCCGCTCACGCCTCTCTTGCAGTCTCTCAGCACAGAAGGCGGATACAACGCCCGCTTGCACGCACATATGGACAAGGCCGACAGCTTTAACGACTTGAAAAGCGGCCTCGACGCGCTCTGAGCCGCACGCGCTTAAAAACAGTCGCAACCATCAACTGTACATCATAGCAAAAGCTCTGCTCGCGCGCATAAATCAAATCAAGCCGCGCCTTCACTGGGATGCAGGAACGCACATAGATTGTCTCTGCCTCTTCGGCCGTTTGACAGGGTGCAAGCAGAGCCTCCTCACGGCGGTGATAGGCGAGCGTCGCCAAGCCCGTCACACCAGGGCGCGTTCTCAAGACCTCACTGTAAACATCAGGACACATCTCCACATAGCGTCGTAGTGGCGGACGCGGCCCAACAAAGCTGATATCGCCACGCAAAATGTTAATTAGCTGTGGCAACTCGTCCAAACGTGTACGCCGCAAGAAACGGCCCACGCGTGTCACACGCCCCGCAGTATGCCCTCCTGAAAGAACCGCCTCAGCTTCAGCCAGCCTCATGGTGCGAAACTTCCAAAATTGAAACGGCACATTCACCGCCCGCATCCGCTCAGCAACATAAAATACATCTCCCCCATCAGACAACTTGATCACCCCCGCGATGACAAGAGCCACAGGAGATAGAACAACTATAAGAAGACTCGACAACATCACATCCATCAGCCGCTTACTGATACTCATGCGCTGCATCTCCGGCCATATAGGCACAGGACAGCGCCTTCTAGTCGCGCGTCAAACCCTCCCGCAACGCCCAGAAACAGACATAATTGCTCAAATACCCTCTGATAAATCAGAACAGCTCCCAAATATCACTCGTAACCTGACGACTGCTCCACGAACGATTGCGCATCGCCCGTGAACAGAATCCAGCGCCTTGTGATACTTTGACACTCAACCATAGATAGAATCAACACTGAAAACACCGCAGCTTGTCACTGCGGTGCCTCTGTCTGTCTTGTCATAGGTTCAGATCAGGCGGGGCAGCGCGCCACGTAGCGGCTACCGTCTGGGTTTTGATACACACAGTCGCCCGCCGTCGGAGCTTTTCCGATCAGGTTGCCAGCAACTGCGCCCGCGACACCGCCGATGATCGCCCCTTTGGTCCTATCATCAGAACTCGACACAGCCGCACCAATCAAAGCGCCGCCAAGCGCGCCTGCCGCCATGCTCTGGTCGGTCGTATCGCAAGCTCCAAGCGCAGCAATAAGCGGTATGGTCAAAAGCAGTTTATACATTTTCGAATCCCCTTCAGGTGGTGGATGTCAGATGGGGTCAGGCTGGCATATTACAGAGCTGGCCGAACAGGACATAAGTCAAAGACCCCTGTCTATGAGCGCTATTTGGCCCATGGCCCGATGAAACAGGCCACCCGTCAACCAGCCTTTAGCCCAGCGGCTCGACAGGCACGTCCACCTTAATGTGCTGTTCGCCGCGTTCGGCCGCAAGACGGATCTGCTTCTGACGCTCGCGAAAACGGGTCTTATCGCTCTCTGTCGTCTCGCCGATGCAGTGGTGGCACGAAACCCCCTGCTCCCACTCTGCCCGCGCCTTATCTTCTGGCAGGACAGGGCGGCGACACGCATGACACAGCTCATGGGGCCCCTCGCGCAAGCCGTGGCCCACCGAGACACGCCCGTCAAACACAAAGCATTCCCCGTTCCAGGTGCTCTGCTCTTCAGGCACTTTCTCAAGATACTTCAGAATGCCACCCTTCAGGTGGTAGACATCTTCAATCCCTTGTCCGAGCAAATAGTTTGTCGATTTTTCGCACCGAATACCGCCGGTACAGAACATAGCGATCCGCTTGTTGTGAAAGCGCTCTTTGTTCTCTTCCCACCAAGCTGGAAAGTCACGAAAGCTCGCAGTCATAGGATCGACCGCGCCTTCAAATGTGCCGATTGCAACTTCATAATCGTTGCGCGTGTCAATCACGGCCACATCTTCTGACAGGATAAGCTCGTTCCAGTCCTCTGGCTCCACATAGTTGCCCACATGGGCGCGCGGATCCACATCAGGTTGGCCCATCGTGACAATCTCTTTCTTGAGCTTCACTTTCATGCGCGCAAACGGCTGGCTCGCGGCAGTGCTCTCCTTCCAGTCCAAAGTCGCACATCCGGGCAAAGCACGGATATAGCCAAGAACGGTATCAAGACCGGCGCGGTGGCCCGCAATCGTCCCATTGATCCCCTCACGCGCAATCAGAAGAGAGCCAGAAATTCCATTTTCTCGGCAAACGTCTTGGAGCGGCCCCTGCATCGCAGCGGGGTCTTCAAACGGAGTGAAATGATAGAGTGCAGCAAGTATAAACATAGTCTCGGCCTAGCTGGGAATCGCGGTTTCGGCAAGATGTTTACTCTTGAGTTCGCCCTGATGCACCCCTACCCATTGTCGCAGGACAAGCCTCAAAGGAGCCCGCCATGCCCGCCGATACCGCTCTGCTCGTGATCGACATTCAGAATGACTTCTGCCCTGGCGGCGCGCTCGCTGTCGCCGAAGGCGATCAGATCGTTTCAGGCATCAACGCGCTCATGGACGAGCACAGCTCCGTCATCCTAACCCAAGACTGGCATCCAGCAGGACACTCTTCCTTTGCCTCCTCCCATGAGGGCAAAGGCCCCTATGAGCTCACAGAAATGCCCTATGGCCCGCAAGTCCTCTGGCCCGATCACTGCGTCATTGGTTCGCATGGTGCCGCCTTTCATCCCGACCTGCGCACAGACGCCGCCCAGATGATTGTACGCAAAGGCTTTCGCCCCCACATCGACAGCTATTCTGCTTTCTTTGAAAATGACCGCAGCACAGCCACTGGCCTGCATGGTTATCTCCAAGAACGCGGCATCCGCTCACTCGTGCTGACAGGCCTCGCCACAGATTTCTGCGTCGCCTACTCTGCACTTGATGCAGCGCGCCTTGGCTATGCCGTCGAGCTGCATGAGAGCCTTTGCCGCGCAATTGATCTTGACGGCTCGCTTGCCGCCGCCAAATCGCAACTGCGCGCCGCGGGCGTAAAAATCAGCTAAATACTGTTAAAAACGCTTTTAAATAAGGGCGTCTGTTACCTTTTCATTAAGCGAAAAAAGGCTAGGTCTTTCCACAAGAGCGCGTGGAAGGATGCAAGCGGCGATGCCGACAGATACTCTGGAACATGAACAGAAGCTCGCAGAGTTCGAGCAACGCAACAGCCCCGAGGGTTTGCTGCTGCGCTACGCGCGCCGCCGGCCCTCCTACTTCTGGTTCCGCCAGATTTTCATGATCTGCGGCTCTCTCGTTCTCTTCCTTACAGGGCATCCCTTCGTCAGCCTCGCGGTCTACCTGACTTTGCTCGCAGGCGAGCTTGTGGACAGCCTTTTTCTAATGTCTGTTCCACGCAAGCTCGAACACGGCGTATCATTCAAGCGCCTCTACAATATCGCCAGCCTCACAGCCGCCTTTCAGGCCGCCACAAGCGTCTCGCTCGCCTTCTTCCCTGTCTGGCTCGAAGGCTCTCCCGAGACGCTCGCCTTCTGCTTTGCCTTTATCGCAGGCGGCGGCATTAACTCGAGCTACATGCTCAGCTTTCACCCTGTCGCGACTTATATCAGGCTCGGTACGCTCCTTGCGTCAGGCATCGCAGCCATGGTCTACGGCGCCGCCTTTGGCAGCCTTGGGCTTCAGGCAGAGATTTATACCTTCTTCGCCTTTTGTATGACCATCTTTCTGATTTATACTTTCCTCCAATACTCCCAAGGCGACTTTGACCACAAAACCAAAAGCAATCGCCGGATGTTGGAACAGAGCCTCGAGCTCGCAGCCTTCAATAAGGCTCTGCACGACCAACAAAGCGAAATCCGTCGCCTTGCTCTCGTCGCACGCTACGCAAATGACTCTGTGATTGTGGCCGCCCCGACGGGGCACATACTTTGGGTCAACGAGGCCTTCACACGGATCACTGGCTATAGCCGCGAAGAAGCCATCGGCAAGCGCCCGGGCACACTTCTGGATGGTGCAGATACCTCTGTCGCGACAACCACAGCCATTGAAGACGCAGTCGCCTCAGGGAGGCCTCTGCGCACAGAGCTCATCAACTACCGCAAAGACGGCACAAAAATCTGGGTCGAAACCAACCAAGTTCCGATCTACAACGAGGCAGGCAATGTCGAAATGATCATCGCGATTGAGCGTGATGTCACAGCCGACAAATACCACATGGAAGAGCTCGCCGTTGCCAAACGCGCGGCAGAAGATGGTGAGTGCGCCAAAACCCAGTTCCTCGCCACCATGAGCCACGAAATTCGCACACCCATGAACGGCATCATCGGAATGGCCGACCTGCTCAACGACGAAAGCCTCAACACAGAACAAAAGGGCTATGTCGAGACAATCCGCTACTCCGCCGAAGCTCTGATGCGGATCATCAATGACATCCTGGACTTCTCAAAGCTCGACGCTGGCAAATCCGTGATCAATCCTGTTGATTTTGACTTGCTAGGATGCGTCGAAAGCGCTGTTTCAATCTTGCGCCCCAAAGCCATCGAGAAGGATATATTTGTCGAGCTCAACTGCCTCACACCCGTACCCCCGCTCCTGCGTGGCGATGACGGACGCATCCGCCAAATCGTGATCAACATTGTCGGCAATGCGATCAAATTCACCAAGCACGGCGGCGTGACAATCGATCTCTCCTGTTATGACAACAGCGAGGGCAGTCTCGTCACTCTCGATGTCAGCGACACAGGCATCGGCATTGCAGAAGACAGGGTCGAGCAGATTTTTGACCAGTTCAGCCAAGCCAACGGCGAGATCACCCGCCAATACGGCGGCACAGGCCTAGGCCTCACCATCTCGCGCATCCTCGCCCATGAAATGGGCGGCGACATCTCGATCCGTTCCACCCTGGGTACAGGCTCAACCTTCACAATCTCGCTACAGCTTGATCACACGCTTGATGCGCTTGAAGCGGCCGCCGAAGAAGCTTTGGCCACCGCCGCCGAGATCAAATTGCCGGGGGTCAAAGCGCTTGTGGCTGAAGACAACCTGACCAATCAACTTCTGATCAAGAAATACCTCAAAGATACCGAGATGGAGATCATCTATGCACGCAACGGTCGCGAAGCTGTTCGCTTGACCCTGTACCACCAGCCACAAGTGATCTTCATGGACATGTCGATGCCCGAAATGGACGGCATCAGTGCAACTCGCAAAATCCGCTCCGAAAAGGCCCTCGCACAGCCCAAGATCGTCGCACTTACGGCCAATGTTTACGCTTCCGACAAGGCCGCCTGCCTCTCTGCAGGAATGGATGGTTTCCTCTCCAAGCCACTCAAGCGCTCCGAGCTTCTTGGCTGGCTCGGTCAGCTCTGACAGGCTCTTTCTGGGCTTGAACCCATCCGCCCCGCGCCCCATTGTGTCCGCAACATTTTGCAAGGGGGCCGCCGCCCATGGACATCGCCACACGCGTCTGGAATCACAAATGGAAGATCGATCCGATCGTCCGCTCGCTGATCGACAATGACTTTTACAAACTGCTGATGTGCCAGTCGGTCTTTCGCAACAAGCCCGACGCCCAAGTGCGCTTCTCGCTGATCAACCGCGCTCAAGATGTCCCGCTCGCCAAGCTCATCGACGAGGGCGAGCTGCGCGAACAGCTCGACCATATCCGCTCCCTCTCCCTCACCCGCGGCGAAAGCACATACCTGCGCGGCAACACCTTCTACGGCAAGCGCCAGATGTTCCGCCCCGACTTCATGGAATGGTTCGAAAACCTGCGCCTGCCCCCCTACGAGCTCACCCGCGTGGGCGACCAATACGAACTCACGTTTGAAGGCAGCTGGCCCGAGGTCATGCTCTGGGAAATCCCCGCGCTCGCCGTCCTGATGGAACTGCGCTCCCGCGCCGTCCTCGGCAAAATGGGCAAATTCGAGCTGCAAGTCCTCTACGCCCGCGCCACAACCAAACTCTGGGAAAAGATCGAGCGCCTGCGCGAGGCCCCCGGCCTCAAACTCGCCGATTTCGGAACGCGCCGCCGCCACTCCTACCTCTGGCAAGACTGGTGCGTGCAAGCCATGCTCGAAGGCCTCGGCCCTGACGCCTTCATCGGCACCTCCAATGTCCACATCGCCATGCGCCGCGATATCGAAGCGATAGGCACAAACGCCCACGAGCTGCCCATGGTCTACTCCGCCTTGGCGCAAACAGATGAAGCCCTCGCCCACGCGCCCTATGACGTGCTGTCAGACTGGCACGATGAACACGACGGCAACCTGCGCATCATCCTGCCCGACACCTACGGAACCAAAGGCTTCCTTGAGCGCGCGCCCGACTGGCTCGCTGGCTGGACAGGGATCAGGATCGACTCTGGCGACCCCGCAACAGCCGCCGAAACAGCGATCAACTGGTGGAAATCCCGCGGTGAAGACCCGACCAAAAAACTGGTCATCTTCTCCGATGGCTTGGATGTCGACAAAATCCTCGAACTCCACAATCAATTCTCTGGCCGCGTCCGCCCCTCTTTTGGCTGGGGCACCCTGATGACAAACGACTTCCGCGGCCTCACATCTGGCGACGCCCTCGCGCCCTTCTCCATGGTCTGCAAAGCCGTCTCGGCCAACGGCTCCCCCACAGTCAAACTCTCCGACAACCCCCGCAAAGCCATGGGCCCAGCGGAAGAAATCGAACGGTATAAACGGGTGTTTGGAGTCGGGGATCAGGACGAAATGGAGGTTGTGGTTTAGAAGATTCCCCTTTAAGTTGATAAAATTAGGTGAATTTATCTGAGTTTGAGTGCGATGATACCGTTTGCGACCGAGTTTGCCGTTAAAGACTTTGAACGTGCTGAATTTGTTGGGCTTGCTCTGGCCTGGCTAAAAGGATCTGATTACTGTACCCTGTTCGATGAAGACGCGATAACTGATCTTTCAAGTGAAGTTGCAAATATCAAATCCCTTAAAGGCGAAGAGATAAAGTTTCACGAACTAAAGGATAAGAATGCCACTGACGCTATTGGCTTCAGATACGAAAAGCATGATGATCAAGGTAGAATCTGGAGAACTGAGTTTGTTGTGACTCAAGGCAACCTTGTTCAAGGAGACGCTATTCTTCGGACGAGAACGCAATGCTTAGCAAAACTTGCCAATGTTGAACTCGAACCCCCAAAAAAGCCCTTTATTCTAAAAAGCATTATTCAAGACGGACTTACAGTTGATGACGGTTATTTCAGTATATTGGACAAACCACATCGTCTAATTGATAATGACTTTTCAATAGAAATAATTAAGGAAACACTTCTTGGTAACGGCAGCAATTTTTTGCCTGTCGTTTATATTACGATGCATGGGGATGGAAGTTTCAGCCTTTCAGAAAAGCAAATTGAAAGGCTAGCTTTTGAACTTGGGGGAGTTGCGCATGTAGTAGTTGAACCTTCAAGAACATTTAGCGCAAAACTCAGAGATAGCACCGATGGCCAAAACGCTTATGGTGGCTCAATAGGAGTATACTTGCCTCAGGCGCCAATAGGAAAGAAATTTTATATCGGAGGTGCCATCAAAGACAGCTTTGAATTATGCAAATGGCTCTCTGGGTACTGCATAGCCGCGAGATCACGCCTCCCTTCAAAAGGTTGGGACTGGACAGAACTGCAAGAACAAGCGCTCCGAAGACAACGAGAGCGAGATCGTAACAGCCTATCGGTAAGAGAAACTGAAGAGTTGTACGAACAAGAAATTGATACCTTAAAAGAACGTATCAAAGAGCTGGAAATCGCTAATGCAGCCATCAGCACTTCAACGGTCAGAAATTCCGATTATAAGTCACAATGGGACCAGGATAGCTTTTCCATGTCCATACCAGAGATATATACTGGTGAGATAAGCGACAGGATTCAATTCCTCATTGACTGTGGGCTACAACAGGCGGAAGCGCTTGGTATTGATGAACGGACCATAGCAGTGGCAAAGACACTGCTACAACACAATTCCAAGTCTGCTGAGCTGAAAGAGCTTCGAGAACAGTTAGGCAAAGTAATTACCAACCCTAAACGATACTCAAAGGATGCGGTCAAACTACTTGAAAAGTATGGATACTCCAAGAAAGCCGAAAAGACTCACGTCCGACTTGAGCCCGATCCAAACCTAGAGGGCGTCTCCACCTTAACGATTGTCAAAACCCCTAGTGATCACCGATCTCTTAAAAACCAACGCTCTCATATTGAAAACGGACTTGGAATATCCAAACTATAGCTCCCTCAATCCTCCCCCTGCACCTTCCCCCGCATGGCCTTCACATCGCCGCGCACTTTCTTCGCCTTGAGCCGCCGTTTCTGGCTGCCATAGGTCGGCTTGGTCGCGATCCGTCGTTTGGGTTTCACCAGAGCCGCGCGGATAAGCTCCGCCAGCCGCTCTCGCGCGATCTCGCGGTTGCGCGCTTGCGAGCGGGTGTCTTCGACCTGAAGCACAATCGCGCCTTCCTTGGTCCAGCGGCGGCCCGCGAGTTTCCTCAGCCGCGTCTTCACAGGCGCGGGAAGGTTCGGCGAGCGCTCCGCCTCAAAGCGCAGCTCAACAGCCGTCGAAACTTTATTTACATTTTGTCCGCCGGGGCCGCTTGAACGCACAAAAACCTCGGAAATTTCCCAGTCTGCGATCTCTATCTCATCTGAAATGGTTAACGGCATTTTTCTCTTCAGGCGGTGCACGGGTTGTGCACGGGTTGTGCACGCTTTTCACCCCCCCTGTTTTCACATTTGAGTCGAAAGGTAAAAGGGCCGCTCGATCCTGTCGAACGGCCCCCGAGATTTTAGGAGGTGGGCTGGTTAGGGCGCACCAATCCGTGGTTTGTCGAAACTAGGGGCTGCCCTAAATCCGAGTCTCCCGAACTGTCCCAAGACCATTCTCCGGTTTCCCATTAGACACTAGAGCACCTCCTTTCAGCTGTTTAAGATAGCTTCAGACTGGCACAGAGAGCGCATATGTCAAACAAAATGTTGTGTATTTTTTGTGACACGCCCCACGATGATGCGGAACGGTATCAAAGCGAGCAGTGCCAGCGAAAGCTTTACGCCCCAGTCCGCCACAGCGAGCGAAACCCAGAGTGGGACAGCTGGCCCGACGCCCAGAAGCGGCAGAACCTCGCCCGCCCAAGACACATCATTTGACGGCTCGATAAACGAAAGTGCGCCGGAGAAAGCGATTGTAAAGAAAATCGCGCTGTCCAGACTTGCGCCCAAAAGTGTCGAAACAAGCGGCGCGCGCCACCATTTTCCGCCCCTTAACGCATCGAACGCTGCCACATCCAAGAGTTGCGCCAGCAAGAACGCCGTGCCCGATCCGATGGCAATCCGCAGTGTCACAAGCGGGCCGTATTCGCCCATGATCTGCGTGCCCACCAGAGAGCAGAGAACACCAAAAATGAACCCGATAACAACAACTTGCCGCGCAGCCTTGGGGCCATAAACGCGGTTCATAATATCAGTAACAAGGAAGGCCAGAGGGTAGGTAAACGCCCCCCATGTCAGCCATTGGCCAAAGAGAAATTGGACCAGAATATTGGAGGCAACCACAATGGCCGCCATGGCGAGAACGCCAGGA
The DNA here is from genome assembly GCF_040580765.1 of Lentibacter algarum. Classification (GTDB taxonomy): domain Bacteria; phylum Pseudomonadota; class Alphaproteobacteria; order Rhodobacterales; family Rhodobacteraceae; genus Lentibacter; species Lentibacter algarum. Next base: position 111,575 of record NZ_CP158687.1, on the reverse strand, counting down.
AGATAAGTACGTGTCATGTGCATTTCCGTTTTCACAAGGTTGCGGAGACTTGGCCTGACCCATTCAGACGCGCCCTACTACCCCCCTAAACCCCTTATTTCAAGGGCTTTTTTACGGTATCTGACAAGTTCACTGGCAAGAACAGGTAGGAAATTGTTGTCGCTGATCAGTTCTATATAGGTCTCGCCGGCCTCTTCAAACACGGCGATCCCCTCAAGGTTCGCATGCGTCCAAAACCTTGTTTTCAAAAGCGTTTCGTCTTCATGCGGCACACCGTCCCGCCACTCAAACATCCTGATCCGCGAGCGGAACCCGCTCAAAAGATAGTCCCGCTCGAGCACATAAAGCCGGCCACCGGGCCCAAAGTCCGCACCCACAGGCAGGAACGCACCACGCCTTGAAATGCTGGTCTTACGCCACTCCGCCCCATCAAAGACAAAAACAGGAAAGGGCCGCTCACTGGCCCCAGACCGCTCAGCAATGGCCACAAGCTCTCCAGAGGGGCTAAGTGCCAAAGCCTCAAGCCCTGAGTTGCCGCCAAGCCGCTCAAACTCGTCGGCCAAAGGTAGCTTCTCCACAATCATACCTGTCGTGCCGTCGTAAATATCAACTCGGTGCCGCCCCTCAAAAGAGACCGCAAACCGCCCATTTCCCAGCGCCACGAGCCCCTCTGCGTCCCGCCAGCGGCGGCCCAGCGGGGCACCGTCAATACCTTGCAAAGTGACGGCTGAAATCTCTTCCCCAGACAAAGTGTAGAGGTGGCCCCTATCCGTCAAAAGGTGCCGCGTCGTCCCATTCGTTTCATAGCCTGAAAATCCCCCAAAATCAGCATCGTCTGCTGGGCCAATGAGAGGAGATACGCTGACACGCTCCACACCATCAGCATGCCCCGAGTGCCAATACCATCCGCAGAGCGCGGCAAATATCGCGCTTAGCGCGACTGCAAAACGCCAACGCATTGATTAGGCAAATCGGCCAGAGTGTATTCACGCCGCGGCTTTGCCGGCTTGGCGTTCGGATCGGGGGGCGGCGGATTGAGGATATTCTTCACCCATGTCTGCGCATCAGCACAACCGTCTCCAGCAGGTGGAGCGGCTTGATCCACACAGCCACGCATACCCTTCGGACAGCTCAAACGCACGTGGAAGTGATAGTGATGCCCCCACCACGGACGCACTTTTCTCAGCCAGCTTTTGTCGCCTTTTTCCTCCTTGCACATCCGCACTTTGGCACCTGGAAAAACAAAAATGCGAGCAACACGCGGGTCTTTTGCAGCAGCCTTCATGATGTCCATATGTTGCCTTGTGTAGTTGTCATTTGTGTATGCACCGTTCGAGCGGCGCAACGAAATAGAGGAAATATTCTCCCGTTCGCTGGCACTCAGGTTCAGCCGCTTCGGAGCAAGCATCCAAATATCTGCGTCTAGCCCGATCTGGTGACTTCGATGTCCAGAGAGCATCGGCCCACCCCGCGGCTGGCTCATATCGCCGACATAAAGACCCGCCCAACCGGGCTGGGTAGCGGCAAAGCGCGAAAGGTTCTGAACAAAATCAATCAGTTCAGGGTGGCCCCAGTTGCGGTTCCGCGACAGGCGCATCGCCTGCCAAGTTGGTCCTGTCTCGGCGAGTTCCACACCCCCCGCAAGACAGCCTTTGGCATAGCTTCCATAGGGCGCTGACGACTGCTGTGAGCCTTCAGGAACGGCGCCAAAGAGCTGCTTGGCAAGCTTCCCGTTCATACTCGCAGGGATCACAGAGGCGCTTTTTGTGCTAACTGTTTCAGACTGGCCATCGCCACAGCCCGCAAGCAAAGCCAGCACACACACAACAAATAACTTTTTCACCTTTAGCTCCTGTCTCCTTCGGGCTTAACCCATCGTAACAAAACCAGCCCAATTAGAAAGAGTACAATCACCGGCGAAACTCCAAGGCGCGCGCTTCCGCTCAGCGCCGTCGCCAGCCCGATCAATGTGGGCGCAAGAAAGGCCGTGGCCCGCCCCGTAAGGCCATAGAGACCAAAGCTCTCAGTGGGCGCCTCAGGCTTGGAGTGGCGCACCATGAGCGTGCGCGAAGCCGCCTGCAATGTCCCGCCAAGCCCGCCGATAAACACACCGCACACCAGAAAAACAATATCAGGGAGGCTCGAGCCTTCAGCCAGCGGCACACCAAAAATCATCTCTCTCGACATTGAAACAACAGTGATGCAGACCCCGATAAGCAGCCAGATGGCCGTGATAATCACAGGCTTAGGCCCAAAGCGGCTGTCAAACTTTCCACCAAGCCAACTGAACAGCGCCGCCGAAATTGCCCCGATCACACCAAACACGCCGATCTGCGTAATCTGCCAGTTCAGAACGAGCGCCGCATAGACGCCACCAAAACTATAGAGGCCATTCAGCGCATCACGATAAAACATCGAAGAGCCAAGATAAGCCGCCAATGACCGATTGTTCTTAAGGCCACGCAGGGATCGCATAAGTGAACTGAGGGCTGCGGCAACACTCGCTCCCGCTTTGCTTACGACCGGCTCGTCTCGGACCCAAAGAAAATAGGGGATCATAAAAACCACAAACCAGACAGCCGTAAACGGCCCAACAAAGCGCGTACCCTCACGTGCGGTCGCATCAAAACCAAAGGCTGGGTCTAAGCCGATCAACGTTTTGCCGTCGCCCTGCTCAACAAACAAGAGCAACATAATCGCCAGTGAAACAACGCCACCAAGATATCCAAAAGCGAATCCCGAACCGGATATCTTGCCTGTACCTTCCTCTGTACTCAGAGACGGAAGCTGCGAATTGATAAAGATCAGCGCCCACTCGGCGCCGATAAACCCAATCCCAAAAAAGACCAAGCCAAGCCAGAGATTTGAGCCGTCTGGCAGCATAAACCAAAGCCCGAAAGCGCCTATGACATATAAAATTGAGAAGGCAAAAATCCAAGGCACACGCCGCCCAGAACTATCTGCCAATGCCCCCAGCAGAGGCGCGCCAAGCCCGATGAATAATCCTATGAAGCCAAGCCCGAATGACCACATGCTCTGCGCCTGCGCATCTGCCGCCTCTTCGGAAAGCCCCGTGCCTAGAAAATACTGCGCCGCGACGCTCGCAAAGAAAGGACCAAAAATAAAGGTGACCAGTAGCGTGTGATAGGGCTGGCTAGCCCAGTCAAAGAAATACCACCCCCATATCCGCTTTCGCGTCGAAATCGACTTTTCCATTGCCTGAAACCCCCGCCATCCTTTGCTTGATAAGACATGGATTGCACCCATGGCGCAAGGTTCGCGTTTGCTGCGACGCCTCTCACTTGTGCTTTGCGCCACGAAAACCTAGGTATGGCTTGCACAGTACGAAAGGCGCGGCAGATGGCCCCATTTATTCAAACTCTCGCTCTCATCCTTGACGTGGCTTTTACGCTATTGCTTGTCCACGTGATTATGAGCTGGCTGATCAACTTTCAGGTGCTCAATCTCGGACAGCCGCTGGTTGCGCAAATCTGGCAGGGCTTGAACCGTTTGTTTGAGCCGGTGTTTCGCCCTGTTCGCAATATTTTACCCAACACACACCCGCTTGATCTGGCCCCACTTGCTGTCTTTATCCTGATCATCGCCCTGCGCGACTATTTCCTACCTTCACTCTACTGACCCCGCCTTGCCAGCCCTGCGCCGCTGTGGGACACAGGGGGAAAGAGCAGCAAGAGATACATGTAGATGGCTTCGGCAAATGCGCTTCTAAAGTCCGTTTTCGGCTTTGACGCCTTCCGCCCCGGGCAGGAAGAGATTGTGCGCGCTGTGGCCAACGGCGAAAGCGTGTTGGCAATCATGCCGACGGGTGGCGGCAAATCTCTCTGCTACCAGCTCCCCGCACTTATGGGCGAAGGCCTGACCCTTGTGATTTCCCCGCTAATCGCACTGATGCGCGATCAGGTTTCCGCCCTGAAACAAGCAGGCGTCGCCGCTGGCGCGCTCACATCCGCTGCAAGCGAGGACGAAAACCAAGCTGTGATTGATGCCGCCCGCACCGGCGAGCTGAGCTTACTTTATCTCGCGCCAGAGAGGCTCTCCTCAACCGTGACGCGCAATATCCTGCGCGACGCAGGTGTTGCGCGCATCGCGGTTGACGAAGCGCATTGCGTCAGTCAGTGGGGCCATGACTTCCGCCCCGATTATCTGCGGATCGGCGAGCTTCAGCGCTATCTCGGTGTTCCCCTTGCCGCTTTCACCGCCACAGCAGACAACGAAACCCAAGGCGAAATCATTACCCGCCTGTTCGCAGGCACAGAACCGCGGCGGTTCTTGCACGGGTTTGACAGACCAAACATCAGCCTCGCCTTCGCGCCCAAAGACAAGCCGCGCCAGCAGATATTGAGCTATGCAGGCGCGCGGCGTGGCCAATGTGGGATTGTCTATTGCGCCACACGTGCCAAAACAGAAGCGCTGGCTGCTGCTCTGCGCGACGAGGGTCACAATGCCTGCCACTACCATGGCGCAATGGACCCTGACGAACGCCGCCGCGTCGAGCACCGCTTCAACACAGAAGATGCACTCATCGTTGTTGCGACCATCGCCTTCGGCATGGGCGTCGACAAACCCGACATCCGCTGGGTCGCCCACGCAGATCTGCCCAAATCGGTCGAGGGCTACTATCAGGAAATTGGCCGTGCTGGCCGCGATGGCGCGCGTGCCGAAACGCTCACACTCTATGGCCCAGAAGATATTCGCCTGAGGCGAGCCCAGATTGACGAAAGTCTCGCCCCAGCCGATCGGCAAGAGGCCGATCATGGCCGCCTCAACGCGCTTCTAGGGCTGGCCGAGGCCACCAGCTGTCGCCGCCAACTCCTTTTGTCTTATTTCAACGAGGCCTCAGAACCTTGCAACAACTGCGACCTCTGCGACACTCCCCCCGAGACATTTGACGCCACCGAAGCCGCGCGCATGGCGCTCTCAGCAATCCTACGCAGTGAAGAGCGCTTTGGTGCAGGCCAAATTATCGACATTCTTCTTGGCAAACTCACAGACAAGGTGCGTCAGTTTGGACATGACGCCCTGCCCACATTCGGCGTGGGAACAGCCTATCGCCCCGCACAATGGCAGGCGGTTTTACGTCAGCTCATGGGGCACGATCTAATACGCCCAGACGCCCGAGCACATGGTGCACTCAAGATCACGCGCAAAGCACACCCGCTGCTCAAGGGAAAAGCAACTCTCACGCTTCGCAAAGACCTTGTCAGCACAGCGACAAGCGGCCCCAAAATCAAGATGCTGGTGTCCGAAGAAGACGCGCCACTCTTTTCTGCCCTCAAAGCCAAGCGCCGCGCGCTCGCAGAAGCTGCCAACCTCCCAGCCTATATCGTCTTCAATGACAAGACGCTCATCGAGATGGTCAAGCACAAGCCCCAATCGCTTGATGACTTCGCCATGATTGCAGGCGTCGGCCAAAAGAAACTCGAAAAATACGGACACGCGTTTTTGTCAGTGCTCGCCGAAGATGCGCCCAAAGCCTCGCCAGCGCGCCGCAAACTTGCCGGTAAACCAGCGGGGAGCCTATTTGATCAGCTCGTTGACGCCCAAAATACGCTCCAACGAGGCAGTTGCGGGACACAAAAACCACTCACCCTGACAAATTCACAGCTCGCAAAGGTTGCACAAATGAGGCCACAGTCCCTAGATGCATTAGAGCGGCTGATCGGCGACAAACGCACCGAGCGATTTGGACCAGCCTTTATTGACCTGATACATGGGGGTGTATGAATATGCTTGTAGTTATTTCACCAGCTAAAAAGCTGAACGAAACCGCAGGAACCACTCTGCCTGTAACGGAGCCGACATTTTCGCCCCGTGCCGAAGCCCTCGCGGCAGAGGCCGCAAAGCTCACCGCTGCAGATCTGGCCAAGCTCATGCACCTGAGCGACAGTTTGGCCAAGCTCAATTATGATCGCTTCCAAAACTGGGATACCCTCAGCCCCGCCCCAGCCGCTCTCATGTTCAATGGCGATACCTATTCAGGCCTTGAGGCCGCAAGCCTTGAAGAAGATGCCATGCAATGGGCTGGCGGACATCTGCGCATTCTTTCGGGTCTCTATGGCCTCTTGCGTCCGCTGGATGCCATCAAGCCCTATCGCCTTGAAATGGGTACACGCTTCAAGACGCCACAAGGCAAGAACCTCTATGAATACTGGGGAAGCGCCATTGCAGAGCAACTGAATACCGAAGCAGAGGCCGCAGGCGCAGATATTCTTGTGAACTGTGCCAGTCAGGAATACTTCGGCGCGGTTGATCTGAAAGCGCTTAAACCACGCGTCATCACGCCGATGTTCTATGAGGACAAACCGCAAGGCCCCAAGATCGTGAGCTTCTACGCCAAGAAGGCCCGCGGAGCGATGGCCCGCTTCATCGTCGAGAACCGCTTGAAAGACGCAGAGGCGCTGACAGCGTTTGACACGGGCGGCTATGCCTATGCGCCCGAGTTGTCCGCTCCTGACAAGCCCGCCTTTTTGCGCGCGGGCTAAGCCGCAGCCTCATCCGCCTGAACAGGCTGCACTCCCTTTGGCTGATACCCTCCAATGGCGGCGTATATCTCTGCTTTGCGCAACGGTTTTGTCAAAAACTGGTCCATGCCAGCAGACATGATCTCTTCCTTGTCCCCCCCCATGGCATGGGCCGTGAGCGCCAGTACAGGCACATGTTTGCCGCTCTCTGCCTCAAGCGCCCTGATCGCGCGGGTTGCCTCTTTGCCATCCATTTCAGGCATGGAAATATCCATAAACACCAGATCCGGCTCAAAAGACTGATAGAGCTCAACAGCCTCCCGGCCGTTACCCGCAAACTTCAAGTCAATATCCAGCGCCTTCACCATTTTGCGGAACACGAGCTGATTTGTTTTGTTGTCTTCGGCGGCCAAGATGCGCATTTTGCGCTTCTCACCATTCGCCTCAAAGACATCTGCCGCGACTGATGCGGCTTCTTCTGTTCTGGGTGCCGCAAGGCATAGCTTTTCAACAAGCTGACGTGTGACCAACGGCTTCAATAGCTCATGAACATCAAGCCCATTATCGCCTTGCTGCTGATACGTGCCAAGCTGCGCACTCATCAAAACAACACGGCCCTTATAACCCGCTGCGTCCAATGCGGGCAGAAGATCGTACCCCACCATCGCGCTGTCCGCTAAAACAACAGTGACATCCTCTCCAAGGGCACCAATCGCATCAGAGGCAGTCGCACAGCGCTCCGCAGAAAGTCCGAGGCGTGACAACTGCTTCTGTGCTGTATCGGCGATCAAATCTGATGGCTCAAGCACAAGCGCGCGCCCCTCAAGCGCCTTCCATGTACTCGTATCCGCCTGCGCTTCTGTTGCAAGTTCAACCTTAAATCCAAAGGTTGAGCCAACGCCCTCTTCAGATTCAACCCAGATCTCACCACCCATCATACGGATCAGTTTCTGGCTAATCGAAAGTCCCAGCCCCGTCCCTTCATATGAACGATTGCGTGCATCATCGACTTGGTTGAATTCACCAAACACATGCACCTGTTTGTCCGCAGGAATGCCAATCCCTGTGTCTTGCACGCTCACATGGAGGCGCGTCTTGTTGGCAACAGGATCAAATACGCCAACGACGCGCACCAGAACACACCCTTTGCTGGTAAATTTGACAGCATTCCCAATGAGGTTGGTCAAAACCTGCCGCAGTCGTCCCACATCTCCGATAAAATGCGTGGGCAAGAACATATCGTAATCTACAATGATCTGAACCTCCTTGTCCTGCAATGCAGGCTGGAGCAGCATCACTACTTCGTTGAGAGCCCCTTCAAAGTCAAAAGCCTCATGCTGAAGAACCATTTTCTCGGCGTCGAGCTTGGAGAAATCGAGCACATCGTTGATAATGACCAAAAGTGCCTCACCAGAATTTTTAATCGTCTTCGCAAAGAGATTTTGCTCATCGTCCAACGGCGTCTCAAGCAGCAGCTCGGCCATTCCGACAACTCCATTCATTGGCGTGCGGATTTCATGGCTCATGTTCGCAAGGAAGGCAGACTTGGCCCGGGCCGCAGTTTCTGCATTGTCACGCGCCTCTTTTAGCTCACGCTGATAGCGCACTGTTTCGCTGATATTGAGTGCAAGGCTGACAACGTCCCCACCATGACCACGCTGATCAATCAGCTTGATATACTCCCCGTTCCAAAGCCTGATCGTTACTGGGTCTGGTGCAGGGCTCTGCCAACGGCTCAACATCGTCGCACGCCAAGCTGCAGGCGCCTGCCCCTCCAGATCGACAATCCCCTCCTCGGTGAGCAACTGAAGCAACGTCACATAGCTCACTCCAGGCGCAACATCTTCAAGCCCGTCGAACACCCAAAGATATGCCCTATTGGCAATGATCATCTGACTGTCTGCATTGAAGAAGGCAAAGCCATCATTGATGGACTCGATAGACAGCCAAAGCCTGCGTTCGGCGATTTCGATTTTCTTTTGCGCAATCGAAAGGTCTGTTTTTACGCGCAGGTTTTCGTCGCGCACATTTTTCACTTCTGCGCGCGTTTCAACAATTTCAGCGGAGAGCTTCTTGGCATGTGCGCCAAGTTTCTGATTGGCGGCAAAAAGCTCGGCCTGCTTTTGCTCAAGCAGCCGTTCTGCAGCAAGGCGTGCCCGCCTTTCTTGCGTGAGCTTGCCCGTCAGGCTCATCTGATCTCCGCCATACTCTGTCAACCGATGGGCCAAACTTGCACAAGCTCAGTGAAGATAGATTTAATGTTTAGGCGAAAACATTGCGCGAACAGCCCCCGCTGTGCGACCATCAAGACGACTCAAGGAGATTGTTATGTTCCGTATTGTTGCTGCGCTGTTTCTTTTCATGGTTCTCGTACCAATGTCTCAGGCGCAGAGCCTGCTGCCAGACAGGCACGTCACTGTGTTTAATAACTTTGACTTCCTAGGAGATGATCTCCAGCAGCTTTTTGACACCGACGAAGCCTCTTGCAAGCGCGCGTGTACAGCCCTTGACGCCTGTATCGCTTACACATTCAACACCAAGTCAAATGCCTGCTTCCCCAAATCTTCACTGCGCGAAAGGATTCCCTTTGAAGGGGCGAAATCTGTCGAAATGCGCTCTTACAGTGCCAACGAAGAAACGCTCTCGGCACTGCGAGCCGAAGAGCTCAATTTTCTAAATTCATACGACTTGGCAAATGCAAAGAGCTTTGCAGAAGCCCTTGCAAACAAGCACCCAAATAGCCAATGGAGCGCCGACGCGATGCGCGACGCCGCATTTGAGCGTGACGCAACTGGCGACGCGCTAAACGCTTGGCGCTGGATGGGCGCCGTTACGGCACGTACAGATCTGGCCAGAGACTGGGCAGATTATGCCCGCTTGCTAGAGGTCTTTTCACCTGTAAAGACGAGTGATCAGTCCAAATACGCCAACGATGCCTTCCTCGCTTCAATCAATGCATACCTTCGGGCAGAGGCGGCCGATGTGCGCACCAGTGCGCTCTTGACCATGTCCAAAACACTCGACCGCCGCGGGCGCGGGGGCGACACCGTCCCAGCGCTCAAGCTGGCAAGCTCGCTGAGCGCCTCCCCAGAGATCACGAATGCCTTGGGCAATGCGCGCGCAAAGTATGGGTTCCGCGTTGTTGAGAATGACGTGGACAATGCCACAGATACCCCTCGCATCTGCGCAACCTTCAGTGAACCTTTGTCAAAATCAGAACAAGACTTTACCCGCTTTGTCGCCCTGCCTGATCCGCGCTTTGCAGTTGAGGCAGAAGAACGCAAACTCTGTGTTTCTGGCGTAGAATTTGGCGCGCGGTATACTTTAACCTTCCGCGCCGGTCTTCCTGCCGAAAGTGGCGAAGGCCTTATCAAAGAAACAAAAATTGAATTCTACGTGCGCGACCGAACGCCAAAAGTGAGCTTTCCAGGGCGCGGCTATATCCTCCCCAGCTCTGGCGAGGCGAGCATACCTGTTCAAACCGTCAACGCAGAAGAGCTTGATCTGACTCTCCGTCGCGTCAGTGATCGCAATATTTTGCGTGTGTTTCAGGACGATCTTTTCGCCAAGCCACTCTACCGGTTTCAAGCCGAAAGATTGGCGGGCGACATCGGCGAAGAAGTCTGGAGTGGTACAGGACTTACAGAAAGCGTCCTCAATCAAGACAGCAAAACCCGCCTTCCCATTTCCGAAGCCATAGCGGGACAACCAGCTGGGGTGTATGTTCTCAGTGCCTCCCTGAAAAGCGAGACAGATCGTTACGGAACGGTCGCCCAACAGTGGTTTGTTCTGACAGATATCGGCCTAAGCAGTGCCGCAGGCAGAGACGGCCTCCACGTTTTTGCAAAGAGCTTGCAAACAGCCAAGCCACTTGGCGATATTCAAATTCAACTCGTATCACGCTCCAACAGAGTGTTGGCCGAGGCCCGCACAGATTCGCAGGGCGTCGCCACATTTGACACTGCCCAAGCTGCAGGCAAAGGCGGCGCAGCGCCCGCGATGGTCATTGCGCGCATCGACGAAAAAGAAGTGACATTCCTCTCGCTCACCGATCCCGCATTTGATCTCTCCGATCGCGGCGTTTCAGGTCGAAATCCGCCCAAGGCACTCGATCTCTTTATCAGCACCGACAGGGGGGCTTACCGCGCTGGCGAAACTGTCTTTGCAACAGCTCTTCTACGCGACAGCAAAGCAAAAGCGCTGGAGGGGCTGCCTCTGACCGCCGTTCTCCTGCGCCCGGACGGTGTCGAATACAGCCGCCAGCTGTCCGCTCAGGACCAAGCCGGCGGGCATGTTTTCAATCTTCCCGTCGCAATCAGTGCGCCGCGTGGAAGCTGGGCGCTTGAACTGCGAAATGACGCCGACGGCGAAGCCCTCGCCAGCGCAACCTTCCTCCTAGAGGATTTTCTGCCAGAACGCATAGATTTTGACATTAATATCGCAGACACTGAGCTCAGCTTTCAAAGCGCCGCCATCGCAGAAATTGACGCACAGTATCTTTTTGGAGCCCCTGCCGCCGACCTGACAATCGAAGGGCGCATCACTCTCTCTGCAACCCGCAGCCTCGAGGCCTATTCAGGATTTCTCTTTGGGCGCCACTCGGCAGACTTTCGCAGCCTCTCAGACACCCTGCCCTTTGCCAAAACAGATACCACAGGTAAGGCCCGCCTGCCTTTGCGGCTCCCAGAAGCAGAAGCTGAAGGACTTCCCCTACAAGCACAGATCACAGTTCAGGTCGCCGAAGGCTCTGGCCGTCCCGTAGAGCGGCGCACAACACGCCCTGTGCAAAGCAACACAACCCTGATCGGACTCAAACCACTGTTTGACGGAGATGTCGCCGAAGACACAAATGCCGAGTTCGACATCCTCTTGCTTGGAACGGATATGAAGCCAAAGCAAGGCAAGGCGCGCTGGACGCTGAACCGCCTCAACAAGCGCTACCAATGGTACGAGCAAAACGGCAACTGGAACTGGGAGCCGATCATCACGCGCAAGCGTATCACGACAGGCGAGCTGGCGTTAACAGACGGGCGCGGCAGTGTCAGCGCCCCTGTCACATGGGGTAGCTATGAGCTGCTTGTCGAACTCGACGGTGAAGTATATGTCGCTGCATCCGAGGCGTTTGACGCAGGATGGTACGCCGACGCTGGCGCCGTAAGTACGCCTGACACTCTCGAACTTTCGCTTGATGCAACAAACTACACAGTAGGTGAGATCGCTCAATTGCGGGTCGTCCCACGCACCTCTGGCACAGCCATGGTACAAGTCATGTCCGACAGTCTGATTTCGTCTGAGATGGTCGATCTCAGCGCTGGCGAAAACCTCATACCCATCAACGTCACGGAGGCTTGGGGCACAGGCGCCTATGTCACCGTGACGCACATCAGCCCGATGCAAACCAAAGACAGCTTCCTTCCCACCCGCGCCATCGGGCTTGCCTACGCAAACATTGATCCCGCTCAAAAGGCACTCGAGGTCGAGCTGCTCTCACTTGAGCAAACCAAGCCTCGCCAGCCGCTCGAAGTTGCTGTGAAGGTCGGTAATGTTACGCCTGGCGAAACAGCCTATGTCACGCTCGCAGCCGTTGATGCCGGCATTCTCAACCTGACAGGCTTTGAGCCACCTGCACCAAAAGAGCACTACTTTGGCAAGCGTAAGCTTGGCGTCGAGCTTCGCGACGTTTATGGCCGCCTCATTGATGCCTCCAAAGGCAATCTCGGCCGTATCCGCTCTGGGGGGGACGCCGGCTCCGCTGCAGGGCTTGAGGGGCCACCTCCCACCGACGAACTGGTCACATTTTTTCAAGGTCCTGTCACAGTCGGCTCCGACGGACTTGCGACCATCACGCTCGATATCCCCGAGTTCAACGGCACACTGCGCCTCATGGCCATCGCATGGTCGCGGACAGGCGTCGGCGCTGCCAATAAAGACATTATCATCAGAGACCCTGTGGTCTTGAGTGCGAGCCTGCCAAACTTTCTGTCCCCCGACGACAGCTCTACTCTCAGACTTGAGATCACACACGCCGACGGCCCGACAGGCGAAACAGAGGTCACACTGGAAGCCGCGGGCCTAAGCCTTGACCTCACTGACACCCCGAACTCTGTGATGCTCCAGCAAGGTCAAAAGATCGCCCTATCCATCCCGCTCACAGCGACAGAGATCGGCGATCACGAGATCACAATCACTCTCATGACGCCCTCCAACGTGACTCTCACCAAAACCCTAACCCTACCAGTGCGCAGGCTCGACCCAGAAGTATCAACCACTCGGCGGCTCGTGCTGGACGCAGGCCAAAGTCTCACGCTCGACACCAACTTAACCCAATCCTATCGCCAAAACACAGGGCGGCTCTTGGTGTCAGCAGGGCCAATCGCCAAGTTTGATGTGGCGAGCTTATTGTCTGAACTCGACCGCTACCCATACGGCTGTACAGAACAACTCACCTCAGCCGCAATGCCTCTGCTCTACTTCTCTTCGATCACAGAGGGCCTCGGGCTCACCAGCCGTGGTGATGTAAACGAAAGAGTAAACACCGCTGTCGCGCGCATTCTCACGCGTCAGTCCTCCTCTGGCAGCTTTGGTCTTTGGTATCCAGAAAGCGGCGATCTCTGGCTCGACGCCTATGTCACAGACTTCCTAAGCCGCGCACGCACTGCCGGCGTTGATATTCCGGATCTAGCCTTCAGAAATGCGCTCACGAACCTGTCCAACCGCGCCAATAGTTACCCCGATTTCGACGAGGGCGGCGGCGATCTGGCCTATGCGCTCTATGTGCTCGCCCGAGAGGGACAAACCGCCGTCTCCGACCTGCGCTACTATGCCGATGTCAAAGCCGCAGCTTTTGATACACCGATCGGCAAGGCACAGCTTGGCGCAGCGCTTGCCTATCATGGTGATCAGCTGCGCGCAGACGCCATGTTCACCCAAGCCCTTGACTTGCTTGACAGAACAGCTGGTGCGCAGCGCTATCGCTGGCGCGCCGACTACGGAACCCACAGCCGAGACACCGCCGCAATCATCACCTTGGCTCAAGACGCAGGAAGCAAGGCCATCCAGCTAGCTGATCTTGCAGGAAACCTTGTAGAGGCAACAAACCAACGCTCCACGCAAGAAATGGTCTGGACCCTCCTCGCCGTTGATAAGCTCCTGTCCACCACAACAAATTTGTCCCTCAACGGAGCCCCACTAAGCCTCCCCGTGCTGCGCCGCACAGAAGCTGATCTCGGGCGCGCTCAAAGCCTAACCAACACTTCAGATACCTCCACAGACGTGACCCTCACAACCTTTGGTGTGCCAAGCGTAGCGCCAGAAGCTTCAGGATACGGATATGCAATCGAGCGCCGCTATTTCACGCTAGAGGGCGCACCTGTCGAAACGCTCAATGTAAAAACAGGCGATCGCCTTGTGACACACCTCAAGGTCGTACCCTTTGAGAATGCCGCTGCACGCCTGATGATAAACGATCCACTGCCCGCAGGCTTTGAGATCGACAATCCAAACCTCTTACAAAGCGGCGACATCGGCGCGCTCAGCTGGCTCAAGCCAAGCCGCGCCGAGAGTACAGAGTTCCGTGCAGAGCGCTTCCTCGCTGCCGTCAACTCAAACGCTGGCAAACCCGTTGAACTGGCCTATGTCGTCCGTGCGGTTACTCCGGGGCAATATCACCATGCGCCTGCCACGGTCGAAGATATGTATCGGCCCATCTATCGCGCCAACACAGGCGCAGGCGAGGTGATCATATCCGCCGATTAAGCCGCGCCATAGCCTTTTCTTTCTGGGCTCTGCCGTCTCTTTCGCGGCAGCAAACGATGCTATTGATCACTGGGTTTCAAGCGCCGAGCTACCGCCTCTTCTGCATGAAAGCTCTGTTGAGGTCCGTGCGCGCGATGGTGAGCTTCTGCGCGCCTTCGCCGTTGAAGACGGACGCTGGCGGCTCGAAACACACCCAAGCGATGTTGACCCTGATTATCTCAAGGCGCTTCTGGCCTATGAGGACAAACGTTTCTTTCAGCACGCAGGCGTGGACCCTTATGCGCTGCTCAGAGCAACTTGGCAGGCCGCCTGGAACGGCCGCATCGTCTCGGGCGGCTCAACCCTAACGATGCAAGTGGCGCGGCTGCTAGAGAATGGGCGCACAGGCAGCTGGCAAGGCAAACTACGTCAAATGCAACTCGCTCTGGTGCTTGAACGCAAGATGAGCAAACAAGACATACTCTCACTCTACCTTACGCACGCGCCTTTTGGTGGCAATATCGAAGGCGTGCGCGCGGCAAGCTACGCCTATTTCGGAAAGGAGCCCAAGCGCCTTACCCCTGCACAAACAGCCCTGTTGGTGGTGCTGCCCCAAGCACCCGAAACCCGCCGCCCTGACCGCTTCGCACAAGCTGCAACGCAGGCGCGCAACGCAGCACTCGAGAGGCTGGCAAAAGATGGCCTCTTCTCAAGCGAGGCCGTCGCTTCCGCGCAGCGCCGGTCAGTATCACCAACGCTGCGTTCTTTCCCCACGCTCGCCTTTCACAGCACATCTCGCGCCCGCGCCGAAAATCCTGATAGACAGCAGATCGCTCTGACGCTCGATGCCAGCTTGCAAAGACGCCTTGAAGCCTTGAGCGCCAAAAAGCTCGACACGCTCGAGCCCAAAGCCACCATGGCCGTTCTTGTCGCGGATCATAGCACAGGCGAAGTGCTCGCCTCTGTCGGCTCCGCCGCGTCAATGGAGGATCTCAACCGCAAAGCATTTATCGACATGACCCGTGCAATCCGCTCGCCTGGCTCGGCTCTCAAGCCGCTGGTTTATGCTATGGCATTTGATCTGGGCTTGGCCCACCCCGAGACCCTGATCAATGACGCTCCCGTACGCTTTGGCAACTATAACCCAAGTAACTTTGACGGTCAGTTCCGCGGCGTCCTCAAGGTCCGTGAAGCTCTGCAAATGTCACTCAATATCCCAGTGATCACTCTCCTTGAACGCATCGGCCCCGAGCGTTTCATGCAGCGCTTACAACAGTCTGGCGTGAATCCTCAACTTCACGGTGGCAAAGCGGGATTGGCGGTCGCCCTCGGCGGTGTTGGGCTCTCCCTGCACGATCTAGTAACGCTATATGCAGGTCTTGCCCAAGGCGGCAAAGCCGTGGAATTGAGCGTTTTTCAAAGGGCGCCCAAGCCTGAAGCTCGCTTCACATCGCGCGCCGCAGCTTGGCAAATTGGTGAGATTTTATCATCGACACCTCTTGGCAACGCACGCCTAAGCCACGGGATCGCCTTCAAGACAGGCACTTCATACGGCTATCGTGACAACTGGGCTATCGGCTATGACGGGCGCTATGTCGTTGGCGTTTGGGTCGGCCGCGCAGACGGAACACCCATGCAAGGCGCCTTTGCACGCGACACGGCAGCGCCGCTCTTGGGACAAATATTCCAATACGTCGCCCCTCAGCATTCGCCCCTCAGTCCTCCACCGCCAGAAACGCTAATCGTCAGCAATGCAGAACTGCCTCAACCTCTTCAGCGCTTTGAAGCACGGGACGCTCTCAAACGCGCCGCGGCGGACAAACCTGACATCGTCTTTCCACCCTCCGGCGCACGGCTCGCCGCCAGTCCTGATATGCCACTTATTCTCAAGCTGCGTGGGGGCACACCGCCCTATGCGATTTTTGCCAATGGAGAGATAAAAGAACTGGGGCTGCGCAACTCTGAGGTCTCCCTCGGGCCAATGGCCCAAGGGTTTTTTGCGCTCAGCGTGATAGACTCAACAGGGCGATCCGCCCACGCCGAAATCGAAATCAGATAGCTTCAATCGCAAGGGCGATGCCCTGCCCGCCACCGATACACATCGTCACAAGCGCGCGTTTTCCGCCCGTGCGCTCCAGCTCATAAAGCGCCTTCAACGTAATGATCGCACCCGTTGCCCCGACAGGATGACCAAGCGCAATCGCGCCACCGTTCGGGTTCACCTTGGCCGCATCAAGACCAAGCTCTTTATTGACGGCAAGCGCCTGTGCCGCAAAAGCTTCGTTGCTTTCAATCACATCAAAATCCGCAATGCTAAGGCGCGTGCGTGCGAGCAAGTTCTGCACCGCAGGCACAGGTCCAATCCCCATGACTTCAGGGCGCACACCCGCATGAGCGTATCCGAGCACGCGAGCGCGCGGCTTCAGGCCCGCTTTTTCCGCCGCATCAGAACGTGCGAGCACAAGCGCCGCCGCTCCATCGTTGATCCCCGAGGCGTTCCCCGCTGTCACTGTGCCTTCTTTCTGAAACACTGTCCGCAGCCCTGCAAGGGCTTCAGGCGTTGTCGCTTTTGGGTGCTCATCCACTTCAAAAGCCACCATGTCGCGCTTGACGCGCACCTCTACAGGCACAATCTGGCTGGCAAAATACCCTGCCTCAATCGCCTTGGCGGCCCGTGTCTGACTTTCCATAGCAAAGGCATCCTGCGCTTCGCGTGTAATGCCATGCTCGGCGGCGACATTCTCGGCCGTTACGCCCATGTGCCCCGTCCCAAACGGGCAGCTCAACGCTCCAAGCATCATATCAAGCGTTTTGATGTCACCCATTTTCTGGCCCCACCGCTGCGCAGGTACAATATAGGGTGAACGGCTCATGCATTCGACGCCGCCCGCAACCGCGAACTCAGCATCCTGAAGCATCAAGGATTGCACGGCAGACACAATCGCCTGCGCACCAGAGCCGCACAGGCGGTTCACGTTCATCGCAGGTGATGTTTCAGGAATACCTGCATCCATCGCAGCAATCCGGCTGACATACATATCGCGTGGCTCAGTGTTGATCACATGGCCGTACACTGCATGGCCAATCTGTCCACCCTCGACACCAGAGCGCTCCAATGCTGCGCGCGTGACGGTTGCCCCAAGCTCTGCAGGCGTTGTCCCTGCAAGGGCTCCGCCAAACGTTCCGATCGCTGTGCGCGCGCCGTCCAAGATTACGATATCGGTCATGATATGCCCCTAAGCTTATTGATAATTTGTGACACCATAGGCCCAGAGAGCACGCCTTGAAAAGAACAACGGGGCGTCATTTCGAGCCCGCTCCAAAGATGCTGACACAATAATCTAGGGCCGCAGAGGCTGCCTGCCGTCCTCTTCAAGCACAAACACATCTCGGCCTTCAATTGCGATAGCCGTCAGCGCCCGCCCAAATCCCGCACCACTGTCGATATTGACACGGTTGCCCCGGTGCTCAGGTGCCTCAACGGCAGTATGGCCGTGAACAACCAGCCTCTCAAACGGGTCTTCATGTTGGAGAAACGCATCACGGATCCAGATCAGATCATCTTCAGATTGCCATGCCATCGGCAAGCGCGGCTGAATGCCCGCATGGACAAAGAGGCAATCTCCCGCTTCTGCATACAACGGCAAGCCCGCCAGAAAGGCGCGGTGTGCTTCAGGCACTGCTTCAAGCGCCGCTGCGCGCAGATCCGGCTCCGCAAGCGTCACATCGACACCATAGGAGCTAAGGGTATCAAGGCCACCAAGCTGAGGACTAAGCCAAGTATAGCTTGGCCGCATCTTCGGGTGGGTCGTAATACCAGTGCGCATGAAACGCTCAAACAAGCGGTCATGGTTCCCCATTAGCACCGTCCAATTGCGGCCCTGCTCGATCCCGTTCAACAACGTATCAATCACAGCGCAACTGTCGGGGCCACGGTCAACCAAGTCCCCCAAAGATATGATGCGGGCATCCTCGCCTCCATCCAGCTCTATAAGCGCAAGAGCATCAAGCAAAAGCTCGTGTTGGCCGTGGATGTCGCCGATGGCATAAATCGTATCACTCATAAGGTTTAGCTAAGCTCGCGCCGGTTCAATGGCAATGCTCTTTAGAGAAATCAGCTTTACATATTCCGTCAATGGAATATATGAGGCGTACAAAAGGACGCGCCATGACCAATTTTCCAAAAGCGCTGAAGCGCTATCTACCCATTCTAACATGGTCGCGGGACTACAACCGCGACGCATTTATAAGCGACGCAGTAGCGGCCGTGATCGTCACGATCATGCTCATTCCCCAGTCTTTGGCCTATGCCCTGCTCGCAGGACTGCCCGCCGAGATGGGGCTTTATGCATCGATCTTGCCACTCGTGGCCTACGCAGTCTTTGGCACAAGCCGAGCACTGGCCGTGGGGCCTGTTGCTGTTGTCTCGCTGATGACGGCTGCGGCGATTGGCAATCTTGGCCTGACAGACGCAGCCTCCGTCGCACTCGCCGCAGGCACACTAGCATTTATGTCAGGCGCTTTGCTCACTGTGATGGGCGTGATGCGCCTCGGCTTTCTTGCGAACTTCCTGAGTCATCCTGTGATTGCAGGTTTCATCACAGCATCTGGGCTTTTGATAGCGACGAGCCAGCTCAAGCATATCTTTGGCGTTGAGACCCACGGACACACATTGCCACAAATCCTCGGTTCGCTGCTCTCGCATCTCGGTGATGTGAGCCTGCCGACATTGGTGATTGGCGTCAGTACGACAGCGTTTCTGTTTTGGGTCCGCAAAGGTCTTAAGCCTATGCTCCTTGGGTTTGGGCTCAAGCCTCGGCTCGCAGACCTCGGTGCAAAGGCTGGGCCTGTCGCAGCTGTCGCTGTAACCACGCTCGCCGTTTGGGGCTTGGGCCTTCAGAACTGGGGCGTCAAAATCGTCGGTGCGGTTCCTCAAGGGCTACCGCCTCTAACAATGCCCTCTTTTAGCCCGTCACTCTGGAGCGATTTGTTTGTTTCAGCAGTGCTGATTTCTGTGATCGGCTTTGTGGAGTCCGTCTCGGTCGCACAGACACTGGCCGCAAAAAAACGCCAGCGCATCGAGCCTGATCAAGAGCTGATCGGCCTCGGGACATCAAACATCGCCGCGGCCGTAACGGGGGGCTACCCTGTCACAGGTGGCTTTGCGCGCTCAGTCGTAAACTTCGACGCTGGTGCCGAGACCCCTGCAGCAGGAGCCTTCACCGCAATCGGCATCTTGCTCGCCGCACTCTTGCTGACGCCTCTGCTCTACTTTCTCCCCAAAGCTACACTGGCTGCAACCATCATCGTGGCCGTATTGAGCCTTGTCGACTTTAGCCTCCTCAAGCGTGCATGGGGCTATTCCAAAGTTGATTTTGCCGCAGTTGCAGCGACCATCCTGCTCACCTTGGGGTTTGGTGTCGAAATTGGTGTGTCCGCAGGCGTGCTCATTTCGATCGCACTTCACCTCTACGCCACCTCGCGTCCGCATGTCGCAGAGGTTGGCCTCGTGCCAAACAGCCAACACTTCCGCAACATTCACCGCCACGCCGTGGAGACCCTGCCACATGTTGTAACATTGCGGGTGGACGAAAGCCTCTACTTCGCCAATGCGCGCTTTCTCGAAGATTATGTAAGCGCCCGAGTGGTTTGTGATGAGCCTTTGAGCGACGTAATCCTGATGTTCTCAGCTGTAAACGAAGTCGATTTGTCGGCGCTCGAAAGTTTGGAGGCCCTAAACCTCAAGCTCAAGGATATGGGCATCCGGTTGCATCTGAGCGAAGTCAAAGGGCCTGTCATGGACCGCCTGAAACGGAGCCATTTTCTGGCGGATCTCACAGGGCATGTTTACCTGTCGCAATATGACGCTTGGATTGCCTTGAAAGGCTGAGTGGGTGTCAAAGTGTACTGCGTACCCTCAAACTCCCCCGGGATATTTCTGGAAAGAGGAAGGCAGCAACTCAAAAAAAGAAAAGGCCCGCGCAAATGGCGGGCCTTTTTAATTGCTTGAAGAGATGGTTCAGGCCACGTCGAATTCGAGCGGCTTGACCTGCTGGAACATACCCGTGGCTTTGAGCTTCTGAAGCACGGCCTCTTCTGGCTGGGCGTCAAGATAGAGTAGCGCAATGGCCTCACCGCCAGCCGCAGAACGCCCAAGCGTAAAGTTTGCAATGTTGACGCCGTTTTCGCCCATTGTCTGACCCAATGTACCAATGATGCCAGGGATGTCATCGTTGGTTGTGTAGAGCATATGACGCCCCACTTCAGCGTCGATATTGATCCCTTTAATCTGGATGAAACGTGGCTTGCCGTCAGAGAAGACTGTACCACCAATGGAGCGCTCGCGCTTGTCTGTGACCACTGTCACTTTAACATAGCCGTCGAACACGCCGGATTTATCCTGACTTGTCGTCGAAATTTTGACGCCACGCTCTTTCGCGATCACAGGGGCGGACACCATGTTCACATCGGGTGTGACTGTTTTCATGATCCCGGCGACAACAGCACAGTTGAGCGCTTCAAGATTCATCTGGGAAGCGGCCCCATCATAGAGAATATTGATGGCTTTGATCGGCTCGTCGGTCAGCTGGCCAATGAAATTCCCGAGATGCCCCGACAGAGAAATCCATGGGCCCATAATCTTGGCTTCTTCCGCCGTAACGCTTGGCATGTTGAGTGCATTTTCGACAGCCCCTGTCAGCAGGTAGTTTGACATCTGCTCAGCCACTTGAAGCGCGACGTTCTCTTGAGCTTCAGTCGTTGCAGCACCCAGGTGAGGGGTACACACCACATTGGGTAGGCCAAAGAGCGGGTTTTCTGTCGCTGGTTCTTGAGAAAACACATCAAAGGCTGCGCCAGCAACATGACCTGCCTTAAGCGCATCGGCCAAAGCCTCTTCGTCGACAAGCCCGCCACGCGCACAGTTGATGATCCGCACGCCTTTTTTAGTTTTGGCGAGATTTTCACGGCTAAGGATATTCTTTGTCTGCTCGGTAAAGGGCACATGGAGTGTGATGAAGTCAGCGCGCGCCAGAAGCTCGTCCAGTTCGACTTTCTCGACCTGCATCTTCTCAGCCTTCTCAGCAGAGAGGAAGGGATCATAAGCGACAACCTTCATTTTAAGACCACGCGCACGGTCACATACGATCCCGCCAATATTACCTGCACCAATGACACCAAGCGTTTTATTGGTGAGCTCAACGCCCATAAACTTAGACTTCTCCCACTTCCCAGCATGGGTAGACGCGCTGGCTTCAGGAATCTGGCGTGCCACGGCAAACATCATCGCGATCGCATGCTCGGCGGTTGTGATCATGTTGCCAAAAGGCGTGTTCATCACGATCACACCTTTCTTAGAGGCAGCGTCTTTGTCGATGTTGTCGGTACCGATCCCGGCTCGAGCGATCACTTTGAGCTTATGCGCGTTTTCCAGAATGGTCGGGGTAACTCTGGTCGCGGAACGGATGGCGAGGCCATCGTACTCGCCAATCACGGCGGCGAGGGCGTCTTTGTCTTTGCCAAGCTCGGGGCGGAAATCCACCTCGATGCCACGGTCGCGGAAAATCTGGACAGCGGTTTCGCTGAGTTTATCGGAAACGAGTACTTTGGGAGCCATGGTGAGCGTCCTTCTATGTAGGAATGTCGGGGGAAGGTGCGCAACATTTGCGCACCCCGCGTTTATGCAGTGATTTCGGCCTCAAAGGCCCAAGCGAGCCAAGGCAACAGAGCTTCGACATCTGCCGTCTCGACCGTGCCGCCACACCAGATGCGCAAGCCTGCAGGTGCATCGCGATAGGCGCCAATGTCGTAAGCGACATTCTCGGCCTCGAGCCGCTTGGCAACGGCCTTGGCGAATGCAGCCCCGTCAGTGATCCGCGAATCCGTGAATTTGAGGCACACAGACGTGTTCGAGCGTGTGGCGGGATCGACGGCAAGGTTTTCGATCCAATCGTTGGCTGCACAGAAATCAAAGACCGCCTGCGCATTGGCATCAGCTCGCGCGATAAGGCCCTTCAGCCCCCCCACAGAACGTGCCCAGTCCAGTGCATACAAGTAGTCCTCAACAGCGAGCATCGAAGGCGTGTTAATTGTCTCGCCACGGAAAATGCCGTCGATAAGCTTGCCGCCTTTGGTAAGACGGAAAATCTTGGGCATCGGCCAAGCAGGCGTATAGCTTTCCAGCCGTTCTACAGCCCGCGGGCTGAGGATCAGCATGCCGTGGGCGGCTTCGCCACCGAGCACTTTCTGCCAGCTGAACGTAGTGACATCGAGCTTGTCCCAAGGCAGGTCTTGAGCGAAGGCCGCTGAAGTCGCGTCGCAAATCGTCAGGCCAGCACGCTTCGCAGGGATCGCATCGCCCGAAGGCATCCGTACACCTGCCGTTGTGCCGTTCCACGTAAAGACAACATCCGTGTCATAATCAAGCGCTGCCATATCGACGATCTCGCCGTATTCGGCCGTTTGCACGGTCGCGTCGAGCTTGAGCTGTTTCACAACATCAGTGACCCAGCCAGCGCCGAAGCTTTCCCAAGCCACCATAGTGACAGGGCGCGCACCAAGCAGGCTCCACATCGCCATTTCCACAGCGCCCGTGTCGGATGCAGGAACAATACCGATATGGTAATCCATAGGAACGCCGAGCAGCTCACGCGTTTCTTCGATGGCGGCTTTCAGCTTGTCTTTGCCAACAGCGGCACGGTGGGAGCGGCCCAAAGGTGCGCTTTCAAGCTGTTGCAAATTGAATGCGGGGTATTTGGCACAGGGGCCAGAAGAAAAGCGCGGATTGGCCGGGCGCTGAGCCGGTTTTGAAATATCAATCATGATACCCTTCCAGATATAAGCCCCTCGTTAGGGAGGGGTGTCCTGAGAACTCAGCTAAAGCGCGCAGCCCCCTTTCGCAAGCGCAGAAATGACGCTATCACGCCGCTTGACACCCAAAATGCGACATGAATGTCTACGATCGGAAACTTGCCCATGTACACCGTCACGCTCTTAAGCTCTCCAACAGAGCCCCGCCTTGAAACCTCCCTTCTCGGTGCGCTTCAAACCGCGTGGGGCGGAGGCGATGCGCGCTGGCTCGCGCCAAACGAAGCGGCGGAGTTTGAGATTGGCCAAAAGCCCGCAAATCAATGGGATGTCTGGTCCGACGTTCAAGCTCTGGGCGTGGATCTTGTGGTGCAGCCGACAGCCGGCCGACGCAAGAAGATGCTGCTCGCCGATATGGACAGCACAATGATCAACGAAGAGTGCATCGACGAGCTGGCCGAGGTCGCGGGCGTAGGCGCCTACGTCAAAGACATTACAGCCAAGGCTATGAATGGCGAGCTCGACTTTGAGGGCGCGCTGACAGAACGGGTAGCGCTACTGTCTGGTCTGGATGAAGACATCATCGCCCAAGTCTTAGCCGAACGGATCACCCTGATGTCGGGCGGCCCTGCTCTCTTGGCTACGATGAAGGCACATGGCGCCTATGCCGCGCTCGTTTCGGGCGGGTTTACGGCTTTTACCGCGTCCATCGCCTCCAAGCTTGGCTTTGACGAAAACCGCGCCAATATCCTTTTCGCAGAAGGTGGCAAGCTGACAGGCAAGGTCGCCATGCCCATTCTAGGGCGCGAGGCCAAGGTGCAAGCGCTGGAAGAGATCACTGCACGCCTTGGTATCGCAGAGCAAGACGTGCTCGCTGTCGGTGACGGCGCGAACGATCTCGGCATGCTGACCCGCGCAGGCAGCGGCGTTGCACTGCATGCCAAGCCAAGTGTCGCCGCTGAGTGTTATATCCGCATCAACCACGGTGATCTAACCGCGCTCCTGTATGTTCAGGGCTACAGCAAAGACGATTTCAAAACCGCCTGATCAAACGAAAACGGGGCAGCATGAGCTGCCCCGCCTCTTAAGACTTTTGCCGTTAGCTTAAGCTTTCCAAGCCAGCATAGCAGGATCAATCTCAAAGCTGATGTGGTGTTCACCGCCAGCAATGTTGTCTTTGGCGTGGTTGTAAAGCGAACGCCAGTAAGGCTGGATCGTAACAGCATCGTCCTGCAGGATCTTTTCGCCTTTTTCCATCAGCACTTTGCGTTTTTCAACGTCAGCTGTGGCCAACGCTTCTGTCAGCAGTGCGTCAAACTCAGGGTTGGCATAGCCGAATTCGTTCCAGGCTTCGCCCGAACGATAGGCAAGCGCCCAAATCTGAACACCCAGTGGGCGGTGGTTCCAGTTTGTCGAGCTGAACGGATATTTCACCCAGTCGTTCCAGAACGTGCTGCCTGGAAGAACCGTGCGCTTCACATTGAAGCCCGCGTCGCGCAGCTGAGCTGCCACGGCATCGGTTGTGTTCTTACGCCATGCATCGTCGATCGAGAGAATTTCCATCTCGAAATCGCCCATACCGGCTTCATCCAGCAACGCTTTGGCGCCAGCAGGGTCATGCTTTGGCAAGCCAATATCTACATACTCAGGGTGTGATGGTCCAACATGGTGGTTGGCCGCCACAAGACCACGGCCTTCATAGCCAAGCTCAAGCAACACGTTGTTGTCGACGGCCATGGCAATCGCCTGACGGACGCGCTTGTCCGCATAGGGCTTCTTGCCGTCAACTTCAGCGAGCTGATTTGGACGGATAACAATCGTTGCAGCGGTCACAACTTCGTTTTGCACCCATCCGTCCATTGCACCCATGATGTCGATGAAATCGCCATCAACTGAATAGAGCACATCGACTTCGTCAGCTTCAGCCGCAGCAACCCACGCAGAAGGATCCTGACCGTAGTCAATAAACTCAACACGCTCGGCCCAAGCACCGTTGCCCTTGTTCCACCAGTGATCATCGTTGCGCACAAGCACAGCTTTCACACCGACTTCCATGCTCTCGGGCAGGTATGGACCTGTGCCCACAGCGTTTGTCAGCATATCGTCAAAATTGGTGTCTTTATGATAGACCGCCGCAGGGTAGTCAGCCATGCCTGCAATGATCGAAATATCGGACGCTGGCAGGTTGAGCTTGACTGTATGGCTGTCGACCACTTCGATCGCGCCTTCAAGTGCTTTACCAGTGGCTTCGTCAACGAGCGTTGCCATACGGCCAGCCATTGAGTTGCCTTCGACCGCTTTGTCACACCAGTCGGAAATAACACGCGCAACATCTTCTGATGTGAAGTCTTCGCCGTTGTTCCACTTCACGCCCTTACGAACGTTGAGCGTGTAGGTCTTGGCATCATCGCTCACATCCCAGCTTTCGAGGAGATACGGTGAGAACGTGCCGTCATTGTTATATTTAACGAGATACTCAATCCAGCCGCGAGAGAAGTTTGCGATCTGTGACCAGTCATATGACCGTGGATCTTTAAGGGCGCGGACTTCCATCTGAACGCGAATCGTGCCGCCTTCTTTCATTTCGCCTGCCGCTTGTGCGGGGGCCGCCATACCCAGAAGGCCATAGGCAGTAGCAGCTGTGGCACCGTAGGTGCTCGCCATCGCCAAAAACTCGCGGCGACTAACGTCGTTTGTTCCGACTTTGCCAGCCTGGTCTGTAATGACCTTAGACAACGGCTTACCGGTGCGTGTGAAAAATTCCATATTTTTCCTCCCTAAGAGAGCGTTATCGCTCTTCATTTAATATGTGCCTGTCAGGCAAGAGTAATGCTTGCCCGAAGACAGCTTGAAGCAGCCTAACAGGGAATCTCCATGGAGCAACCCTTTCGCATTCACAATCTCAAGATTGCACCATCCGTTTCCGCTTTCCTGAGCTCCTTTTTCCTTAAATCATAAGAAAAACAGAGCTCTCAAAAATCCCAGATGAGAAGGAATTCGTTCCAGACTCTTGACCTTTTCACGCCAAGACATGACATCAAGATTAACCCAAAAAAGGAAAACCCATGCCAAAGGCCAATGACGCAGCGCTCGACTTCCTCCAAACACGCCGCTCACGGCCTGCCAAAACGCTTGTCGCGCCGGGTCCGTCACGTGAAGAGCTAGAGGCCCTCCTCGTCCTCGCCGCACGCACCCCCGACCACGGCAAGCTTGAGCCTTGGCGCTTTGTGGTGGTCGAAAAAGACGCCATGACACGCCTTGCAGACGAAGCAGAACGCACCGCCCGAAGCCTCGGCTATGACGACGAGAAGACCGCCAAGGCCCGCAACCAGTTTGACCAAGGCATATCTGCCGTCGTCGTGATCGAAAGCCCCGTTCTGTCTGAAAAAATTCCAGCCATTGAACAGACCTACTCGGCTGGCGCGGTCTGTCTGGCACTTCTCAATGCAGCGCTGGCCTCGGGCTGGGGTGCCAATTGGCTCTCAGGTGCAATCAGCCACGAAAGGCTCTTTGTCGAAGGCGCGTTGGGCCTCACGCCGCATGAGCGTATCGCAGGTATTATCCATATCGCCACCGAAACAAACACACCTCCAGACCGTCCACGCCCTGACGTAAAAGCCAAAACATCATGGCTCTAGGTCTGATTTTTAGGTCTTTCTCAAGCGCCCTTGGACAAATGACAGACACGCGCTTTCTGCGCGTCCTCATCATGGGAGTCGCTCTGACATTCGCCCTGCTTGTCGGAGCCAGCTCAGGAGTGCTCTGGCTGGTTCATGCCCTGATTGGGCCCGCGGTCGACCTGCCTTTTCTCGGCGAGGTCACATGGCTAGATGATCTGCTCTCTGGCGCGTCGCTGCTATTAATGTTGGGTCTATCAGTCTTCCTGATGGTCCCCGTCGCCTCCGCAATCACCTCATTGTTTCTCGATGATGTAGCACAGGCCGTAGAGGCACAGCACTATCCTCACCTGCCCCCTGCCGCATCTGTGAGCTTTGCAGATGGGCTGCGCGACACGCTCAGTTTTTTAGGGGTCCTGATCTGCGCCAATCTTCTTGCGCTGGTTCTCTACCTAATCTTCGCGCCGTTTGCCCTGTTGATCTTCTGGACCCTCAATGGCTTCTTGCTCGGGCGCGAATACTTTACCCTGGCTGCCTCACGCCGCTTGGGGCGCGCCGAAGCCAAAAGGCTGCGCAGCAAATATATCGGCACAATCTGGCTCGCAGGTATCCTAATGGCAGCCCCGCTCAGCATTCCGTTGGTGAACCTGTTTATCCCGATATTAGGAGCGGCAACATTTACCCATCTGTTCCACGGGGTTCACTCACCTCAGGCGACATCCGGTTAAACATATCAATGTCGCGCACCGTGATTGAGCCACTCACCACGACATAAAAAATAATCGTCCAGAGCACAGCCGCAATCGCTGTAGTGATCCACGCTTTTTTCTTAAGCCCGTGCTCATGAGGCGCGCCAGCTTGCGTACCATAAACAATCTCGCCCACGTCACCCTGCGTTTTAAGACGAAACGGAATGACAATGAGAAACGTCACAAACCACAAAACCGCATAAAGCACGATGGCCGAGGTGATACCCATGAGAGGCGATCCTTATGAAAAAGTGCTAGGTTTTTAGGACTGAGATGTCAGACTTGCTCAAGCTCAACAAGACAGCCATTGAAATCTTTCGGATGAAGAAAGAGCACAGGCTTTCCATGTGCGCCAATCTTCGGCTCGCCTGTGCCAAGCACCCGCGCTCCCGTTGACTTAAGATGATCACGCGCCGCGATAATGTCATCCACCTCATAGCAAACATGGTGAATCCCGCCCGAGGGGTTCTTCTCAAGAAACCCGTTGATGGGGCTGTCGTCACCCAAAGGATAGAGCAGCTCGATCTTGGTGTTGGGCAGCTCGATAAACACAACTGTCACACCGTGGTCAGGCTCATCCTGCGGCGCACCGACTTTTGCGCCAAGGGCGTTGGCATATTGCGCCGAGGCCGCCTCAAGGTCAGGCACAGCGATGGCAACATGGTTGAGACGTCCGATCATTTCATTCTCCAAACAAGTTTCGCGCACTATTGCTTGTGTTGCGACCCGCCGCAAGGAGCGCAAGGTCGCAGGGGTGAAACGAGGCGTCAAATTAACCGACTGTTAGCCGTGTTTGTCTAAATTGAGATTCGTATCCAGATCTGTCGCACAAGGAGCTGCCCCATGGACGAACTCGCCCCGCTTGCCCTCACCTCTACGCCCACTGCGGCGCGCCCTTTAATGGGCCTCACTGTGCTCGCGGTGGAAGATAGCCTCTATGCCTGCGAGGCCTTGCGGCTCTTGTGTATGCGCAGCGGTGCACGCATTCGTCGGGCCGACTGCATCGCCTCTGCCAAACGCCACCTGCAAGTCTACCGCCCCTCCGTGATCTTGGTAGATGTCGGCTTGCCTGATGGCTCTGGCCTTGATCTGATCAAACACCTGTCCGCACTTACCCCACGCATCAATATTATTCTTGGCCTGTCAGGCGACGACAGAATGGAGAAGAAAGTTCTGGCGGCTGGTGCAGACGGGTTTCTGGCCAAGCCCATCGAAAGCATCGCCCAGTTTCAGGAAGCCATTCTCGCCCACATGCCCCTTGATCATCGCCCCGCTGGCCTCAGGGTCTTGAAGGACGAATACGTCACCCCCGATCCGATCGCCTATAATAACGACCTGACACAAGTCGCCACTCTGATAAATGAAGGCTATGACGAGCGTCAGGTCGCCTATGTCGCCCAATTCGTCACTGGCGTTGCCAAAAGTGCGCGCGATGAAGCTCTCGTTCACGCAGGCGAAACGCTCGCAATCGCCCACGCAACACGCCAGCCAACCCATCAGCCCATTGCGGCGCTTGCTGGGCTCGTCCAGCAGCGCCTCGACAGGCAAGTGGCGATCTGAGACAAAAACATCCGCCTCAAAGACATCCTAAAAAGAACGACAATGGTCATACCCACGGCCCAAACCCGCCACATTCTGCTGACACCTTAGCTTCATCGGCAGGAACCCCCTGCATGGAGGTGAAAATGGAAACGTTCTTTCAGAAGTTTGTCAGCGAAGAAAAAGGCGCTGTCACAGTAGACTGGGTTGTTCTGGTTGCAGGTGTTCTGTCGCTTTGTGCCGCAGTTTTTGGCGCAGTCCAAACAGGCACAACCGAATTGACGGATGGCACAGGCGAATATCTCGAATCTTATGAGCCGTTTGACGGCGTATGATCTGGCCAGCAGACCCTAGCCGATGAGCCTTGGGTCTGCGCCCAACTCCAGCCCTGGAAAAACCGTGCTCTCGATTAAGCCCTTCTCAAGGCCAAAGAGATCGCGCATCAGCCAGCCCGAAAAAGCACGCACATCCCGCGTCGGCATCAAATCACGCCGCTCATAAAGTGCAGTTTCGCTGAGACCAGGCCAGTCAGACCACACGCGCCCACCGCGCAAAGCGCCTCCTGACAAAACCATCAAACCGCCCGTCCCATGATCCGAACCGCCATTGCCGTTCAAGCGCGCCGTACGGCCAAATTCCGTCATGGCGACAACAGCTGTTTTCCCCCAAACATCTTCCCCGAGATTGCCCTGTAAACTCAAGATCACCTCAGCCAAGCGGTTGAGCGGCTGCGCCAACGTGCGCGACTGGTTGGCATGCGTGTCCCAGCCATTGAGCGAAAATGCCGCAATCCGCGCAGGTCCTGTGAGTTTGGAGGCGGCAAACTCGGCAATCTGAAGATGCCCGCCGCCCTTCGCGGCGGCCCCAGCGCTCTCGCTCATTGCGTTCATGATCATTTCGCCACTCGCAACAGCTTCGCTCCCAGACATTTGGACACCGTCCCCAGACAGCGCCACCGCCTCGCCAAAAGCCGCCTCAAAAAGAGGATCGCCCTCCATCAGCATTTCTGCCAGCCGAAGTCCCTGTGGCGTCAGCCCGTATAGCCCCGCATCGGGCGACCAATTGGCAACAGGCGCAGCCCCTTTCATCAACAGCATATCTCCGCGCCCCACCGCATAGGCAGTCTCGCTTTGGACAGCAGGATAGCTTTGCAACAAACGGTTCAGCCACCCGTCGCGCAGGTTGCCATTGAGATCAGCTCCCCCAGCCTCCAACAAATCCTGCCCGTCAAAGTGGCTGCGTTTGTCACGATAAGGCGTAGATACCGCATGGGCGAAGCCCAGATCGCCCGCGTTCCAGAGCGGCATTAACCCCGCCAGCGCGGGGTTGAGCGCAAAGAAACCGTCAAGATCTTGCCCCTCCCCGATTTGCGCTTGGTCCGCACGGCCCTTCAACAACGCAAAATCGCGGTCACCATAAGGGCGAAGCGCGTCTAGCCCGTCCATCCCACCCCGCAGAATGATCACAACCAAGCGGTTGTCCCATGTCCCGTTGGCAAATGTCACAGGCGTGAGCAAAGGGCTGGCCGCTGCCGTGCAACCAAGCCCCGTAAGAAAAGCGCGCCGATTGAGAGCAGACATCCGCATGGGTTACATCCTTTGAAACGCAGGCGACGCCAGCACAAGACCCACGCCTGTGCGCTTATCTTCGGCGGCATTCGCTGCAAATTGTAGGGCGTCAGGCACATTTCTCCCCAGTGCCGCAGTCACAAAATCGCGCGGATCAGGCAAATCAGCCAGAAGTCCCTGCGGCGCGTTCATTGCCCAATCCACCCGCGCGGCAAAGCGCTGTGGCGTGATCCACTCTCCGTCGTCTTCTGGCCAGCCGTCGGGGCCAAGCGGCTCCTCCCACGTTTGTCCCATCAGACGCATCGGAACCGTGAAGGCCAGACGGATCGCTTTCCAGTCATTCACCGCCAGCGCCTCATTGGGAACGGAAAGCGCGCGCAGCGCCGAACCGACAAAATCAATAGGCTGCTTCACATTTGCAAACTCGGGCGCCCAAGCCGAAGGCTGCGACAGCATCGCATGGACCATCTCGCCCAGATGTCCGCCAGTCTCCAGATACCGCCCCTGCATCGCGTCCACGAGTGCAGAATCAGGTCTATCGGAAACAAAATGCACAGCCATTTTCTGTGCCAAATGCCGCGCCGTAGCAGGGTGGCGCGCCAGATCATCAAGCGCAGCATGAACATCTGACAAAGCCGCAGTGCCCCCACCATAGCTTTGGCCCAAAACCGTCTCGGCACCAGGCTGCGCAAATTCACCCCGAAAGCCAAAAACGCCATCCTGACTGTAAGTCAGCCCTGTGAGAAGCTCGGCCAGCTCCGTGACATCCGCTTGGGAATAGGGCCCACCAACGCCCAGCGTATGCAGCTCCAAAAGCTCACGGGCGAAGTTTTCGTTGAGCCCGTTCTCTTTCTTTTTGCCGGCCACACTTTCAGGGCCAACAGAAGTCTTCTGATCTAGATATTGCAGCATCACGGGCTGCGCGATCACGGCTTTAAGCATATCGGAGAAATACCCTGCAACATGCGGACGGATCGCACTTTCAACGTAGGGCGACGTCGCTCGCTTCATCACGCTGACCTTGCCCCGTGCCGTGAAGTGGTCGCCCCAGAAAAAAGCGAGCCGCTCTCGCAAGCCATCCTGAGTATGTGCACGGCGGCGCAACGCTTGCCACAGCCAGCGCTGTTGAGCCTTTCGCGCACGGCGTTTTTCCACACCGATTTCCTGCGTGGCCTTTTCTGCAGCTTCAGAACCACGATTGGCACGGCGTATCTTCCAAAGCGCGCTCACCCGCGCAATTCGCTCTGCAAATTCTTCAAAAGGTTCAATTTTATAAAGCTGCGCAGCGTGATCTTTGCCTTTGAGGCGACGCATCATGTCCTCAAGATCACGCGGCCCACGCAACCGCGGCGACAAACCCGTCCCAAAGCGTATCTCAGCTATTTCACGCGTAAAACTCAAACCACTCACCCCGCATTCGAGGTGAGATTACCATCTATTTCAAAAAGCGGGAGGGAATAGTGCGACGCATTCAACAACAAGCAATGTCACGCCAACCTGTATCGAATTTCGCTACGCGAAATCCGACCGGCCGGGGGCGTTGCCCCCGGACCCCCCGGATGTTTAAGGAAAGAGGCAGACCTTAATCTTGCGGAATAACCCGAAGATTGAGTTCCATAAGCTGCTCTGACATTGGCTCGCTGGGTGCATTCATCATCAGATCTTCCGCACGCTGGTTCATAGGGAACATGATGACTTCGCGGATGTTCTGCTCTTCGGCCAAAAGCATAACCATACGGTCGATACCCGCCGCACAGCCGCCGTGGGGAGGCGCGCCATATTGGAAAGCGTTGACCATACCACCAAAGCGCTTTTCGACTTCGTCCTTGCCATAACCAGCAATCTCAAAGGCCTTGAACATGATCTCGGGCTTGTGGTTCCGGATCGCGCCAGACACCAGCTCGTAGCCGTTGCAAGCAAGGTCATACTGATAGCCGAGCACCTCCAGAGGGTCGCCATTGAGCGCGTCCATGCCGCCTTGGGGCATCGAGAACGGGTTGTGCTCAAAGTCAATCTTGCCGCTCTCATCATCTTTCTCATAGATCGGGAAATCGACGATCCAGCAGAAGGCAAAGCGGTCTTTGTCTGTCAGGCCAAGCTCTTCGCCGATCACGTTGCGGGCGCGCCCTGCAACAGCCTCAAAAGCTTTCGGCTTGCCGCCAAGGAAGAACGCCGCATCGCCGACGCCAAGGCCGAGCTGTTGACGGATCGCTTCAGTGCGCTCAGGACCGATATTTTTGGCGAGGGGGCCTGCGGCCTCCATGCCTTCGCCCTGATCGCGCCAGAAGATATAGCCCATACCAGGCAAACCCTCTTTTTGGGCAAAAGCGTTCATACGGTCACAGAATTTGCGGCTGCCGCCTGTCGGTGCAGGGATCGCGCGGATCTCTGTACCATCTTGCTCCAGAAGCTTTGCAAAGATCGCAAAACCAGAGCCTTTAAAGTGCTCGGAGGTATCCTGCATCTTGATCGGGTTGCGCAGATCGGGCTTGTCGGAGCCATACCATTTGGCCGCATCGCGGTAGCTGATCTGCGGCCATTCGCTGTCTACTTTCTTGCCGCCACCAAACTCTTCAAACACGCCCTGCATGACAGGCTGGATCGTATCAAAGACGTCCTGCTGCTCCACAAAGCTCATCTCAAGGTCAAGCTGGTAGAAGTCTGTCGGCGAACGGTCAGCGCGCGGGTCTTCGTCGCGGAAGCACGGCGCAATCTGGAAATATTTGTCAAAGCCCGAGACCATGATCAGCTGTTTGAATTGCTGTGGCGCCTGCGGCAAAGCGTAGAACTTACCAGGGTGCAGGCGGCTCGGCACAAGAAAGTCACGCGCGCCTTCGGGGCTTGAAGCCGTGATAATCGGCGTTTGGTATTCACGAAAGCCCTTGTCCCACATGCGGCGGCGGATGCTCGAAACCATATCTGAGCGAAGGTGCATGTTGGCTTGCATCTTTTCGCGGCGCAGATCGAGGTAGCGATAGCGCAGACGCGTTTCCTCAGGATACTCCTGATCGCCAAAGACCATAAGCGGCAGCTCGGCCGCCGATCCAAGCACTTCCATGTCGCGCACAAAAACCTCAATCTCACCTGTTGGCAGCTTGGGGTTCACAAGGCTCGCGTCGCGCGCTTTCACTTCACCGTCGATACGCACGCACCACTCAGAGCGCAGCTTTTCCACGGCCGCAAAAGCAGGGCTGTCAGGGTCACAGATCAGCTGTGTCATGCCATATGTGTCGCGCAAGTCGATAAACAGCACGCCGCCGTGGTCACGAATACGATGGACCCAGCCCGAGAGGCGAACGGTTTCGCCGACATTGGCTTTGGTCAAATCAGCGCAAGTCTGGCTGCGGTAGGCGTGCATAGGTCTATCCTTTTCAGGGCATCTAGAGTGCATATAAAGCTCGCGCCGATACACATGGCCCAAGGGCAAAAGTCAAGCCATGTGGCACGGAAGACTCTTTTGCCGCGCTGTTTTCACGGTGTTTCTATCCAAGCCGCAGCAGATATGCCATTTTCGCGCAAAATAACGAGCGGTTCCTATCAGATGCAGCGTCTTGCTTACCCAGTCTGCGCCCTGCTTTTCGCGGGCCTTTTCCTTTCGATGTTCCTGAATACGGCCTCACCCGATTTGAGCGCTCTGTTTCAAGCGGCTCATGCTGTCAGCATAGGACAATCCAGCACAATCTATGCGCTCGACTCAGATCCCCTCAAGGCCGATGCGCTCTATGTTTATCCCCCACTATGGGCCTGGCTGATTGCCCCTCTCACCCAACAGGTGAGCTTTGAAGCCTTTTCAAAAGCCATGTTTTACGCGCATGTGACGATGCTCTGCGCCTCGGTCGGACTGGCGTGGAAAGTCGTGCGCCCGCCGCACATGAAGTTTGAGCATTTCATCTTTGTCAGCTTTGCCTTGCTCGCGCTGTCTGCTCCCGTTTTTCAAGCCTTGGGCCAGAACCAGCCGCAAATCCTGACGCTGTTTCTCGTTCTACTGGCGTTCGAGCGCTACCGCGCAGGCAGCTTCGCCATGGCAGGAATGATCCTCGCTGTCGCGGCCGCCTTCAAACTGTCGCCACTGTTTCTCGTGCTGATCTTCATTCTGGAGCGCAACGGGCGCGCAACCGTTGCTTTTGTTGCTACAGGGCTTTCGCTCGCTCTGATGAGCCTAGCCTTGGCCGGTTGGCCCATGCATCTGCGTTTTCTGGAGCTGATCGGAGAGATCGACAATGTGATTATCCTCAGCAACACCAACTACGCCCCAGAACTTCTACTCTATCAGATGCAAGCCTTCGCAAGCGGCGCAGAGGCTTCAAGCTGGAGCATGAGCCAAACCATGGCCACGCCAGAGCCGTTTTGGCTAAGCGTATTCATGGCCGCCCTAATGCTGTCCGCTCTCACAGCTCTGATCTTGATGCGCCCGCGGCTTATCCCCGGAACGGCTGTGCCTGTTTTGCTTATGGGCTTTGCTTTGGCCACAGCGCTCTTCGGACCAGCCTCCTGGGGGCATTACTTCGTCTTACCGCTCTTGCTCCTACCAACCCTCTTTCACGTCCTCCCGCGCCTCACTGCATGGCGCTGGATCATCTCGCTGGGTCTTTTGCAAAGCTTTCCCGCATATCTTATCTATTTCGAGATGAGTGAGGCCCTCTATGTTACAACGCTTATGGGAGTGCTTTGCTTTGGTGGGTTGCTTCTGGCGCTTGTTAGCTCGGTGTTTCGTGCCGTTCGTTTTGAGCCTGATGTGCCGATGCACTTCCGCTAAAGCGGTTCTGCGCCAAATCACCCCAACTTCATAGCGCTTTGGGCTTGCACCCACGGCCCCCATAGCTATAACCCACGACAATTTGCGCAGACCTGCCTGCGCTCTATTCTGCTGCATAAATGATGGGGGCCCCTATGCCGAAGAGAGACGATATCAAATCGATCATGATCATCGGAGCGGGGCCTATTATAATCGGGCAAGCGTGCGAATTTGACTACTCAGGCACACAAGCCTGTAAAGCCCTTAAAGAAGAGGGCTACCGTGTCATTCTGGTAAACTCGAATCCTGCCACGATCATGACAGACCCTGAACTTGCCGACGCAACCTACATCGAGCCGATCACGCCCGAAGTTGTCGCCAAGATTATCGAAAAAGAGCGCCCTGATGCGCTTCTGCCCACAATGGGCGGCCAAACAGGCCTCAACACCTCGCTCGCACTTGAAGAAATGGGCGTGCTTGAGAAATTCGGCGTTGAAATGATCGGTGCCAGCCGCGCCGCGATTGAAATGGCAGAAGACCGGAAGCTCTTCCGCGAAGCGATGGACCGCCTCGGAATCGAAAACCCGAAGGCCACCATCATCACCGCACCCAAGAAAGAAAACGGCAGCGCCGATCTTGACGCAGGCGTGCAGCTCGCCCTCGCCGATCTTGAAGAAATTGGCCTCCCCGCCATCATCCGCCCCGCCTTTACCATGGGCGGCACAGGCGGCGGCGTGGCGTATAACCGCGAAGACTATATCCACTTCTGCCGCACAGGCATGGACGCCTCGCCCGTGAACCAGATTCTCGTCGATGAGTCGCTTCTGGGCTGGAAAGAATTTGAAATGGAAGTTGTCCGCGACAAAGCCGACAACGCCATCATCGTCTGCTCGATTGAAAACATCGACCCGATGGGTGTCCACACGGGCGACAGTATCACAGTTGCCCCAGCTCTGACGCTGACAGACAAAGAATACCAAGTCATGCGCAACCACTCGATAGCTGTTTTGCGTGAGATCGGCGTTGAGACAGGCGGCTCCAACGTGCAGTGGGCCGTAAACCCCGCTGACGGCCGCATGGTTGTCATCGAGATGAACCCGCGCGTCAGCCGCTCCTCAGCTCTTGCATCCAAGGCCACAGGTTTCCCGATCGCCAAGATCGCTGCCAAGCTCGCTGTTGGCTACACGCTTGATGAGCTCGACAACGACATCACAAAAGTGACGCCAGCAAGCTTTGAGCCAAGCATCGACTACGTCGTCACCAAAATCCCGAAGTTCGCCTTCGAGAAATTCCCGGGCTCCGAGCCCTACCTGACCACAGCGATGAAATCTGTGGGAGAGGTCATGGCCATCGGTCGAACCATCCACGAATCGATGCAAAAGGCGCTCGCCTCCATGGAGTCAGGCCTCACTGGCTTTGATGAGGTGGTGATCGAAGGCGCGCCAGAAAAAGCCGCCCTGACAAAAGCGATCAGCCAGCAAACACCTGACCGCATGCGCACCATCGCACAAGCCATGCGCCACGGCCTCACCAATGAAGAAATTCACGGCGTCACAATGTTTGACCCATGGTTCCTTGATCGCATCCGCGAGATCGTCGATGCCGAAGAGGTTGTCCGCGCAAACGGCCTGCCCAGTGACGAAAAAGGCCTGCGCGAACTCAAGATGCTCGGCTTCACAGACGCACGCCTCGGCATTCTGACTGGCCAGAGCGAAAACGATGTGCGCCGCGCCCGTATCGCCAAAGGCGTCAAAGCCGTATTCAAGCGGATCGACACATGCGCCGCCGAATTCGAAGCGCAAACACCTTACATGTATTCCACATACGAAGCCCCCATGATGGGCGAAGTTGAGTGCGAAGCGCGTCCATCTGAGCGTAAAAAAGTCGTCATCCTCGGCGGCGGTCCAAACCGCATCGGCCAAGGCATCGAATTTGACTATTGCTGCTGCCACGCCTGCTTTGCGCTCGCGGATGTCGGCTATGAAACTATCATGGTCAACTGCAACCCAGAGACAGTCTCAACCGACTATGACACCTCCGACCGCCTCTATTTCGAGCCATTAACTTTCGAACACGTGATGGAAATCCTGCGTGTCGAGCAAGAAAACGGCACGCTCCACGGCGTCATCGTCCAGTTCGGCGGCCAGACCCCTCTCAAGATCGCTCAGGCACTCCACGATGAGGGCATCCCGATCCTCGGCACAACGCCCGACGCGATCGACCTCGCCGAAGATCGCGAGCGTTTTCAAGAGCTTGTAAATAAACTCGGCCTCAAGCAGCCGAAAAATGGCATCGCCTCCACAGACGCGCAGGCACTGGCCATTGCCGAAGATATCGGCTTCCCGCTGGTCATCCGTCCCTCCTACGTTCTCGGTGGCCGTGCCATGGAAATCGTGCGCGACATGGCCCAGCTTGAGCGCTATATCTCCGAGGCCGTCGTCGTCTCGGGCGACAGCCCCGTGCTGCTTGATAGCTACCTCTCCGGTGCAATCGAGCTTGACGTCGACGCGCTCTGCGACGGCAAAAAAGTGCATATCGCAGGCGTAATGGAACATATCGAAGAAGCAGGCGTTCACTCAGGCGATAGCGCATCAAGCCTGCCGCCTCACTCGCTCCCTGCCGACATCATCAAAGAGATCGAAAAGCAAACTGTACAGCTCGCCCTCGCCCTTGAGGTACGTGGCCTTTGCAACATCCAGTTCGCGGTCAAAGATGGTGAGATCTACCTTATCGAGGTTAACCCGCGCGCCAGCCGCACCGTGCCTTTCGTGGCAAAGGCGACAGACAGCGCCATCGCTTCCATCGCTGCACGTCTCATGGCGGGCGAAACACTCGATGATTTCAAACACCGCGGCCCTTACGCCAAAGATGCCAAGCCTGGCTCAATTAAAAATACCGACCCGATGACACTGGCAGATCCAAACATGCCTTGGTTCTCGGTCAAAGAAGTGGTGCTGCCCTTCGCCCGCTTCCCAGGCGTGGACACAATCCTCGGTCCAGAAATGCGCTCGACAGGTGAAGTCATGGGCTGGGATCGCTCCTTCCCCCTCGCCTTCCTCAAGGCGCAGATGGGCGCAGGCACAGTGCTCCCCTTTGAGGGTCGCGTCTTCTTCTCGATCAAGGATATGGACAAGACCAGCCAGCTTGTTGAAACAGCCCAAACCCTTGTGGACCTAGGCTTTGCCATCGTCGCAACAGGCGGCACAGCAAGCTTCCTTGAGGAGCACGGCATCACATGTGAAGTGGTCAAAAAGGTCTATGAAGGCCGCCCCAACGTGGTCGACATGCTCAAGAACGGCGATATCCAGCTCTTGATGAACACCACCGAAGGCGCAGCCGCCGTAGAAGACAGCCGCGAAATCCGCTCTGTCGCGCTCTATGACCGCATCCCATATTTCACCACAGCCTCAGGCGCGCACTCTGCCGCACTGGCCATGAAAGCCCGCAGCGAAGGCGACCTCGGAGTGACGAGCCTACAAGGCTAAGCGTATGTCGAGCGACTACAACCCACCCTCTGATCCGCTGGATATCATCCATGCGGATCATGAGCTCATTTCAGTGAATAAGCCCTCCGGCCTCCTGTCCGTTCCGGGCAAGGGCGAGCATCTGGCCGATTGCTTGATCACACGTGTGCAAGCCGCCTTCCCTGGCGCGCTTCTCGTGCATCGGCTTGATCGGGACACATCGGGTGTGATGATCTTCGCCGCCACGCCTCACGCACAGCGGCACTTGGGTCTTCAGTTTGAAAAGCGCCAAACCAAGAAAGCCTATATCGCCCGTGTCTTTGGGCGGCTTGAGCCGAAGACAGGCACTGTCGATTTGCCTCTGATCGTGGATTGGCCCAATAGGCCCCGTCAGATGGTTTGTCATGAGACAGGCAAGCAAGCTCAGACCGATTGGAAAGTGCTCAAAGCTGCAGATGACGAATCACGGGTTCGGCTTTTCCCCAAGACGGGCCGCAGCCACCAGCTCCGCGTCCATATGCTTGCTCTCGGTCATCCGATCTTGGGGGACCCCTTCTATGCAACGGGGGCAGCCTTAAGCCACCCCCGTCTAATGCTTCACGCCGAAGAGCTGCGCCTGCGCCACCCTGATGGCGGCAAAGGCATGCGGTTTTTTGCCAAGGCGCCCTTCTAAACCGAACGCTGCGTTAAGTTAATTTTCCTTAACATTTTCACGATTCAGCCGGTGCACGGGTTGTGCACGCATTGTGCACGCTTTTCACCCCCCCGTTTTCGGGCCTCCAGCGCGCCGTTAACCCCACCGCGCGCTGGTCCGTTTTGCGTGTTAGGCGTCGTTCGACCAGCCAGAGACTGCCTTCACTTCAAGGAAGTCATCAAGCCCCCATTTGCCGCCTTCACGGCCATTGCCCGACTGTTTCATGCCGCCAAAAGGCGAGCCCGCCCCACGGCCCTGACCGTTCATCTCGACCATGCCAGAGCGCAAGCTGCGCGCCATGCGGTTGAGCCGTGCGCCGTCTTGGGTCTGCACATAGTTGGTGAGGCCATAGACCGTGTCATTGGCCATCGCGACAGCCTCTTCTTCAGTCTCAAACGCCATGATCGACAGCACAGGTCCGAAGATTTCTTCGCGCGCAATGGTCATATCAGGGGTCACATCTGCAAAAACAGTAGGCCGTACATAGAAACCTTTGTTGAGACCTTCAGGGCGACCAACGCCGCCCGCAACAAGCCGCGCGCCTTCGTCGATACCCGTCTGAATCAGATCTTGGATCTTGCCCCACTGCACCGCATTGACCACAGGGCCAATGTGGCGGCCAGATTCTGAGGCTGGACCAACCGTCACTGCGTTGGCAACTTCTGCAGCTGTTTCAACAGCTTGGTCATAGATA
The DNA here is from genome assembly GCF_040580765.1 of Lentibacter algarum. GTDB lineage: Bacteria > Pseudomonadota > Alphaproteobacteria > Rhodobacterales > Rhodobacteraceae > Lentibacter > Lentibacter algarum. The sequence continues at coordinate 71,494 of NZ_CP158687.1, read as the reverse complement.
TCCCGCTGCACAAGCATACGGCTCGGCGCGTTACAGCTCTGGCCCGTGTTGTTCATCATATGAAGTACACCACGCTTTACGGCCTTTTCGTCCGCGTCAGCAAAGACCACGTTTGCACCCTTACCACCGAGCTCAAGTGATACACGCTTGAGCGTGTCAGCCGCCGATTTCGAAATGAGCTTGCCCGCACGTGACGAGCCTGTGAAGCTCACCATGTCCACATCTTCATGTGCCGTCAGCTGGCTCCCAACGCCGACACCGTCGCCGTTGACGAGATTGAACACACCGGCAGGAAAGCCCGCTTCATCCATCATCTCAGCAAAGAGCATCGCATCAAGCGGCGTCTCTTCCGAAGGCTTGAGCACCATGGTGCAACCCGCAATCGCCGCCGCGCCAACCTTGAGCGTGACTTGGTTCATCGGCCAGTTCCAAGGCGTAATCAGCGCTGCAACTCCGACCGCCTCGTGAATAATACGGTCGTTTGGCGCATGATCACCTAGCGGTCCTTCAAACTCAAAGTTCTTCGCAGCCCGAATGAAGTTAGACAAATGCCACGTCCCCGCGCCCACTTGCGAAGATTTGGCCATATCCACAGGCGCGCCCATTTCTTGCGCAATCATCTCGCCCATTTCATCGCCACGGCGTTTGTAAACTTCGAGCAGCTTCTCAACCAGTGCGATCCGCTCTTCAACAGGTGTCGCCATCCAAGCAGGCAACGCGGCTTTAGCAGCTGCCACCGCTGCATCTGTATCTGCCTGTCCACCCAGTGAAATAACAGCAAAGGCCTCTTCTGTGGACGGGTCAATAACCTGATAGTCCTTACCAGCCTGAGGGGCTACCCATTGGCCACCAATGTAAAAGTCGCGTTTCTCAATCATGATCATTCTCCCAAGAATTTGGGGCACTTTGTCACCCCATCGCATTTGCTGCAAGACGCCCCTTTCACTCGGACGCAACGTGAATATATATATTCGGAAAGCAGAATTTAACGATCACCCCAAACAAAAGGAGCCACGCTATGGGCCTTCGCATTAATGACATCGTCCCTAACTTTACAGCCCAAACAGACAAGGGCGAAATCAAGTTCCACGACTGGATCGGCGACAGCTGGGCGATTCTTTTTTCGCACCCAAAAGACTTCACGCCCGTTTGCACAACAGAGTTTGGCGCTGTCTCACAGCTCGCTGACGAGTGGGACAAACGCGGCTGCAAGGTCATCGGCCTTTCCGTTGACAGCGTAGAAGAGCACCACGGCTGGAAGAAGGACATCGAAAGCTATGCCAGCGCAAAAGCGGGCTTCCCAATCATTGCTGATGAAGATCTCGCCGTTTCAAAGGCCTTTGATATGCTGCCAGCCGATGCTTACCTTCCCGATGGTAGCACAGCCGCCGACAGCGCATCTGTGCGCTCGGTTTTCATCATTGGCCCAGATAAACAACTCAAGCTTTCAATGACATACCCCATGAACGTCGGCCGCAACTTCGCAGAAGTCCTGCGCGCGCTCGATGGCCTTCAGATGGCCAATGGCAATGGCGTTGCAACACCAGCAAACTGGACTGCAGGTCAGGATGTGATCATCCCTACAAGCGTTTCCGATCAAGACGCTGCCGCAAAGTTTGGCGAATTCACGACTGTTTTCCCCTATCTGCGCACAACAAAAGCGCCGTCCTAAATAAATACAAGCGCGCCGCTATAGCAGCGGCGCGCATCTCTACATGGATTAAGACTTTATACGCGCGCGCGTTTCAGGCAGTCTGCCGACGATTCTTCCTCTGAGTGAATTGAGGCCCCAATGCGCGCTCTGCAGACCCTTGCCATATGTCTATTTGCCAGTGTCGCTGGAGCCGACGAGGCGCCTATCGGACAACATCTCGACATTGAGTTAAATGCCGCAACCCAGACAGATCAGGGGTGTCAGCTGTCGTTCTTGCTCATCAACGGTCACGCTCAGGATATCAAGAGTGCCGTTTTTGAAACTGTCCTCTTTGATACTGCAGGAGCAGTCAAGCTGCTGACACTGTTTGATATGGGCGAGCTGCCCACAAGCCGCCCACGAGTGCGCCAGTTTATTCTCCCCCAAACACAATGTGCCGAGCTTGGCCAAGTCCTCTTCAACGGCAGCAAAAGCTGCTCAGCAGAAACGCTGGAGGCGACCGCCTGTATGGACGGCCTGACCCTGCACAGCCGAACAAACATCAAGGTGCTGGGATGAATGATGTCTTATCTTCTCTGTCGAGAGTAGCTGAACTTGGCGGGCCTGTTGTGGTTATACTTATGGGTGTCTCCGTTCTCACGCTGGCACTTGTTTTGTACAAGCTATGGCAGTTTCGTGCTTCTTCCGTCGGAAAACACAGCGCTCTTCGCCGCGCCATAGCGGCTTGGGACGAAGGCCAATCCGCAGAAGCCGAAAGCGCCCTGAAACAGTCACACAGCTATCTCGCCCCACTGATTGCCTCAGGCTTTGCTTTGGCACCCCGCGAGCGCCTTGCCGCAGAAGCGGAAGCACGCTTCGCCACTTTGGAGGGCGGCTTTCGCGCATTAGATAGCGTTGCACAGCTTTCGCCACTCCTTGGCCTCTTTGGGACAGTTCTGGGCATGATTGACGCCTTTCAATCGCTTCAGAGCGCAGGGAGCCAAGTTGATCCCTCTCTCTTAGCGGGCGGTATCTGGGTCGCGCTCCTCACCACAGCCGTTGGTCTTGCAGTGGCCATGCCAACAGCGATGGTTCTGAGCTGGCTTGAGTCTCGGATGGATGGCGAGCGCGTTTTTGCAGACACTGCAATCCAGACAATTTGCGCGCCGCGAGAGTCACAGCCCGATGATTAGAGCTGCGCGCAGACGGAGGCGCTTGTCGATGACCTCACTCATTGACGTTATCTTCCTGTTGCTATTGTTCTTCATGCTGTCCTCCACGTTTTCCCGTTATGCTGAGGTCGAACTTGTCGCAGCCGCGCGCGGCAATGCAGCTATTGAAACACCGCCTCTCTTCGTTCAGCTCAGTCCAGATGCCGTTACGGTCAACGGGCTTCCACAGGACTTAGCCTCCCTCAGCTTGCCCGAAGGGGAGCAGCGCCTGCTGGTGTCCCTGAAGCCCGATGTCACAGCCCAAAGGCTGACGGATCTGCTTGTTGCCTTGCGCCGATTTAACCAGATCACTGTGACCGTTCTGACCTCGAGCTGAATTATGCAAAAAAAACTGCGCAAATCTCAGGTCTCCAGCCGCCGCGAACCAACAATCGCACTTATCAACATCGTCTTTCTCATGCTGATTTTCTTTCTCATAGCGGGGACACTTGTCACGCCACTTGAGGCCGATTTGAAGCTCGTGAACACATCCGAGCTAGAAGGAACAGCCCCCCCCGATGCGTTGGTCTTGAATGCGGCGGGGCAACTAAGCTTTCGCGGCGAAGTGATAACCCCCTCCGCCTACATGACTACGGCGAGTGAGGCCGAGGGCGCATATATAAGACTTGTGCCAGACCGTGCCGTTCCAGCAGCAACGCTGGTCCAGATTGCTTCAGAACTGAAAGCTGCGGGCGCAGGCGCTGTTGTTCTCGTGACAGAAAAGGCGCTGCCATGATCGCCTCCTCTGGCATAGCCAAAAGTATTGCCTTCACAGCAGCGATCGTGCTCCATGCCGCGCTCTTATGGGAATACGCCCCAAAGACGACAGAGATCGCGACAGAAGGGGCGAGAGGCGCGCTGGAAACCAGGCTTGGTGATAGCTTTGAGGATATGAGTAAAGGGGTTCTCTCACCTGTAGAGACAGAAACAACAGCTCTATCCCCAGAACTCCCAAGCACAGCACAACAAGTGTTTCCCACAACAGCTATGTCGGCGCCTGCCGTCAAAGCCCTGCCCGCTGAAGCCATCGCTGCCCAGCCAATCGAAGACACAGCGGTTGTGAAATCGCCGCGCCCTGCCCAAAGACCAAAGGCGCTTGAGACGGAACCAAAACCTACGCCAAAGGCCTCCAAAAAAACCAAGCCCAAAACAGGTGCATCAAAAGAAAGCCGCAAAGGCGCCCAAAGCGGAAAAGCCAAAGCAGCACAAGCGCCGAAATCGACAGGAGCGTCCCCCACTCAGACCACAGGCAATGCGGCCGCCCAAAACTATCCTGGGAAAGTAATGCGTAAGATTTCCCGTGTGCCCAAACCGCGTGTCGCCTCTAAAGGCTCAGCCACAGTCCGTTTCACCATCTCAGTTGAAGGTGGCCTTGCTGCGGCCACTATTGCAAAAAGCTCTGGCTCTAGCGAGCTTGACCGCGCAGCGCTCAAAGTCGTGGCCCGCGCGGCCCCTTTCCCAAAGCCGCCAGCTGGCGCACAGCGAAGCTTCACCCTCAAAATAAGCGGAAAATAGGAAGAGCCGCACCCTGTAAGCGCGGCTCCTATGAACTTAGACATAACCACTATTGGCAGTCGTTATTCAGCTTGATCAAGCAGTCCTGCCTTGAACAAAAAACCAGCTGCGACTGCGCCAAGAACTGGCGCGACAATAAACAACCAGAGTTGTGAAATGGCATGACCGCCCGCAAAAAGGGCTGGCCCAATCGAGCGCGCAGGATTGACCGACACGCCAGTCACCTTGATGCCAACCAAATGGATCACCACAAGCGTGATACCAATCGCCAGCCCAGCCATCGCTGCAGGCGCACCCTTGCCAGTCGCACCCAGTATCACGACAACAAACAAGAAGGTCGCAACCAATTCAAACAGAAAAGCCGCGGCCATATTGTATTCGCCAAGATACCCAGCGCCCCAGCCATTTTGCCCCAACCCATTAATGGCGACGCTGTAGTCTGCCTTGCCCGTCGCAATCGTCAAAAGCACAAGCGCCGCAGCAATCGCTCCAGAGATTTGTGCGGCAATGTATTGCACAGCCTCTCCCACCTGCATGCGCCCAGCAGCCACAGCACCAAGCGACACCGCTGGATTGATATGACAGCCCGAAACTGGCCCGATCCCATAAGCCATGCCGATCAGTGCAAATCCAAAGGCAAAGGAAATGCCAGCCAATCCGATTCCTGTTGTCCCATCAGCGCCTGCGATGACGGCTGCGCCGCACCCGAACAAAACAAGTGTAAAAGTGCCAATAAACTCTGCTATCATTTTCTTCATGGGTTACATTCCCTCTCGTTAAAACCTGTTGTGTAAAGACACTGCGCCAGAAAGCGCTCACAGGAACGGGGAATTTCAGAGCGGCAAGCCCAAAAGAAAAAAGCCCCAGCGCAGTGCCGGGGCTTTTCTTATCAACTGCTAGGCGAGATTACTCTTCGCTGTCGCCGTCTTTTTTCGCGTCAGGCGCGATTTCTTCGCCTGTTTGCTGATCAACAACCTTCATCGAGAGACGCACTTTGCCGCGATCGTCAAAGCCCAAGAGCTTTACTTTCACGTCTTGGCCTTCCTTCAGAACATCTGAAGGATGGTTCAGGCGACGGCTCTCAATTTGGCTCACGTGTACAAGGCCGTCACGCTTGCCAAAGAAGTTCACAAATGCGCCGAAGTCGACGATTTTCACAACTTTACCGTCGTAAACTTGGCCTTCTTCTGGCTCAGCCACAATCGAGTGAATCATGTCATAGGCTTTCTTGATCGCTTCGCCGTTCGGGCTAGCAATCTTGATGATGCCTTCGTCATTGATATCAACTTTCGCGCCAGACACTTCAACGATCTCACGGATGACTTTGCCGCCCGAGCCGATCACTTCGCGGATTTTATCCGTCGGGATCTGCATGGTCTCGATGCGTGGTGCGTGGATTGAGAAATCCTGTGCGCCATCAATCGACTTGTTCATCTCTTCGAGGATATGGAGACGGCCCGCTTTCGCTTGCTCAAGGGCTTTTTCCATAATCTCTTGCGTGATGCCCGCGACTTTGATGTCCATCTGCAGCGAGGTGATGCCGTCGGCAGTCCCTGCGACTTTGAAGTCCATATCACCGAGGTGATCTTCATCGCCAAGGATGTCTGTCAGAACAGCATAGGAACCATCATCTTCAAGGATCAGACCCATCGCAACACCAGCAACCGCAGACTTGAGCGGGACACCAGCATCCATCATCGACAGTGAGCCACCGCAAACAGACGCCATCGAAGATGAGCCGTTTGATTCTGTGATCTCTGACACAAGGCGGATTGTGTATGGGAAATCAGTCGCAGCAGGCAAAACAGCCTGAAGCGCACGCCAAGCCAGCTTACCATGGCCGATTTCGCGGCGACCGGGAGGGCCCACGCGACCAGCTTCACCAACTGAATAGGGAGGGAAGTTGTAGTGCAGCAGGAAGTTGGATTTGAAGTTGCCGTGCAGTGCGTCGATGAACTGTTCGTCGTCGCCCGTGCCGAGCGTTGTCACAACGAGGCCCTGAGTTTCGCCACGTGTAAACAATGCAGAGCCGTGTGTGCGTGGCAGGAGACCTGTCTCGCAAACAATCGGACGTACCGTATCAAGCGCGCGACCATCGATCCGCTTGCCTGTTTTCACAACGTCGCCACGCAGGATGCCAGCTTCAAGCTTCTTGAGAGCAGAACCGAGGTTCGCATCTGCAAGTTGCTCTTCTGTCAGCGCGCCCATGATGGTTGCTCGTGCCGCAGAAACAGCAGCCGTACGCTCTTGCTTATCGGTCAAAGCAAATGCAGCACGCATCGCTGTTTCGCCTGCCGCTTTCACAGCTTCATATAGCTCTGTGTACTCTGGTGGCTGGAAGTCAAACGGCTCTTTTGCAGCAGATTCGGCCAGCTCAATGATCAGGTCGATCACAGGCTGAATGCTGTCATGTGCAAATTTCACCGCACCAAGCATCTCTGCTTCGGTCAGCTCATACGCTTCTGATTCAACCATCATTACGGCGTCTTTTGTACCTGCAACAACGAGGTCAAGGCGCTGCTCAGGATTCTGACGCAGGTCTTGCATGTCATCAACCGTTGGGTTGAGCACATATTCGCCGTCAACAAAGCCGACACGTGCCGCAGCAACTGGGCCCATGAACGGCGCACCAGAAATGGTCAGAGCTGCAGAAGCAGCGATCATCGCAACCATGTCAGGGTCGTTTACGAGGTCGTGCGACAGCACGGTACACATGACCAGAACTTCGTTTTTGAAGCCAGGAACAAACAGTGGGCGGATCGGACGATCGATCAGGCGTGCTGTCAGTGTTTCTTTTTCGGTCGGGCGCGCTTCGCGCTTAAAGAAGCCGCCAGGCACTTTGCCGGCCGCATAGTATTTCTCTTGGTAGTGAACCGTCAGCGGGAAAAAGTCTTGGCCCGGCTTAGGCTGCTTGGCGAATGTCACGTTGGCCATGACAGATGTTTCACCGAGGGTCGCGATGACAGAGCCATCGGCTTGACGAGCAACCTTGCCCGTTTCAAGTGTAAGCGTTTCTTCGCCCCACTCCATGGTCTTCTTCGTAATGTTAAACATTTTCGTTTCCTGTGTCGGAGCTCTCATGGGCGTATCCCATGTCTCCTGTTTGAATGGCGGCCCCATTGCCGCCGGCCCTTTTCTATCCTGATTGAAGCGCTAGGGCCGTGGCGCAACCTCTCAGATAGGGCGCGGCATACAGGAGTTTTGCAACATTTGAAAGCCTTATAAGGCTATCCGCCGGCCGCCCCTTTCAAGCGTATCAAATTGACCCCGGCGAGTGCCGACAGGATGATACTCCCACCCCAAAGCGCAGCCTGCCCGGGGAACTCCCCGATCACCCACCAGACGAGCACAGGCCCGAGAAGCGCCTCCAGCAACAAAATCAAGCTCACTTCTGCCGCGCCAATATATTGCGGCCCCGTAGTGAGTAGGCCAAAGCCAAGAGGGACAACAACCGCGCCCAGAGCCAACATCAAAACCCAGCTATCAATAGGGACAACAAGGCTTGGCGCGAGCAACCCTGCTGCCAGTGCCGTCAGCAACCCCGACAGGCCCATTGCAGGAACCATACTGATGTTCTTCTGCGCGCGCGCAATACTAAACGTCAGCGCGAGCGATACCGCACCGCCAAAGGCAGCCATGTCTCCAATCAGGTTCCCCTCGCCACCCGCGCTGCCAGCAGCAATTACAAATACCCCTAAGAGGGCCCCTCCAATTCCGACCCAAGTCAACCGGTCTACATGTTCTTTCAACACAACAATCGATATCAGCGCTGCGATCACAGGAGATGTCGCTGAAATAAGCAGGACATTTGCAGCTTGGGTTTTTTCAACAGCATAGAGGAAACAGAACGTACCCAGAGCAAAAATGGCTGCCAAAGCCCACCCACTCCGCCCGACACGCACCACATCTCGCATCGGCCTGCGCTGTAAAAACACGCCCCATACGCCCAGAATAACCAAACCGCTGAGCAGCCCGCGCCAGAAAAGCTTGGTCAGCGTATCCGCATCAATCAAACGCACCAAGAGCACATCAGGAGAGATCACCAACACACCCGCGAGCGTGATCAAAAGACCTTTCGTTGCCAAACTCATGTCGCAGAGCCAAAAAGCTTGGTGATAAAGTCGCGGAACCACGGATCAACAGTTCTGTGTGTCTCCTCCGCAAATGCGTCCTGCTGATGGCGGCTTTGGACACCAACTCGCGCGTCATGTTCGCCAGACCAAGGCGCGGCCTGCCAATCCTTGAACATCTCATCTGTTACCTCTGGGTGAAATTGGAAACCATAGGTCTTTTCCCCATAGCGAAATGCCTGATGGGGAAACGTTTCACTGCGCGCCAAAAGCTCGGCCCCCTCGGGCAGCGTGAACGCATGAAAATGCGCCTGTGGAACGCGCAAACCTGCGGGCATAAAATCCACGTCCAGTGTTTCAAGCTCATAGTAGCCAAATTCGCAGGGCTCCCCCTCCAGCGGGCCCACCTCGCCCCCTAAGCTATGCGCAATCATCTGCGCCCCTTGGCAAAGCCCAAGCACAGGCAAACCAGCGCCGATACAAGCCTCAAGCCATTGCATTTCATCCTGCAAAAACTTCATATCTGGAATATCTGTGATGCAATACTTGCCGCCATAGACAATCGTCCCAGCAATATCATCGTCAAGCATCGGCAGAGTATCACCTGCATAAAGGTGACGATTTAAAACCTCATAGCCTAGCCGCTCCAATTGGTCAGCAGCACGGTCTGTGTGACGACTTTCGCCATGATGAATGAGAACAACTTTTTGCGCCATAGACTGGACCCTTTTTTCAAGTTTTCCAGCCCCTGTGCCCCGGTGCAAGTGGGATCTTTCGATATAACTCTATCGCAGGTGAGACAGTCTCAAACAAGCAAATCCTGCCAAATTCGCAACACAGTGTTTTAAAACCAACTGTGGATTTTCTATGCAATATTGCCGACAATTGTCTTAGTTTGTGTGAGTGAGCTTATGATACCCCGCTTTTTGTTTGTAATCTTATGTTTTGCCCTCTGGGGACTCGCTCCACATCAGGCTGCCCAAGCACAAGAAAAGCCCAAAATTCTCGCAATAGGCGATAGTCTCATGGCTTGGCACCGCATTGACGACAAATCAATCGCTGACTCTATTGCTGCCTCACTGGGCGAGCCCGTTCTCAACCGCGCCATCTCAGGTGCACGCATTATTTACGGCCTACCCCTCACTGGCGCGATGGGTCTGCGCATTTCCAATCAGTTTCGTGACCGCGAACGCTATGACTGGGTCATTATTACAGGTGGAGGTAACGACTTTATGCTTGGCTGTGGCTGTGCTCGCTGCGACAGGCGGATGAACAAAATGCTGACCGCTGACGCAAAGCAAGGGGACATTGTCAGCCTAGTCGCCCGTATCCGCCAAACAGGTGCACGCGTGGTCTATCTCGGCTATCTACGCAGCCCAGATATGGACTCGCCAATTGAGAGCTGCAAAGACGAAGGAGATGCTTTTGAAGCAAGGCTTGCCGAACTTGCCAAGCGCGACAAAGGCGTGTTTTTCCACTCGATTGCAGATCTCGTCCCTTCAGGCGACCGCAGCTTTCACGGACTCGATATGATCCACCCATCGCGCAAAGCCAGCAAGATCATTGGCCAACAAGTCGCGGCGCTCATCAAGCGCGCCGATAGTGGACGCTAACAGAAACGTGACGGGCGCGGCATTGCCAGCGCTCTTAAGCGGACGATAAGCTTAGGGTCTCACGGAGGTTAAAATGCTCAGGATATTTTTACTCGTCACCACTCTTTTCAGTTTTTCCGCCACAGCATGGGCCAGCTCTGGCGTAGACAAGCTCCTAAACGCCGAAAAAGCGCCCGTCGGGGTTGTATTTGAGGTGGTCGAAGGCGACCAGTTCGCACTCGACTGGGCCCTGCCCCACATCCAGGCACAAAGCGAACGTCTCAAGGCCCGCTTCCCTGCAATCAAGATCGCTGTTGTCACGCATGGCAACGAGCAATTTGGCCTCGCCAAATCCCTTGAGAGCCCTAAAGCCGAGAGGATAAAGACCCTCGCAGCCAGCCTGAGCCGATCAGGAACGCCCGTTCATGTATGTGGAGGCCATGCCGATGCCCGCGGTATTCCTCACGACATTTTCCCTGAATACATTGAGGTCGCACCATCGGGCCCAGCCCAGATCACAGCCTATCGCAATGAGGGCTATGCCTTGGTCATTCTTCAGAAGCCATAACTCCAAAACAAAACCGCGCCCCAAAAGGAGCGCGGCTTAAAAGTTCTAACTTGGCTCAAGTCTTAGCGACGGATGCCGAGTTTCTTGATGAGGTCCTGATAACGGCCTTCATCTTTGCCACGCAGAAAGTCGAGCAGCTTGCGGCGCTGTGCAACCATCTTCAAAAGACCACGGCGGCCGTGGTTGTCTTTTTTGTGGGTCTTGAAATGCTCTGTAAGTGTCGTGATCCGCGACGTCAGGATAGCAACCTGAACTTCGGGTGAGCCTGTATCGCCTTCTTTGGTGGCGAACTCTTTCATGACGCGTGCTTTTTCTTCAACAGTAATCGACATCGGGATCTCCTTTAGAGTTAAGGGTTCGGGCACGAGCCGGGATGTCGTCCAGCAAGGTCCATAGGATTCGCACAACCACGAAACGGAGGTGCAAGAGCGCCGTATAGGCAGATTCTATTGCGATGAAAAGCTTTTTCTAGGTTAGGCCGCAGTCGCGGTTTCGCCAATCCCGAAGAATAGAGCGGCATCACTTTGTGTCATAATCATCAAGTCATTAATGCTCATTGATAGCGCCGAGTGTACGGCCGCAATCATCTCACCATTCATCAAGATGTGGCTCACATCAGGGTCGAGACCGTCACGAGCAATAGTAATTTCAGGCTCGCTCGCATTAGCTTGGTCATCGAACACAATGATCAGCCTGTCCTCCATTGGATCAAAATCATACACCTGGGCTTCTTCGCCCGGCATGATCCAATCCCCTATGATGACATTATCTGCGCCCATGCCTGTTGTTACTATGTCTTCACTGCCAGCGACAAGATTATCTTCGCCGCCGCCGCCGTTCAAAAAGTCTTGCTCAGCAACCCCATCTTCGCGGCCATCCAGCAAGTCATCGCCCCACCCGCCAAAAAGCGTGTCTTCGCCTGCGCCGCCAACAAGTGTGTCGTCATCCAGCCCCCCATGAAGCGCATCGTCGCCATCCTCCCCTAAAAGCAGGTCATCATCAGCGCTGCCGTGAAGCATATCCTCGCCATGGCCGCCAACAAGTGTGTCATGACCGTTGTGCCCATAGAGCGCATCAGCGTCTTCTGCCCCCAAGAGTAGATCGGCTCCATCCTCACCATGCAGCGTATCTTGACCTGCGCCGCCCTGGAGCTCATCGTCGCCAGACCCGCCGTAGAGCGCGTCGTGCCCAGACCCGCCATCAATGGTATCCGCACCGTCATATCCGTTGATTTGGTCCGCGCCATCGCTGCCTGAAATCACTTCATCAGTCAGCGTTCCCGACGTTATAAACCCGCTGATGTTCGTATCCTGTGGCGCATCTGGCAGCACGGCATCTTCGCTATCTTCGCCGCCGTCGACGCTTATAAAGACGGTCGCGCCCACCAGCGCCATGCCCATCAATCCAGCAAGAAACAACATGACCGAACTCCAAACGTTGACGGGCACATAAGGCCAGAGCTCTCTGCGCGCGTCAAAGCTATTCTATTCAGTTAGTTAACGGGTTCTTTGCATTTCTTCGACAAGTTGAGCAGCCCATTCCCCGATCACGGGGATAAACTCAATCTGCGAAGCCCACCATACAAGAGTCGAAACCAAAAGTGTTGCTCCGATCACAGATCCAAGCCCAAAGGCCAAGCCCCGCATGAATTGAAATGAGAGCAACCGCCATGTCGAACTGTGAACCGTCACAAAGCGATGTGTGTTGAGCCGCTCCAGCTCCTGCGTAAGGCGGTCAATCGAGTGCTTCATCTCGGCTTCAGACTGTTCACTCATAGGACCCCCTTAAAACCAAAGCTCAGGCTGCTGTGTATAGGCAATATAGAGTGGATGCTTCGGGTGGCCAGCCTTTGTCAGCCCAAGGTGAAAGACGGGCAGTTCCATGTCTCGCAAAAGCGCCTCCATCGCCACACCTCGCTGTAAATGCTCCCCATGCGCCCCCCATGCCGCGATGATTTGATCGCCCCAGTCACAACTCTGTGCAATCATCGCATCATTTTCTGCGCCGATAGGCTCTGCCGCAGCACGCATTTTCTTGGGATCTGTATCGCGCCAAGCAAAGATATTAGTCACCCTAAATCCGCCAAATCCGAGCGTACGTGCACGCCGCTCGCAGCGCTCAACTGTCGGATCGTTCTGCACTTCAGTCGCCGTCGAAGGGTTGAGCATGATAAAGAGCGCCTTGCGCCCTGCAGGCTCCCAAACGCGCGTGAGAAGATATCGATAGCGTTCGCAGTCAGAGTAGACAGCCGTAGAAGGCGCATCGCCTTTGGTGTGCGTCCGCGTAATCATGCGCGCCAGTCAAAGAAGCCTTTGCCAGCTTGCTCAAGCAGCTTCGCTGCCATCTCACGGCCGAGTTCAGGACCATCTTCCAGTGGTGCGCTTTGATCATCGTTGATCGCCTCGCTTCCGTCAGGGCGCAGAACTTCACCACGCAAGCGCAACGTATTGCCATCAAGCTCCGCCAGACCAGCCAAAGGCGTCTCACAAGACCCATCAAGCGCCGCCAAAAAGGCGCGCTCCGCCGCAAGACGCTGACCTGTTTCTTCGTGATGAATCGCCGCCAGCATATCTGCCACGCGGCTGTCGTCGCCGCGCCGCTCAATTCCGATCGCGCCTTGCGCAACCGCAGGCAACATATCAGTCACCTCCACAGGTGTTGCAGGCACTTGTCCAATCATACCAAGCCGTGTGAGTCCTGCCATCGCCAGAAATGTCGCGTCGGCAACACCCTCTTCCAGCTTCTTCAGCCGCGTTTGTACATTTCCACGAAATTCAGAAAGCATCAGGTCAGGCCGCTTCACGGCAAGTTGCGCACGACGCCGCAAAGAAGAGCTGCCCATCACGGCGCCTTCAGGCACGTCGGCGAGCGACTTGTATTTTAGACACACGAACGCATCGCGCACATCTTCCCGTGGCAGATAGGTCTCAAGCAACAAACCTCTTGGCTGAAGCGTCGGCATATCCTTCATAGAGTGCACAGCAATATCAATACTGCCGTCCAAAAGCTGCTCTTCAATCTCTTTCGTAAACAGCCCCTTTCCCCCAAGCTCCTTCAAAGGCTTATCCTTGGCAATCAGCGCGGCATCGTCACCTGTCGTCTTGATCACGACAATTTCGAAGGCCTCATGCGGCAGGTCAAAGGCCTCAGCCAAGCGCACGCGCGTCTCGTAAGCTTGCGCCAAAGCGAGCGGAGAGCCGCGCGTGCCGATTTTGAGGGGTGCGGCGGGGGTGGGAAGTTGTTTTACCATACCCCCTGTTAGACGCGGCGCTTTGTCCTTTCAAGCGGCTCTTGCTTGACATCGCGCCGCAGCCAAGGGACGAGAGACGAACCGAAGAGGAGAGTATCATGGCACAGCAAAAGAAAATCCTGCGCGCATTGGCGGGCGAAACGCTTGAAACACCGCCGATCTGGATGATGCGCCAAGCAGGTCGCTACCTGCCAGAATACCGTGCAACGCGGGCAGAGGCTGGCGATTTCCTCTCGCTTTGCTACAATTCTGAATTGGCTTGTGAAGTCACGCTGCAACCAATCCGCCGCTATGGCTTTGATGCGTCGATTCTCTTCGCCGATATCTTGCTCGTGCCTCAGGCGCTTGGCGCTGACCTCTGGTTTGTCACAGGCGAGGGCCCTCGCCTCTCCACGATCACAGACAAAGCAGGCTTTGACGCGTTGAAGCCCGCTGATGCGATCCATGAACACCTCGCTCCAATTTATGAAACCGTTCGCATGCTCAGCCGCGAACTGCCCAAGGAAACAACGCTGATCGGCTTTGCGGGAGCGCCATGGACTGTCGCAACGTATATGATCGCAGGGCGTGGCACCCCTGACCAAGGGCCAGCGCATGCCCTGAAAGACGGGAACCGCGAAGTTTTTGAAGCGCTCCTGAAGCGGATAACTGACGCGACAATCCTCTACCTCTCTGAGCAGATCAAAGCAGGCGCGGAAGTCGTGAAAATATTTGACAGCTGGGCAGGCTCTCTCAAAGGAGACGACTTTATCAACTACGCGGTAAAGCCCGCCGCGCAGATCACTGCTGCGCTGAAAGCTCTGCACCCAGACACCCCCATCATCGCCTTCCCCCGTGGTGCAGGCGAGCGCTATATCGGCCTACATGAGGCCATCGGCGCAGACTGTATCGCGCTCGACGATGGCGTAACAGCTGAGTGGGCCGCCGCCAACGTCCAGACAGGCGGCTGCGTGCAGGGCAACCTCAAGTCGTCCCACATGGTTACAGGCGGCGATGACCTCGTCCGTGAGACCCGCAAGATCGTTGATGCCTTCAAAAATGGCCCACATATCTTCAACCTCGGTCACGGTATCACGCCTGATGCCGACCCCGAAAATGTGCAGCTGATGATTGATACTGTGCGCGGCCTTTAAGCCAAGCCTCAAAAGAAAAAGGGCCAGCTCTATGCTGGCCCTTCTCGTTTATTTCACTTCGCCAGTCGGCCTTGGCGTAGCGGCAGTCTCGGCAGGCAGGATTGGATAGACCACCTCAGGCATCTCGCCCGTTAGACTGCCTAGGAAGGCGACGATCTTATCGGCCTCATCCTCTGTCAAATCCTCGCCCAGCTGGCTCTCACCCATCACCTGCACGGCGACTTTCAAGTCCCATACAATGCCAGAGTGAAAGTAAGGCGCAGTCTGGTCGATGTTGCGCAGCGGCGAGGCACGAAAGACATATTCATCATCAGCTGTTGCTGTGACAGCAAAGCGGCCCTTATCTCCTTCAGGCAAAATATCCGCCCCCGGCTTTTCGATCAGGCCGAAGGGATAATAGCCATTGCCCCCAAGGTTGACCCCGCTATGGCAGGAGGCGCAGCCCTTGTCGATGAACAGACTAAGGCCTGCCGTTTCCATCTCACTCAAAGCCGCGTCATCTCCATTGAGCCAGGCGTCAAAGGGCGCAGGCGTGATCAGCGTCGCCTCATAAGCCTCGATCGCCTTGGCGAAGTTGTCAAAGCTCACAGGCTCCGCCTCTTCTGGGAAAGACGCAGTAAACCACTCCACGTATTGCGGCATAGAGTTGAGCGTCGCGACCACGTTGCTAGGTGTATTGGCCATCTCGACTCCCGCCTGCACCGGCCCCTTGGCCTGCTCGGCTAGGTCTGGCGCGCGCCCGTCCCAGAACTGGGCTTCGTTGAAGACAGAGTTCAGCACGGTGGGCGAGTTACGCGGGCCTTTCTGCCAACCGTGGCCAATAGATGTTGGCATATTGTCGTCCCCGCCCGTGGCGAGGTTGTGGCAAGAGTTGCAGGAAAAAACACCAGACGCTGACATGCGCGGATCAAAAAAAGCGCTTTCCCAAGATCAATCTTCTCGGGCGTGACAGGGTTCGCATTCAACGCAGGGATCGTGGAAGGCAGCGGCGCAAAAAGCTCCAGCGCCTCATTTCGCAGATCATTGGCAAAGGCTGCGCTTCCAGAAGCGAGCGCCAAGGCGGTGGTAGATGTCAAAAAGAAATGTCTCATGCTTATTCAGGCCTCCACAAGGTAAAAGCAGGATCAAGTTCGAGCGCGTTTCTTCAAGACATAAGATATTCGATTCGTCGCATATTAGAATTGATCGAAGTCAAACCCACTTCGCCATAGGCGGCAAACTCATCAAAACAGCATTGGCGTCATGACCTGTTTCAAGACCAAATTTCGTGCCTCGATCATAAACAAGATTGTATTCCGCATAGAGCCCGCGGTGTACCAGCTGCTTATCTTTCTCGACCTCACCCCAAGGCTGCGCCATACGCTTTTCGGTCAGCGGCACAAAGGCGGGCAGGAAGGCTCGGCCAATATCTTGAATGAAGCCGAAATCTGCCTCCCAATCACCCGTGTTATGATCATCGAGAAAAATACCACCCACGCCCCGTGCGCGGTTGCGGTGCGGGATGTAAAAATACTCGTCCGCCCAATCCTTAAGTCTTTGATAGTGCTCAGTGCCATGCTTATCGCAATGTTCTTTTTGCACAGAATGAAAATGCGCAGTGTCTTCAGCATATTCAATGCAGGGGTTCAGATCAGATCCGCCGCCAAACCACCAGCCATGCGGTGTCCAGAACATCCGCGTATTCATATGGACGGCAGGGCTATGCGGGTTCTGCATATGCGCCACAAGACTGATCCCCGCAGCCCAGAAACGCGGATCTTCCGCCATACCTTCAAGACCCTTGCGCGCGGCCATCGCCGCCTGAGCACGGATGCCGAGCGTGCCATAGACTGTTGAAATATTTACACCAACCTTCTCAAACACGCGGCCTCCGCGCATCACACTCATCAAGCCACCGCCCGCATCAGAGCCATCGTCAGACTGGCGCGTGGTTTCAGTAATTTCAAAGCGACCCGCAGGCTCATCACCGCCAAATGCGTCTTCCAGCCCTTCAAAAGCCGTCACAATCTCGTTGCGCAACTCACGGAACCACGCGCTTGCGCGGGTTTTCTCGTTTAGCATATCACTCATGTTGTTCTCCTCCGTGGCCTTTAGGCAGATCAGTGCGCAGGCGCGGTCACAGGATCAAGCAGCGTACGACCGCCATCAACAGTCAGCACTTGCCCCGTCATAAAACTCGCCCCGTCGGAGGCCAAAAACTGTACAGCTTCCGCCAGTTCGGTTGGGCTCGCAATCCGTCCCATCGGCGTACCGCTCTCAATGACCGAGCGAAAATCAGGATTGTCCTTCAAATGCTCCTGCAGACTCGCGCTCATCACAGACCCCATCGCAACGGCGTTCACTCTGATACGATCGGGCGCAAGCGCCACAGCCAGAGAGCGTGTCATCTGCTCCAATGCCGCATTTGAGATCGAAAGCGCCATAAGCTGCGGATGCGCTCGCCGCGCCAGAATAGACGAAAGGTTGATGATTGAACCTGCAGGTCTATCACTGTCATCATCATGTGCTTGCTTAATCATCCGCTTGGCAATGAGCTGACTGAGGCGCAACGACGCCATCAAGTTCTGTTCCAGTGCCATTTGCACAGCATCATCATCAGGGTTCAGGGGATCAGAAGAAACAACCTGCCTCGATGCATTGACCAAAATATCCACGCGGTCAAAGGCGTCAATCGTGGCTGAAAGCAAGTTGGCCAGCGTCAGCTTCTCACGCAAATCGCCTGCAAACGCACGGATCGGGCTGCCTTCTTCTTGAACACCGACTTCCTTTGTCAGCGCTTCGTCGTCCATATCGGCAAACATGACGTTTGCCCCCTTGTCGACAAAATGCCGCGCAATCGCGAGGCCAACACCATTCGCGGCCCCCGTAACAATCGCCGTTTTTCCACTGATCGAAAGCGACATCTCTCGCTCCTTCGTTCGAATCTTCTCTAAAACTGGAGAAACTGTTAGCGCAAAAACCTAGCGCTTACGAGACGGCTTGGCCGCATGCAAAATCTTGAAGCGACTGTTGCCGCCCTCAAGCTCTTCAACAAAGCCAAAACGCGCACGTAGGGATTCCTCATAAGGCAGGTGACGGTTGGCCACCATATAGAGGTGCCCGACCCCTTTCAAAGCAGCTGCCGCTGAAGCAATAAAGGCCTGCCCCAACTCAGGCACACCCTTACGTCCCGTATGAAACGGCGGGTTCATCACAACGCTATCCAGCGAGGCACGTGGCTGCCAACGAGTTGCATCCGCCCAGTGAAACTGAACACGTGAATCTGGAGTGTTTACCCTCGCACATTCAAGTGCTGCATGGCTTGATTCAACCATATGCAAAGTCTCAACAGTCTCTCGCGTCAAAATTGCGCGTGAAAGATAGCCCCAACCTGCGCCAAGATCGGCGACTTCCTTACCAAGCTTTTCGGGCAAGACAGCCTCCAAAAGCCGTGATCCCTCATCCACCTTTTCAGCAGAAAAAACGCCCGGAACAGTGAAGAAACCGTCCGTATTTTGGCCGCCAACACCAGCCTCAAGCCAGTCTTGTGCTGCATCCTGCTTAAGATCACAGCTAAAAATCTTACCATGCGCCTTGCTATAGGCCGCGCTGCAGGTGCTCCGCTTGCGCAATTCTTTGAAGTGGCTGTCAACGCCATCGGTCTTCACACCATCAACAATAAAGGTACCGCCTGTCATCTTGGCAGCGCGGGCAAACAACACGCGTCCCTCAAGTCGCCCACGCGGCACAAATACGACCACGCCAGCGGCAACATCGGGAAGCTCAGTCGCAAGAGCATAGCCTTGCGCCTCATAGGCACTGGCGGCCACCACGTCATCGCAAACAATCAAAAGACGTTCTTGCGGTAAACCCTCAAGATTCTGGCCAGCAGCGCCCAAAACAACAATATCGCCTTCGGGTGGCAAGCTCACATGCCCCGCCTCAAGCGCGAGTGACAAACGTGTATCCATCATCAGAATAATCCCTTCAGGGCGAGGCCGCGCCTCACTCCTTTTCCATCGTGCATTGCAGCGGGTGCTGGTGCTGGCGCGCAAGGTCCATAACCTGTGTCACCTTCGTTTCGGCGATCTCATGCGAGAAAACACCGACAACAGCAAGCCCTCGCTTATGAACAGTCAGCATAATCTCGAATGCCTGAGCATGATCCATACCAAAAAAACGCTCCAGAACATGCACAACAAATTCCATTGGCGTATAGTCGTCATTCAGCAGCATCACCTTATAAAGAGGTGGCCGCTTGGTCTTGGGCTTTACTTTGGTGATAACAGAGGTATCCCCCCCATCGTCGTCCTCGTCGCCCATTCTAATGATCGCAAGTTCTTGCATCATGCCTGACATTTTGCTCCGCAGTCACCGCTCTATATAACGCCTCAAGGGGTGGTGAAAAGAGGTTGCCAAAAACTCTCTGCATACCAAAGTGCCAAAGCTGCTCGGCCAAGTCACCCGATGATCTCAAACTTCATGACATCGACAAGCCCACGGTCCGTGATCTTCAGCGCCGGAATCACAGGGAGCGCCAAAAACGCCAGCTGCAAGAAGGGCTCGCGTAAGCTCACATCCAGACTCGCAGCCGCCGCCCGCAGCGGCACAAGCTTTTCATGAACGTCCTCATAGCTCTCGAGGCTCATCAGCCCCCCCAAAGGCAGGGGAAGCTCAGCAAGGACACGCCCAGCTTCAACAACAACAAACCCGCCCTCAATCTCTCCCAATCGGTTCGCGGCAAGCGCCATATCGTCATAGTCCACACCCACAACAGCAATGTTGTGATGGTCATGGCACACAGTCGAAGCTATCGCCCCGCGCTTGAGGCCAAATCCACGCACAAAGCCAGTGGCAATGTTGCCATTTTTCCCATGCCGCTCGATGACACCTATCTTGACCAAATCACGCGCCACATCGGGCCGTTTATCACCGTCAACAATCGGAATGTCCTCATGCAAATGCTCAGTGATAATCTTGCCCTCGATAATCCCGATCACACTTGTACTCTCGCGGTTACCCGCGGTGCGAAACGCCTCGCCCGTGACTTTAGGCGCCTTCACAGAATTGCGCCCAACAGGTTCGATCACCTCGCGCATTGCAAAGGCCTGATCTGTCAACAGGACACCACCTGCCCAGACGGCCTGCACATCACAAGCCTCAAGGCTCTTAACAGCAACAATATCCGCACGCTTACCAGGCGCTATCTGTCCCCGGTCCTTCAGCCCGAAAGCCTCCGCCGCCGACAAGCTCGCCGCCCGATAGACCGCCCGTGCCGAACAACCACGCTCAATCAAGCGCCTGATCATATAGTCCAGATGCCCTTCTTCTGCGATATCAAGCGGGTTCCGATCATCCGTACAAAGGCACATATAGGGGGAGGTAAAATCGTCGAGCAATTCCGCCAGCGCCTCCAAGTCTTTGCTGACAGAGCCTTCTCGAATGAGCACCCGCAGCCCTTTCTGTAGCTTCTCACGGGCTTCTTCTGCGCTCGTCGCCTCATGCTCCGTACGCACACCCGCGCTCACATAAGCGTTCAGGTCGAGGCCCGAAAGCAAGGGCGCGTGCCCATCAATATGCTGACCCTCAAAGAGCTTGAGCTTTGCCATAATCCCCGCGTCACGATGAACCACTCCGGGGTAATTCATAACCTCGGCCAGCCCGCTCACCTGTGGGTGGCTCTTCAGCGGAGCAAGATCCTCCGCCTCAATCCGCGCCCCAGCAGTTTCCATTTCTGTTGATGGCACACAAGAACTGAGGTTCACCCGCAAATCCATCAAGAGCCGCTCAGAGGCGTCCAAGAAATATTGGAGGCCCGCGATCCCAATCACATTGGCGATCTCATGCGGATCACAGATCGCAGTCGTGACACCACGAGGCCCAACACAACGATCGAATTCAAACGGTGTCACAAGAGAGCTTTCCACATGCAGATGCGTATCGACGAACCCAGGAACAAGCGTAAGCCCACTCACATCAACGATTTCATGGGCCTCATAGTCCGCGCCAATCCCTGCAATGATCCCCTGAAAGATTGCCACATCGCCGGCAATCCACGCGCCCGTCACCACATCAAAAACTTCGCCACCGCGCAGCAAAGTATCAGCGGGGGCCTCGCCCCGCGCCACAGCAATCAACTCTTCAAGTTCTGGACGCTCCTGCCGCATCTCGTGCCTCTCCGAGCCAGCTAAGGCCCTCAATTGTCTTACCGCGCGGATGATATTCGCAGCCTACCCATCCCGCATAACCCGACGCATCAAGCGCTGCAAATAACGCCCCGAACCCTTCCGGCTCATGCCGCCCTGGCACACCCGCAATCTGAACGTGAGCCATGTGTGGCAATACATCAGATAAAGCGCTCAGAGCATCACCATGTGTCCGCTCGTGAT
The DNA here is from genome assembly GCF_040580765.1 of Lentibacter algarum. Classification (GTDB taxonomy): domain Bacteria; phylum Pseudomonadota; class Alphaproteobacteria; order Rhodobacterales; family Rhodobacteraceae; genus Lentibacter; species Lentibacter algarum. Next base: position 50,154 of record NZ_CP158687.1, on the reverse strand, counting down.
GATAAATATCCCACTGAAGGGCGACATTTTCATGATCAATTTTGTGCAAAAGCTCCACCGCCTGATCAGTGCGATTCAGGAAATACCCAGGCATATCAAACGTATTAATCGGCTCGATCAGAACAGTGCAATCCTGTCGCGCGAGCTTGTCCGCTGCGCGGCGGACGTTCCCGATATAGCAAGCCTCTGCTTCGCGTCCTTCGGCAATTCCTGCCATGCAATGCACACGATCCGCACGCAGAATGCGCCCGTAGCGCGCAGCCATATCAAGACCTTCCGCAAACTCGGCTTCGCGTCCGCTTACAGCGGCCAGCCCACGCTCGCATCCACCCCAATCTCCCGGCGGCAAATTAAAAACAGATAGTCCCAGCGCATTTTCCTCAAGAGCCCACGCAAGGCTCTCAGGTACATACCCATAAGGAAACATGAATTCGACCGCCCCAAAGCCCGCATTTCGCGCAGCCTCAAAGCGAGCATCAAATGCAAGCTCGGTAAACATCATAGAAATATTAGCCGAAAACCGTGGCATCTCTCAAACATCCTTCTGCGCTGCACCGGCAACATAGGTTTGCGCAACGGCGCGATCATCGCCCATGATCATCAGAAGGAAAAGCTCTTCTGCAAGTGTCTCGATGCGATCCGCGCGCAAAGTCATCTCAGGGGTTGCCCGCGCGTCGAGTACAACCATATCTGCAACGCTCCCTGCCTTTAGCGTGCCAATTTCCTGCACCAGCCCAAGCGCTTCGGCATTGCCGCGCGTGATCCAGTCAAACGCTTGATAGGGATGCATCTGCTGCCCACGAAGCTGCAAAACTTTATAGCCCTCATTCAGCGTCTGAAGCATCGAGTAAGACGTTCCCCCGCCTATATCTGTAGCGATTGCACCCTGAATACCACGCGCACGAAGCCCCGCATCATCATAGAGGCCAGAGCCGAGAAAGAGATTTGATGTTGGACAAAACACAGGCTTCGCACCCGTCCCTGCAATCACATCGATCTCGCGAGGCTCAAGATGGATCGCATGGCCTAGCAACGCCCGCGCGCCCAAAAGCCCATAACGCTCATAGATACCCACGTAATCGGGCGCATCGGGGTAAAGTTCGCGCGCCCGTTCAATCTCCGTCAGGTTTTCGCTGACATGGGTCTGCATGTAGCACTCAGGGTGTAAGGCGCACAAAGCCCCCGCTGCCTCAAGCTGCTCAGGGGTGGATGTCAGAGCAAATCGAGGCGTAATCGCATAAGACAGCCGTCCCTTACCGTGCCATCGTTCGATCAAGGCAAGGCTCTCGTCATAGCCTGTCTGCGCTGTGTCGAGCAAAGCCTCAGGCGCATGACAGTCCATCATTACCTTACCGCCGATCATGCGCATGCCGCGCCGTTCGGCTTCCGCAAACATCGCCTCAGCACTTGTGGCATGAACCGAACCATAGGCTACGCCTGTGGTCGTCCCGTTTCTCAAGAGCCCGTCATAAAATCCTGTCGCCATTGCCTCGCAATGCGCCATCTCCGCAAAACGCTGTTCTTCCACAAACGTATATTTGTTGAGCCAATCAAGCAGATCTTTGCCCCAGCTCGCAAGAACCTGCACCTGCGGGAAATGGAGATGCATATCAATGAAGCCTGGCAAAATCAGATGCGGTCGGTGGTCCACAACATGCGCGCCATAGACGCTTTTGCGCACATCATCCGCGTCTCCCATAGCCACAATGCGTCCGTCTCTGACGTGCACAGCCCCCGCCTCGTGATAAGTAAACGCCGCCTCATCATGCGCGCCTTCAGGCCGACGATGAAAGCTCAGCACGCGGCCAAGGAATAGCGTTTCACTCATCTGCCAGCTCCTTTGAGTGCGCTTTTGTCAAAGCCATCAAAACCTCCGCCACGACAAACGCAGCAATCACTTCAGGCCGCCTGTCTCCTTTGTGCGCTGCCGCCATCGGACACATCAATGCCCCTGTGCCTCCCACTGCCCAGCTTTCAAATTTTGCACGCTTGGTCTTGGAGCCTATCATTCCAACATATGCCGCATCGGTGCGCGCCAGTGCTTCTTGTGTGAGCAAAAAGTCGAGACTGTGCTCATGCGTGGCCACAATATAGGCCGCACCCGCACTCGCCTTACGCAGCTCGGCCTCTGGCAGCGGCGTGCAAATTTTCTCTGTCCCGTTCGGCGCGCGGGCCAACTCCTCTGCTCGGCTGTCGATAAGCTTTGCACGCACGGGAAGCGGCGCGAAAGCATAAGCAAGGGCGCGGCCAACATGCCCCGCACCAAGGATCAACACCTCGGGCAAGCCCATCAGCCGCTTTGCGTCTTCAGCAATGAGCTCAGCCTTGCCCTTATCGTCTAGCTCCTTGAGCATAAGGCGCACGCGCCCCCCACAACATTGGCCGATCTCAGGGCCAAGCGGTACGTTCATTTCACGAAAGCGCTCACCAGAGCGAGCCAGCATCCGAGCTTCATCCATCGCCATATATTCAAGCTGACCGCCCCCAACAGTGCCCCAGATCTGAGTGCCACGCACAAGCATGAACGCACCTGGCTCACGCGGCGACGACCCCCGCACCTCGGCAATACGCACTTCGACAACAGCGCCTTCGACCTCAAGAAATGTCGCCAACCCACTCATCGCTTGAGCCGCTCTATCGCCATCAACACTCGCTCTGGAGTGGCGGGGGCATCAAGCCTCGGGCATGCTTTGTAATCAGCCACAGAGGCTACCGCATGACCAATCGCCTCGAACACCGAGATTCCAAGCATAAATGGCGGCTCACCCACCGCCTTGCTCCGCTTGATCGTACGCTTGGGATTCTCGCTCCATTCTGCCAGCCGCACATCAAAATGCCGTGGTTTGTCAGAAGCCAGAGGTATCTTGTAGGTGCTCGGCGCATGAGTTCTGAGCTGACCTTTGTCATCCCACCACAGCTCTTCAGTGGTCAGCCAGCCCATCCCTTGAATGAATGCGCCCTCCACTTGCCCACGGTCAATCGCAGGGTTGAGCGAGCGGCCCACATCATGCAGAACATCGGCGCGCGTGACACGGTATTCGCCCGTCAGCGTGTCGATTTCAACTTCCGAACAAGACGCGCCATAAGCGAAGTAAAAAAACGGCTGGCCCTTGCCAGAGGCCCTGTCCCAGTGAATCTCTGGCGTCTTGTAAAACCCCGCCGCAGATAGCTGCACACGGTCCATGTAAGCGCCAGCGATAAACTCGCGAAAGCTCATGTCCTTGTCGCCAAAGTGAACGTGCCCGCCGTCAAACCGCAGCTCGCCTACGCCCCATTTCTCACGGGCATAGTCTGCCAGCCGTGCCTTGATTTGCTCACAGGCATCCAGCGCCGCCATACCGTTGAGGTCTGTGCCTGAAGACGCCGCCGTAGCGCTGGTGTTTGGGACCTTCTCTGTCGTGGTCTTGGTGATCTTCACAGCGTCAAGCGATACACCAAAAGCCTCCGCCACGATCTGCGCAATCTTGGTGTTCAGCCCTTGGCCCATCTCCGTACCGCCATGGTTAATCATGAGCGAGCCGTCCTTATAGACATGTAGCAAGGCGCCCGCCTGATTGTACCAAGTTGCTGTAAAGCTGATGCCAAACTTGACAGGCGTCAAAGCAATTCCACGCCGCAAAATCCCGCCTTTGGCATTAAACGCGAGGATCTCTTCACGCCGCTTACGATATTCTGATGTTTCTTCAAGTTCGCCAATGAGCCGCTCAAGAATGTTGTCTTCCACTTTCTGATGATACGGCGTCACATCCCGCTCACCCACCCCATAGAAGTTAGCCTTGCGGATATCGAGCGTGTCCTTACCCAGCACATACGCAATCTCTTCAATCATGCGCTCCGCCACAATCACACCCTGAGGTCCGCCAAACCCTCTAAAGGCCGTGTTAGAAACTGTATTCGTTTTCATGGGCCGCGATTTAAGCCGCACATGCGGATAGAAATAGGCGTTGTCCGCATGGAAAAGAGCACGGTCTGTCACAGGTCCTGAAAGGTCCGCCGCAAAGCCACAGCGCGCCGCCCACTGGCCCTCTACAGCCTCGATGCGCCCGTCTTCATCAAAGCCTACAGCATAATCGGCCACAAAATCGTGTCTCTTCCCTGTCGAGCTCATATCCTGATCCCGATCAGGGCGGATTTTTACGGGGCGGTTCCACTTTTTTGCCGCCATAGCCGCAACGGCGGCAAAGAGGTTCATCTGGCTTTCCTTGCCACCAAACCCCCCGCCCATACGCCGCACATTGACGACAACAGAGTTGGCGGAAACGCCCAGAACCTGCGCTACAATCATCTGCGCTTCAGTCGGGTGCTGCGTCGAAGCATAGATAACCACATCATCGTCTTCACCCGGCATCGCAAATGAGATGTGACCCTCCAGATACATGTGGTCCTGCCCGCCAATCGCCATCTGCCCTGTGATACGATTGGCCGCTTTGGCAAAGCCTTCGCCTACATCGCCACGCTCAAGCGTCAATGGCGCTGTCACATCAGGATAGCCCGCTTCAATCGCTTCCATGGGCCCAAGAACATGCGGCAGCACATCAATATCCACTTTCGCCCGCTCTGCCGCCCGCCGCGCAATATCGCGGCTCTCGGCGATCACGGCAAACAAGGGCTGACCATAAAATTCGACAGTCTTTTCGGGAAAAACAGGCTCATCTCCTGCATGCACTGCAGAGACATCATTCACCCCAGGAACATCCTCGGCAGTCAGAACTCCGATCACGCCCTTCACAGCCAGAACAGCTCGCAAATCCATCGCCTTGATCGCCCCATGCGCAACCTGTGAGCAGCCAAGATAAGCATGCAACGTGCCAACAGGCTCTGGGATGTCGTCGGTATATTCCGCTCGCCCCATCACTTGTTTTATCGCGCTGTCGTGTTTGGCATCGGTGCCAGTATGTCCGAACTCAGCCACTCACATACCCTCCAGCTTAGCGACTTCGCCCGCGCCCTGCTCCGCCCAAAAGCGCCGCAAAAAGTTTCCTGCCACAAGGCTTCGGTATTCGGCCGTGGCGCGCCAGTCACTCAATGGCTGAAAATCATCCCCAACAGCCCTCGCGGCCGCTTCAAAACTCTCCACTGCAAACGGCTTCCCAACAAGTGCCGCCTCTGCCGCCTCCGCCCGCTTAGGTGTCGCTGCCATGCCGCCAAAAGCAATCCGCGCTTGCGCAATCCTGCCTTCATGCACGGCCACAGCTATCCCGACAGCAACAGCCGTAATATCTTCATCCCGCCGTTTGGAAACTTTGTATGCAGCATGATGCACGCCAGCTTGCCCAAGCGGTAGCTCTACAGCCTCAACGAACTCACCCACGCGCAAATCCTGCTTTCCATAAGCGATGAAATATTCTTCCAGCGGTAACTTCCGACGGCCTATCGCGCTTCGCAAATGAAGCTTTGCCCCAAGTGCAATAAACACAGGCGGCACATCTCCAATCGGCGATCCATTGGCAATGTTTCCTCCTATCGTTCCCATATTGCGCACTTGCCAGCCTGCAATCCGCCGCCAATAGTTCGCCAAATGCGGGAAGGCCGCCATCAGAGCCTCTTCTGCTTCGCTATAGCTCACACCAGCACCAAGTTTCAGGACAGAGCCTGAACGTTTGATCTGACGCAACTCTGGCAAATGTCCTATGAATACAGCTGGCGAAATAGGGCGCAAAAGCTTCGTCACCCACAGCCCGACATCCGTCGCCCCCGCAACAATCGTCGCATCTGGATGCTCTGCTAAAACCTCAGTCAAATCAGCAAGGTTCGCGGGCAAAATCGCACGGTCGCCAGCCTTGCAAATATCCACGCGCCGACCGTCGCTCAAAGCCTCCAACCAAGAAGCAACATCAGCCCGCTCGACTGCCAGCGGATCTGCAGAAGGGTCACCCAAAGCCGCGGCCGCGCGCGCCGCCTTAAAAATCGGCTCATAACCCGTGCACCTGCACAAATTGCCCTGCAGCGCAGTCTCAATTTGCGCATCACTCGGCTCAGGCGTTTCCATCCAGAGCGCATAAAGCGACATCACAATCCCAGGTGTGCAAAAGCCACACTGACTTCCATGAGCATCGACCATCGCCTGCTGAACAGGGTGCAAACCACCGCCTGCGCCACGCAAATGCTCGATTGTAACCACATGACAGCCATCGAGACTTGCCAAAAAACGAATACAGGCATTCACCGTCTCATAGCGCAAGCCCACGCCCGTAAGCCGCCCCACAAGCACGGTACAAGCACCGCAATCGCCCTCGGCGCAGCCCTCTTTCGTACCAGTCAACCGCTTCGTAATTCTCAAAAAATCAAGCAAAGTATCCTGCGCGCCAACTGCGTCAAGCCGCACATCCTCACCATTCAACAAAAATCTGATCTCGTGTCGCGGCAGCGCCATAGCATGACCTTTCCTAAGACTTCTTGCGCCGAGTTTACGTCCGTTTAACTTTCAACGAAAGAAGCGCTCATCGCTAGACACTTTCAACAAATATTATAAAATAATCATTTGCAAACTACGCCATACTGTCCACATCAAAAGGGAGGACATCATGCCCTATGTAGAGAGTATCAAGGTTTTTTGCCGTGTGGTCGAGCTTGGATCCATCACATCGGGAGGCCGTGACATGCGGCTGACGCCCGCCGTCGCGTCCAATCGTATCAAAGAGCTCGAAAAACGCCTTGGTGTCCGCCTGTTTGACCGAACAACGCGCAAACTGCGCACCACAGAAGCCGGCCAGCTTTTCTATGATCATGCCCGCCGCGTCATTGACACGCTGGATGATGCAGAGGCCGCTCTTGCGGGCTTTTCAGGCCAGCTTCGGGGTGCTTTGCGTGTATCTTCACCACTTGGCCTTGGTCAGCGCCTGCTTGCGCCGCTCGTGCCCGCTTTCGCGGACAGCCATCCTGATGTGCAAATTCAGCTGCGCCTGTCCGATCGCAAGATCGACCTTCTGGAAGACCGCCTCGACATCGCCTTCATGCTCGGCAATCCGCCTGACAGCACCTTCAAACAACGTAAGTTGGCCGATGTACCCCGCGCCCTCGTCGCAACGCCCGACTATCTGGCCAAGCACGGCACGCCCGACAGCCCCCAAGCACTTATGAACCATAACTGCCTTCTCTTACGATACCCGCGCTCGCCCGAGTACTTCTGGACATTGAACACCTCTGATGGCCCGCTCAAACTCAATGTGCTGGGCCGCTTTGATGCCGATAGCTCCGACATCCTGACCGATTGGGCTCTCGCAGGCCACGGCATTGCCAACAAACCCCGTTTTGAAGTCGCAATGCATCTTGGATCCGGTGCTCTTGTCGAAGTTCTGCCCCAAACACCGCCCATGCCGACAAGCTTCCTCTGCCTATACCCCCACCGCAAGCTACAAGACCCCAAAGTGCGCCTCTTCATCGACTATGTCGCCGAAGCGCTCAAGCCGCAGCTTCGCGCGATGTCCTAACTCAGATAATCAATGATTGGGCAGTCTGGCCTTTCGTCTCCACAACAAGCACCCACCAAATGCTCAAGCTCGTCGTGAAGCGCTTGAAGCTCGCGCTGCTTGGCCCGAATGTCGTCCAGTCTCGCACTGGCAATCTGCTTCACTTCGGCGCTGCTCCGGTGTTCGTCTTGATACAGGCCTAAAAGCTCTCGGCACTGAGCAATTGAAAAGCCAAAGCCACGCGCGCGACCAACAAAAGAAAGCTTGCGCATCGCCGCTTCGTCATAGTCGCGATACCCTGCTGCCGTGCGCGCCGAAGGCTGCACAAGCCCAATATCCGCGTAATAGCGCACCGTCTTCACAGGCAGACCTGCAGCCTTTGCCGCACCAGAAATATTCATTGTGAAACCTCCAATTGAGGAAAAGCTAATGCGCTAGCGTCGCGCCATCAAGGCGGCCATATCAAGCATACGGCTGGAGAAGCCCCATTCGTTGTCATACCAGCCAAAGACGCGGAGCAGCCCCCCCACAGAGACGCTCGTTTCACGTCCAGACATGATGATACTTTCAGGCCGCCCCCGCAGATCAGTCGAGACAAGGGGATCTGTAATATACCCGAACAGAGGACTGTGGTCCGCCGCCTCTGACAAGGCTGCGTTAACATCTGCCACAGTGGCGGGTCGTGCAACCTGCAAAGCCAAATCAATAGCCGAGACACTCGCCGTCGGAACACGCACCGCACGCGCTTCAATCCGTCCCGAAAGATTGGGCAAGACATCGTCAATCAGTCGCGCAGCACTGGTCGTTGTCGGAACCATCGAAAGCGCTGCCGCACGCGAGCGCACAAGATCACCTCGCGGTTTGTCGATTGTCGGCTGCGACCCAGTATAGCAATGGACGGTGGTCATATGCCCGCTCTCAACACCCCAGCCTTCATCCAAAAGGCGAAGCAGTGGCGCCAGAGCATTGGTTGTGCAGCTCGCGTTAGAAATAATCTTGTGCGCGCCAATCTCGGCCTCATTCGCGCCCAAGACGATGGTTTTGTCCGCGGCCTCCGAGGGCCCCGAAATCAGCACAGCCTTTGCGCCAGCTTCAAGCCCTCGCTCGGCAACCGCACGATTGCCCGCAGCACCCGTGCATTCGAGCAATACATCAACGCCGCTTAGATCTAGCGCACGAATGTCGGCCTCGGCGTGAAACGGGTAGCGCACACGGTCCACATTAAGACACCGCTCTTCATGGCCCACCGTTCCCGGAAACGGACCGAAAATACTGTCATAAGCAAAAAGATAAGCACAGCTCTCAAGCGGTGCGATATCGTTGATCAGCACAACCTCAAAGGTGCCCGCCTGCACGCCATGCCCTGCGCCATGCAGCATGCGCAGGATCGAGCGACCAATGCGCCCAAACCCGTTGATCGCAATTCTGATGGCGCGATCACTCATCTTAGTGCTCGCTTTCGCTTTTGTAGCCCTGTCCCTCAAAATAGGGCTCCATCTGCGCTACGATCACCGAGTTCTCCGCCAAAGCCCGCGCCATCAGCTCGCGTTCTTCCTCTGGGATGTCGTGGCCAAGCTCCAAGCGCTCTTCCAACGTGCCGTAGCCTGTTACATCCAGAGGCGCCGTATCCGCTTGCTTCAAGATCGCCACAGTTTCACGCACGGCCTCTTCCTCGTCCACGCCACTCGCGTAGATCACCAGCGCAGCACCCGTCGCACCCTTGGGCAAGCCGTCGCCCTCCTTGCGGCCAATCTCGACCAACAAAGTATAAACCTGTTGTGGTTTCTTTGGCTTCTTTTCTTTGGATTTATCGGCTGTCTTATCGGCCATTTTCAGCCTCCATATCTTTTCATCCCGAGGCTTGGCGAACTGTGCCGCGCAAGTCAACCCGAAGCCTGAAACCGTGACACTTATGCCCCTCTTGACCCCTTAATATTAAGGAAGAAAACGGGTAGGGCTTGACCCCCGCATCTCACGCTGAAAAAAACTGCCTAACTGGGGTAATCTGACTATGAAACACGCAATTCACTGCTTGTGCTTTGGAGCCGCCATGCTGCTTTCATCGCTTGCAGCCATGGCGCAAAACGCTCCGCTCACCTTCACTACAGTCGAGCGGCCGCCGTTTTCCATGGATGCCATCGGCGAGCGCAGCGGGTTTTCAATTGATTTGATGCGCGCCATCGCCAAAGAGCTGGGCCGACCAATTAAGTTTCAACCTGTTGAAACCTTTGGTGAAATGTTGAGCTCTGTTGAAGAAGGCCGGTCCGATGGAGCCATTGCCAATATCTCGATAACAGCCGCTCGCGAGCAGGTTATGGACTTTAGCCAACCGATTTTCGAAAGCGGCCTTCAGATCATGCTTCCTGAAGAAGAGCGCAGCGCAAGCCTCTTTAGCGTTATTGTGACCCGCGATATCGCCTTCTTCTTGCTCTCCGCTTTCGGGGCACTCTTTAGCATTGGCATGCTGATGTGGGTCTTTGAGCGCAAACGTCAGCCCTATTTCCAGCGCCCTTTCAAAGAAGCGCTCTTTCCCTCCTTCTGGTGGGCGCTCAATCTGGTTGTGAACGGCGGCTTTGAAGAACGCGTGCCACAAACCCGCGTCGGCCGGTTCTTCGGAGTGATGCTTGTGGTTTCATCTCTCTTCGTGGTCTCGATTTTCGTCGCGAAAATCACAGCAGCCATGACCGTCGCAGCGATTTCCGAAAACGTCGATAGCATCAATGACATAGAAGGCCGCGCCATCGCTACTACAGCCGGCTCCACAGGCGAAGCTTTCCTCGCCGCTCGCGGTATTGCCTTCACGCCATACACCAAACTCGCAGACATGCTCACCGACTTCGAAAACGGAGAGATCGACGCTGTGGTTTTTGATGGACCGATCCTCGCGTGGTACCTGCAATCTCGTAGCAAAGAGAGCGGTCGCCTAGTTGAGCGCGTCTTCAAGCGCGAAAATTACGGTATCGCCCTTCCAACAGGCAGTCCGCTAACAGAAGACATCAACCGTGCCCTCCTCGCTCTGCGTGAAAATGGCACAACAGATGAACTGCAACGCAAATACTTTGGCAACTGAGCACCCTTCTCGAAAGAAAGCCACCAGTCGCGTCATCTGGAGTACAACAGACACACGCAAGGCGTGCCAACACGAAGCAAAACATGGGGTTCTCATCGCCACATTGCTTATCACAAAGTCAAACATCAGCGGTTGCACTGTCAGGGAGCGATAACTTGCCCCGCGCTACACTTTTTCGGACTTTCTCAGGTGAGCGCCTCAAGCCATTCCCTGCGCCTGTAGCCAAAGGCCCAAACCGATCATAGCAATCAATACGAGCGTCTTTCTCATCGCGTTTCTCCCTTCACTCAGGGCACAAACGCAAAACGCGGCAACTTCCGTCGCCGCGCTCTATCTTTTTGCTCGGAAAAGCTTAGTCCCGCAGCAGCTCGTTGATGGATGTCTTGGAGCGCGTGCGCTCATCCACTCGCTTCACAATCACAGCACAGTAAAGGTTCACACCGTTCTTGCTCGGCATCGAGCCCGCGACAACAACAGAGCCAGAAGGCACTTCGCCATACATCACTTCGCCTGTCTCACGGTCGACAATCTTGGTCGACTGGCCGATGAAAACACCCATGCCAAGCACCGAGCCCTCGCGCACAATACAGCCTTCCACAACTTCAGAGCGCGCCCCGATAAAGCAGTTGTCTTCAATGATCGTCGGGCCAGCCTGCATCGGCTCCAAAACGCCGCCAATGCCAACGCCGCCACTCAGGTGCACGTTCTTGCCGATCTGCGCGCAAGACCCAACAGTCGCCCATGTGTCAACCATCGTGCCACTGTCGACATAGGCGCCGATATTGACGAATGAAGGCATCAAAACCACGCCAGGCGCGATGTAGGCCGACTTGCGCACAACACAGTTCGGAACGGCGCGAAAGCCCGCCGTCTTCCAGTCATCCGCCTTCCAGCCGGCAAACTTGCTGTCGACCTTGTCCCACCAGCCACCAGCCTGCGGACCGCCTTCCTGAATTTCCATATCCTTGATGCGGAAGCCCAAAAGAACAGCTTTCTTAGCCCATTGGTTTACATGCCAGCTGTTGTCCGCCTGCTTCTCCGCAACGCGCAGCTTGCCGCTGTCGAGAGCATTGAGCGTATCTTCAATCGCCTCGCGGGCCTCGCCTGTTGTGGCTGGCGTGATCGCGTCTCGCGCGTCCCATGCCGCTTCAATCGCTGCTTCAAGCTGTGCGTTTGACATATCTGTCTCCCCAAATCGCGTGTTCAAAAAACCAGCCTCCCCTTTAACGGCCTTCTTCCTCTCGCGCAATCGCTTCGCCACAGCACATTGCTGTCCAGACTCGAAACTGGCTTTGGTAGCGCTTGCCTGCGCAGGGCACTCTCTTCAAGTTCACAACGAGTGCGCCCTCTTTTTGTCCCCACCCGCAGCAACGCACACCTCGGATAAACCACCTCTCTCTTGCCTTCCACGCGCCCATATGCACATTGCCTTTCCAGATCAATTCAGGAGTCTCTCATGCCAGTTCTACGTTCACGCACCAGCACCCACGGCCGCAATATGGCAGGAGCCCGCGGCCTCTGGCGCGCCACAGGCATGAAAGACGACGATTTCGGCAAGCCCATCGTCGCTATCGTCAACTCCTTCACCCAGTTCGTCCCTGGTCACGTGCACCTCAAGGACTTGGGTCAGCTCGTCGCGCGCGAAGTCGAAAAGGCAGGCGGTGTCGCAAAGGAATTTAACACAATCGCCGTCGATGACGGCATCGCTATGGGCCACGATGGCATGCTCTACTCGCTTCCCAGCCGCGAGATCATTGCCGACAGCACAGAATATATGGTCAACGCCCACTGCGCCGATGCAATGGTCTGTATCTCCAACTGCGATAAAATCACGCCAGGAATGCTGATGGCCGCCATGCGCCTCAATATACCCTGTGTCTTTGTGTCTGGCGGCCCTATGGAAGCAGGCAAGGTTATCTGGGACGGTGAAGAAAAAGCAATTGATCTGGTCGATGCCATGGTCGCCGCCGCCGATGAAAACATGTCTGACGAGCAAGTCGATGCCATCGAGCGCTCCGCCTGCCCGACATGTGGCTCCTGCTCCGGTATGTTCACAGCCAATTCAATGAACTGCCTGACAGAAGCCCTCGGCCTCTCCCTTCCTGGCAATGGCTCGGTCCTCGCAACCCACGCCGACCGTGAAGCGCTTTTCCGCGAAGCGGGTCACCGCGTCGTTGATCTCTGCAAGCGCTTCTATGAGGGTAATGATCATTCCGTCCTGCCGCGCAACATTGCCAGCTTCAAAGCATTTGAAAATGCCATGACGCTCGACATCTCGATGGGCGGCTCGACAAACACGGTGCTACACCTGCTCGCCGCCGCTTACGAAGGCGAAATCGATTTCACCATGCAGGATATCGACAGGCTCAGCCGCAATGTCCCCTGCCTCTGTAAAGTCGCCCCCGCTAAATCTGATGTGCATATGGAAGACGTCCACCGTGCAGGCGGCATCATGGCCATCTTGGGCGAGCTTGACCGCGCAGGCCTGATCCACAACGATTTGCCCACCGTGCACTCACCAACGATGGCAGACGCTCTCGCCAAATACGATGTCGCCCAAAGCTCAGACGAAGCCGTCCATGAGTTCTACCGTGCAGCGCCGGGTGGTGTGCCAACACAAGTCGCGTTTTCACAAAGCCGTCGCTATCCAGAGCTTGATCTGGACCGCGAAAAAGGCGTCATCCGCACCAAAGAACACGCGTTCAGTCAGGATGGTGGCCTCGCCGTTCTCTTTGGCAACCTTGCCGAGGAAGGCTGCATCGTCAAAACAGCAGGAGTTGACGACAGTATCCTCAAGTTCTCTGGCCCCGCCTATGTCTGCGAAAGTCAGGATCAAGCTGTCAGCGACATTCTCACAGGCAAGGTCAAATCAGGTGATGTGGTGATCATCCGCTACGAAGGCCCTCGCGGCGGCCCCGGCATGCAAGAAATGCTCTACCCAACAAGCTACCTCAAATCAAAAGGCCTCGGCGCAGCCTGCGCCCTTCTGACAGATGGTCGCTTCTCAGGCGGCACGTCGGGCCTCTCCATTGGCCACGTGTCTCCAGAAGCGGCCGAAGGCGGCCTCATCGGCCTGGTCGAGCAGGGTGATCTCATCGAAATCGACATCCCTAATCGTACAATCAACCTCGCGGTCGACGATGCAACACTCGCCACCCGCCGAACGGCTCAAGAGGCCAAAGGCTGGCAACCCGCCGCGCCACGCAAACGCAAGGTAACAACGGCGCTCAAAGCCTATGCCGCACTCACAACAAGTGCAGCCAAAGGCGCAGTGCGCCAGCTCTAAAACAAAACTAACGTCCTCTTTTCAGAAATATCCTGAGGGGGGGGTGCGGGGGGCTAGCCTCCCGCACCCGCACCAGTCGGATTTGCGCACAGCGACCGTTCGACCCCTACAGTCGTGTCCTCTGCCGCCCTTTGCTGTCAAAGTTCTCAACGTCCAACCAACGCTCAAACCGCGCTTTCAAAGCGGGCCACTCACTGTCCAAAACCGAAAGCCAAGCCGTATCTCGGTTGCGTCCTTTGTAGACAACAGCCTGCCGAAACACGCCTTCAAACGTAAATCCAAGTCGCTTCGCCGCCGCAAGCGATGGTGCGTTCAAAGCATCACACTTCCACTCATAGCGCCTGTAGCCCAGTGTCTCAAAGACATAGGCCATCATCAGATACATCGCCTCTGTGCTCATGGGCGTGCGCTGCATCAGTGGTGAAAAATGAATGTAGCCAACTTCAATCACGCCATTCGCAGGGTCGATCCTAAGATATGTCGCATGACCAACGGCACGCCCTTCTGCGTTCAAAACCGTGAAATAAAGTGGATCTTCGCTCGCCTCAGCTGCGCGCAAAAAGACACCAAAGTCAGCCTCAGTCTCAATCGGTGCTACTGGCAAATACGTCCAGTCTACCCCTGTCATATCGGCCGAAAACGCTTCCCAGAGCTGTCCTCCATGCGCCTCGACATCAAGCGGAACCAAAGAACAAAACCGCCCCTCAAGCCTTACCTTTTCAGGCCTAGGCCTTGGCAGATCGGTTGCAACAGGCCAGCCGATAGGCTGGCCCAGCTCATTCACAATATCAGCCAAAGACCTTGCCTAGCGCCTTGCCGACAGTCTCACAAATCTGGTCAATGTCGTCTTCCGTGCTGATCAGCGCAGGCGAGAAACAAAGCGTGTTGTTAAAGCCTGGGATCGAGCGATTGGTCGCCCCGATGATCACACCCATCGCACCACACTCTGCCACAACCTGCGCCACAAGCTTTTCGTCCATCGGCTCTTTGGTGGCACGGTCGCTCACAAGCTCAGCCCCACAGAAAAGTCCAAGCCCGCGCACGTCACCGATGACTTTGTGATGCTCGGCAAGCTCCCAAAGATTGGCAACCATACGCGCGCCCATCTTAGTGGTGTTCTCCAAGAGGTTTTCATCTTCGATAATACGGAAACACTCCAGCGCTGCCGCAGGGCCCGCGGTGCAGCCCCCAAAGGTCGAAATATCGCGGAAGTAGTTGAGCGGATCGGTGGTGTCATCCTTGAACATCTCAAAGACGCGCTCGTTCGTCACGCAGCAGGCAATCGCGGCATAACCAGAGGCCACACCCTTGGCCATGGTCACGAAATCAGGCTCCACGCCGTAATGTTGATAGCCGAACCACTCTGTCCCCGTGCGGCCCACCCCGCAGACAACTTCATCGATGTGCAGCAAGATATCATACTTACGGCAAAGTTCACCAATCAGTGGCCAGTAGCCTTCAGGCGCAGGAATAACGCCGCCGCCCGCGGTCACAGGCTCAAGGCAAAGCGCGCCGATGGTATCCGCACCCTCAGCGAGAATAACTTCTTCAATCGCTTTAACAGACGCCGCTGCATAAGCTTCACCCGTCAGATCCCACTGCGCACGATATTCCATGCAATGAGGAACCCTTACAAATCCAGGCGCAAATGGTCCGTATTGTGCATTGCGCTCGTCTTGTCCGCCCGCAGACATCGTGGCCAAAGTTGAGCCATGATAGTCGCGCTCACGATAAAGGATTTTATATTTCTTGCCCCCATACCGCTTGTGGCTGATTTGGCGCACCATCTTAAAGGCCTTCTCATTGGCCTCAGACCCCGAATTCGTCTGATAGACGCGGCTCATCCCAGGCATCTTGCTGATCAGTTTTTCAGCAAACAAAGCACCAGGAACAGAGCCCGCAGATCCCGCAAAATAGGGCAGCTTTATAAGCTGGTCGCGCACAGCGTTGGCGATACTCTCACGCCCGTAACCAACATTGACTGTCCAGACCCCACCAGACACGGCATCAAGATACTCTTTGCCCTTCTGGTCCCAGACGCGCATCCCCTTGCCTTCTATGATGATACGCGGCTCACCCGTCTCAAACGGCTTATGCTGAGTCAGATGGTGCCAGACGTGTGCGCGATCCGCGTCAACAATATGGCTGATGTCATTTGCAGAAAGATTGCCGTCCATGGTCTGGAGCCTCCGTTTGTATCGTGCGCGAGGCATAGCTCCGCACAGCACAGTTTTGATCAAATTCTAACCGATAGCAAAGCGCTAATTTGCCCGAGTCTGATAGGGCCAGTCAGTTTCCTAATATAAGACCAAAACACCCCTCAAATACGAGCCCCACCAACAACCAACGCCAGTATTTCCTAGCAAAAACCGCCGCAACACCCCCAAATCCACTTTTCACAAAATCTAAAAACGCAGCCTATTCCCCAAATTAGACATTGATCGGAATCACCATTTGCGCCCTGATGCTAATACAGCGCGGCGCGTGCGTGCCACACGCCCCGCAGAATGCTCAAAAGCCAGACAAACTGGTGAGCTGCGCCTAGTCTGGCGTAAAACCAACAACGGGAGCTACCTCATGAAACTTAAATCAACCCTTATGTCAGCCGTGGCCGCAGCCGCGATGCTCGCAGGCAGCCAAGCCGCCGCGCTTGACGAAATCACAGTCGCATACTTCCAAGAATGGCCAATGCCGTTCCAGCATCACAAGGTGATGGGCGCTTATGACGAAGCCATGGGCGTAAAGGTCAACTGGCGTGCCTTCGGTTCAGGAACAGAAATGAGCGCAGCCATGGCCTCAGGCGATGTGCACCTCTCTGTCAGCCAAGGCGTTCCACCCTTCGTTGTCGCAACATCAGGCGGGCAAGATCTCCAGATCCTCGACGTAGCCGTCAGCTATGCCGACAACGACAACTGCGTCGTTGCCGAAGCGCTCGAAATCGACAAGACAAACGCCGCCGAACTGGCAGGCAAGAAAGTTGCTGTGCCGCTCGGAACAGCCGCACACTACGGCTTCCTCAAGCAAATGAGCCACTTCGGCGTTGATGTCGGCTCCATGGAAGTCGTCAACATGAACCCCCCTGAAGGCTCCGCAGCCATCGCTCAAGGCGCGGTTGATATGTTCTGTGGCTGGGGCGGCTCTCTGCGCCGCGCGCTTGAGCACGGCAATGTGCTGCTCACGGGTGACGAAAAAACCGATCTCGGCATTCTTGTATTCGATGTTACATCAGCGTCAGCAAGTTTTGTCGCCGAGAACAGCGACCTTGTCGCCAAGTTCCTCAAGGTCACAGCCGATGCAAACACAATGTGGGCCGATGAAGCCAACCACGCGGCCATGCTTCCAGCTATCGCAAAAGACGCGGGCATGGACGAACAAGCCACAATGGAAACCATCGCAACATTCAAGTTTCCAACAGTGGAAGAGCAGCTCAGCAGCGCATGGCTCGGCGGCAACGCCGCAACGTTCATGAAGGGCGTCGCCGATGTCTTCCTTGAAGCCGGAAGCATTGACGCCGCACTCGACACTTATGAGAACGCCGTCAATACAGGCCCCCTCGCGGCTGCAGGCGGTATGTAAAGCAAACTGGTCCGCTGCGTCTTGTTCGCAGCGGGCCACTTCTCGCTTTCTCCTAGCCCTACACTCAAGACAAAGTTCTGACTAAGACGACACAACAGGGGCTTGAGGCCCCGAAAGGCGAGCATGTCCACTCTCTCCATCGATAAAATCTCCATGCGCTTTGACTTGCCTAACGGCAGCCATGTTCAAGCACTCAAAGACATTTCCCTCGAAATCAAAACAGGCGAACTGATGAGCGTCCTTGGCCCCTCTGGCTGTGGCAAGACAACGCTTCTCAACATCGTCGCCGGATTTCTTGCCCCGACACAAGGCACGATGACCCTCAACAATCACCTGATCACAGGCCCCGATGCCGAGCGCGGCATGGTCTTTCAGCAAGGTGCGCTGTTTGAGTGGATGTCCGTGCGCGAAAACGTAAGCTTCGGCCCCCGTATGAAAGGCCAACGCGAAGCGGAATGGCGCGATAACGTTGACCATTTGCTAGATATTGTTGGCCTGCGCGACTTTAAAGAAAAGTCCGTGTTCGAACTTTCAGGCGGGATGCAGCAGCGTGTCGCCCTCGCCCGCTGTCTCGCAAATGATCCCGATGTGATCCTTATGGATGAACCCTTGGGCGCACTCGACGCTCTGACGCGCGAAAAGATGCAAGGACTTGTCCTCAAACTCTGGAAAGAAACTGGCAAAACCATCATCCTAATCACCCACTCGGTCGAAGAAGCACTGCTTCTAGGCGAGCGCCTGCTTGTCCTCGCGCCACGCCCCGGGCGCATTCACCGTGAATACCGCCTTCCATTCGCCGATATGGGCGTTGGCCAAGACCTGCGCGAAGTCAAAAAGCACCCTGAATTTGGTGAAAAACGCGAAGAAATCCTAAGCATGATCTGGGATATGGAAGAAGAGATCATGGGTAACGCCGCGGAGGCAAGCGCATGATTATTCTCCTCCTCTATACTTCAATTTTCATCGCTGGCTTCTTCCTCGTCCGCTTCGGCGTCAAGCGTTTGATGCAAACTCGCGCTGACTTCACATCGCTCAAAACAGTGACCTTTGGCGACGAAAGTGCTGTGCGTCCTGATCGCTGGGCCAGCGTCATTTCAGTGGTCACAATCTTTCTGCTCTGGGGCGCTTTCACAGGGTCCAAATGGGCCCCGATCCACGCCCCTGCGCCCTTCATTGGCGACACTGAGCTGACCTATACACTTGAAGCGCCCGATGGCAGCACAGACGACGCAACGATCACATTACGCGTCCACAAGTTTGGTGAAGACCCTGCCGCACCAGAAGTGGAATTAGGAACTGGTTTTGCCAAGAACGATGCAGAGATTGTCTCAGCTGGGCGCACAAAAACAGTTCTCTTTGACAAGAACGATGACGCCAAACGCCGCGATGGTGCAAAGGTTGTTGCCATCGACGGCCAGCCCATCACAATTGGCCAGAGCGTTTCCTTTGCCGAAGGCAGCGTCTCACTCACAGACAAAGGCGCAATCCAGATCACCCCGTCAGGTGGCATGCAAATGGAGCCAATCTGGCTTCCACCCCCCGAAAAAGTCGTCTCGCGTTTCATGGAAATCTCAACAGAAGGCTACCAAGGCTTCAACCTTTGGGAACACTTGGGCTATTCGCTTTTCCGTGTTGTCGTGGGCTTCCTGCTCGGCGCAATTGTAGGCATTCCTCTGGGCTACGCTATGGGTCTGTCCAACTGGTTCCGCGGTTGGTTTGATCCGATTGTCGAGTTCATGCGCCCCGTGCCTCCGCTCGCACTCATTCCACTGGTCATCATCTGGGCAGGCATCGGAGAGGTCGGCAAAATCATTCTGCTCTTCCTTGCAGCGCTCTGGATCATGGCCATCGCAGCACGCGCAGGTGTGTCAGGCGTCAATATCACCAAGGTGCATGCTGCCTACTCCCTTGGCGCGTCCAAGTTCCAGCTCATGCGCCATGTCATCGTCCCCAACAGCTTGCCCGAAATCTTCACAGGTGCGCGGGTCGCAATGGGCGTCTGCTGGGGCACAGTGGTCGCTGCAGAACTTGTCGCCGCGGAGAAAGGCGCAGGTATGATGATTATGGTCGCATCGCGTTTCCAGCTAACCGATATCGTGATCATGGGGATCATCCTGATCGGGATCATCGGCTATGGTATCGATATCCTCATGCGTATCGCAGAGAAGACACTCGTGCCATGGAAAGGCCGTTCCTAAAGGAAACGTGAGGCCGCGTGGCAGCATTGCGCGCGGCCTCACCCAAGATATTCCATTGATACTCCCGCGCGCCTCGCTAATCTGCGCCGATGGATACACGCGCACAAAATCTGCTGACCTCCCTCTTCGAGGCCGCCATCAAGGCGGCTGATCCGCTTGAGGCTCTCGTCTCTCACCTACCAGCGCCGCCCAAGGGCCGCACAGTGGTGATTGGGGCAGGCAAAGGGGCTGCCCAAATGGCGGCTGCACTGGAACAGCTCTGGGACGCCCCGCTGACAGGAACAGTTGTGACCCGCTATGGCTTTGGTGCTGCAACCCAACATATAAAAGTACTCGAGGCCTCACACCCCGTACCCGACGCAGCAGGCCTCGCAGCAACAGAGGCGCTCATCGCCGAACTCACGAACCTCACCACCGACGATCTCGTTATTGCCCTTGTCTGCGGCGGCGGCTCTTCCCTGCTCGCCGCGCCCGCTGATGGTCTCACACTGGAGGACGAACAAGCGCTGAATCAGACGCTTCTCGCCTCTGGCGCACCCATCGGCGCCATGAACGCGATCCGCAAAATGTTCAGCCGTGTCAAAGGCGGTCGGCTCATCGCCAATACAGCTGCGCCTGTCGTCTCGCTCATCGTCTCAGATGTGCCTGGCGATGATCCTGCCCAAGTTGCCTCAGGCCCCACAGTCCCATGCGCCTCAGGCCGCAAAGAAGCTCTCGCCGCCGTAGCACGCTACAACATTGCACTGCCGCCAAGGCTCGCCGCCTACCTCGCCACAGCCCCCGCACCGCCCAAACCCACGGACAGAGCTTTCCTCAAAAACGAAGTCCACGTGATCGCCTCTGCCGCTCGGTCCCTCGCTGCCGCCGCAGATATTGCAAAAGCTGAGGGCTGGCCCGTCGATATCCTCGGAGACGATCTGCAAGGCGAGGCCCGTATCCTCGGCACGGAGCACGCCGCATTGGCCCTCGCCGCAAAAGGCCCCCGCCTCATCCTCTCTGGCGGCGAAACAACCGTGACCCTTCAAGGCAAAGGCGGCCACGGCGGGCGCAACACCGAATATCTCCTCGCACTCGCCCTTGCCATTAAAGGCGCAGCGCACATCAACGCTCTGGCCGCCGACACCGACGGCATAGACGGCTCCGAAGATAACGCAGGCGCCTTCGCCACAGGCCAGACAGCCGCCGCAATGCGCAACGCAGGGATCGACCCCGCCGCCGCTCTCGCCGCCAATGACGCCTATACAGCCTTCGCCGCCGCCGATGCGCTCTTCGTCACCGGCCCCACAGGGACCAACGTCAACGACTTCCGCGCAATACTTATAGGCTGGCCCTAAAGAAAAAGCGCCGAGCCTTTGCCCAGCGCTTTAGAAATCTCATTCTTGGCAACCTTAGTTGCAGCGCTTTTCCGCATCTTCCACAGCGGCGGTAAAGCCTGACAGCGAGAACGTGTCTTTGGTCAATGTGCCACGCCCCGAACGAGCCGACAAAATCGCGTTTGTTCCACGCTTCAGTGCCGTGACAATCTTAGCATCATCCGCTGCAGACGCGGCCCAAGCCCATTCCCCGTCGGTGAATAGCTCAAAGCTCGCGCCATCAATCGCAAGGTTCACAGTCGAACCAGGCGCAAAGGGATACCCGCCTGTAAAGGCCAGCTGACCCGTCACATTGGCCGCAGGGCGGAAAAACGTCATCAAAAGGATATCGCCACGGCGCACAGCAACCACACGCCCGTCTTTTGAATTTACCGTCTCCTTGGGAGAACTGACCGCCCAGCACTCTTTAGGGTTCGCATCTTCAAACACAGCCCAAGCCGTTTTGGTTGCGACCTGATTGGTGCTTGTCTCTTGAGCATAAACGCCTGTTGTCCCTGCAAAAAAACATGCGGCACAAGCCATAGTTTGCGCAAATCGTAATACCATATTGTCCAGCCTCCAGCTGTCCGTTGCCTCAATTCCGTTTGACCCGCGGCTTTTGCCAATTTTTAAGTCGGGCCGATTTCCACTCGACATTGCTACATTAGCCTGAAAACTGCCACACACGAAAGAGGAATTGGCGGAAACTTGCACACGTTTTTGGGAGAATGACATGAACGCACCTGTATCAATGGCCGAAATCTGGCGTGGACCTTTCTTGGAAAGCATCCACATGGGCCACGCTGTCGTTTGCGGCGAAGGCGGCGAGATCATTGAAAGCTGGGGCGACCCCTCCGCTATCGTGCTGCCGCGCTCCTCCTCCAAAATGCTGCAAGCCATGCCGCTTGTTGAAAGCGGCGCCGCCGATGCCTTTGGCCTCACAGGCGAACAGCTCGCGCTCTCCTGCGCGTCCCACCAAGGCGCCCCCATGCACACAGACCGCGTCCAAAGCTGGCTCAAAAACCTAGGCCTTTCCGATGACGATCTCAACTGTGGTCCACAAACGCCCCGTGACGAGGCCGACCTCATATTGATGCACAAAACCGATAGCTCGCCCTGCCGCTATCACAATAACTGCTCGGGAAAACACGCAGGCTTTCTCACCCTCAGCCAACATCTTGGCAGCAAAGACCCGATCTATGTTGACCCGTCCCATGCTGTGCAAAAAGCCTGCCTCGCAGCCTTCGAAGAGCTTACCGAAGAAACAAGCCCTGGATATGGCATAGATGGCTGCTCCGCGCCCAACTACGCTGCCAGTCTTCACGGCATCGCCCGTGCCATGGCCTTTTTCGCCAGCGCAACAGATGGTGGCAACACCCGCCAAAAAGCCGCCGCCCGCCTCCGCGACGCGATGCGCACCTACCCAGAACTGGTCGCAGGCAATGGTCGCGCCTGCACAGAACTCATGCATGCGATGGATGGCCGCGTAACTCTCAAAACGGGCGCAGAAGCTTTCTTCATCGCGATTGTTCCCGAAAAGAAAATCGGCGTCGCACTCAAGATCGTTGACGGCTCCACACGCGGCGCAGAATGCGCCATCGCGGCCATACTCGTGCGCTTAGGTGTACTAGATCCAAATCACCCAGCGACATTGAAGCGCCTGCACGCCCCGATCCTCAACTTCGCAGGACAACACACTGGTGAGATCAGGGCAGGCTTGGCGTTTCAATAACCCGCCCCCACTTTTTACTTCAAATATCCTTTTCACCCCTCTCAATCTGTGCCACGTTCGCGGCGTTCTCAGGGCGGGGTGTAATTCCCCACCGGCGGTAAGCCCGCGACGAAAGTCAAAGGTAAGCCCGCGAGCGCTTCGTGCCTTGTTCGCAAGACACTTGGGTCAGCAGATCTGGTGCAATTCCAGAGCCGACGGTCATAGTCCGGATGGGAGAGAGCAGCAAAGTGATGTGGGTTTGCCCGCAGCGCTGTGTTGTCCCTTTTTAGCTCTGGGCACGTGTCTGAAGTCAAAAGGAGAAACACATGACACCTCAACAGACAGTGCCCCGCTACGCCTTTATCAAGGCAGGCTGGCACGCAGATATAGTGAATCGCGCATATGATGGTTTCACACAGATCATCCCGCCAGAGCGCGTTGATGTCTTTGATGTTCCAGGCGCGTTCGAAATGCCGCTCATGGCACGCGACCTCGCCACCACGGGCCGCTACGTCGCGATCGCCGCTGCGGCGCTTGTCGTCGACGGCGGAATTTACCGCCACGATTTCGTTGCGCAGGCTGTCGTTGATGGTCTTATGCGTGTAGGCCTTGACACGGGCGTGCCCATTCTCAGCGTTTCACTCACGCCGCATCAGTTTCAAGACACCGATCACCATATCGCAATTTATGCCGAACATTTTGTGCAAAAAGGCCGCGAAGCCGCTCAGGCCGCACTTATGATCAGCAAGACCCGCGAAAGCCTCACGGCTTAAGTGCCAGAGAAGGGTCGCACAAGCAGCGGCCCTTCTCTCAAAATGTTTAGCGGCCTGGAATATCCTCGCGAGCACTCGCAGGCGCCCAATTTTCGATGATTTTCATAGCCTCTTCTGCCGTATCCACAAATCGGAACAGATCCAAATCCTCTGGCGAGATCGTCCCCGCCTCTGCAAGCGCGTCCCAGTTTACGATGCTCTGCCAGAAATCGCGCCCAAAGAGCAGAAACGGAATTCGCTTCATCCGACCTGTCTGAATAAGCGTGAGGCTTTCAAACATCTCATCGAGCGTACCAAAGCCCCCTGGAAACACACAAACCGCATTAGCACGCATCAGGAAATGCATCTTGCGAATGGCAAAATAATGGAAGTTAAAGCAAAGCCCTGGCGTGACATATTCATTCGGCGCTTGTTCATGCGGCAGCACGATATTGAGCCCGATAGAGTGGCCTCCAGCGTCCACGGCACCACGGTTCCCCGCTTCCATAACCCCCGGGCCACCCCCCGTCACGATCACATTTTCGCGCCCGTAGCTTTCCATCGACTTTGCCGTCATCAGCCGCGCAAATGTGCGCGCCTCGTCATAAAAGCGGCTGAGGTCCGCAAGCGTTTTGGTTCGTGCCGCGCCCTTCTTGTCTGGCTCAGGAATCCGCGCACCACCGAACAAAACGATTGTGCTTTCAATGCCCTTCTCATTCAAGATCATCTCTGGTTTGAGAAGTTCAAGCTGCAGCCGCACAGGGCGCAGCTCGTCACGACACATAAAATCCTCATCCGCAAAGGCCAGCCTATATGCTGGCGCGCGGGTCTGTGGCGTGTCGGGAATCTGTTCGGCTGTGTCTCGGTCTGTGTGGGCGTCCCGAAACGGGCTCATGCGCTCTTCATTCATATACTCATTCCCTACTTGCACCTATGCCCAAGACCTATAGGCTCCGCGCCTTAAAGGCCAGTTACGGAGACGTGATCAATGTCATGGAAAGCCCAAATCGGCGCTGCCGCCACGCGCATCGCGCCTTATGTTCAGCGCACGCCTGTCATGATCACCCAAAGTTTTGGTCTTTCATACAGCATCGAAATGAAGCTCGAACAGCTCCAGCACACAGGCACATTCAAAGCACGCGGTGCATTTAATACCCTTCTGTCTGGCCCCGTTCCACAAGCGGGCATCGTCGCAGCATCTGGTGGCAATCACGGCGCAGCCGTGGCTTTCGCCGCACAAAAGCTTGGGCACAGCGCACATATCTTCGTGCCAGAAATGGCAGGGCCGTCAAAAATCGCGCTCATCGAGCGAACTGGCGCGCAGCTCACTGTGGTCAAGGGTGAATATGCCAACGCCGCAGATGCTGCAGCCGAGTATGAGGCCGCATCGGGTGCAATGCAAATTCACGCTTATGATGCTCCTGCGACTGTCGCAGGCCAAGGCACCTGCCTCGCCGAGTGGGACGAGCAAGGTCTTCAAGCTGACACGGTGCTCATAGCTGTCGGCGGCGGCGGCTTGATCGGCGGAGCGCTTGGCTGGCTTGCAGGCGCGCGCAAAGTAGTGGCGGTCGAGCCTGTCACCTCTTGTGCCCTGAATGCGGCGCTGGCCAAGGGCATGCCCTGTGATGTGCAGGTCTCGGGCGTCGCCGCCAACGCACTCGGCGCGCGAAAAATTGGCCAAATCTGCTATGATCTCGCAACCGAGCACAGCTGCGAAAGCGTGCTTGTCACTGATGAGGCCATCACCGCCGCGCAAAAAGCTCTCTGGCAAGAGCGCCGCCTGCTGGTCGAGCCCGCAGGCGCAGCCGCCCTCGCTGCGCTCATGAGCGGCGCCTATACGCCCGCCAAAGACGAGCGAGTCGCAGTGCTGCTCTGTGGCGCAAACATCGCCCCCGACCCTCTCGCCTAAATATGCGGTTGATGTAAGTCCAGATTGCCAAGCACTTCAGTCCAGCCTAAGCTGCCCCGCATGGCCATTTCGGTAGAAACCTTCTTTCTTAATCCTGACGCGCAAGGCACGCTGCAAGCCCAGATTCAACAGATGGTCGCAGAGGGTATCCTCTCGGGCCGTTTGCGTCAGGGTGAGAAGCTCCCCTCGACGCGCAAACTGGCACAGCATTTGCGCGTCTCGCGCATCACGGTCACGCTCGCCTACACAGAGCTTCTGGCCAATGACTACCTCAGCTCCAAGGGCAGATCGGGCTATTTTGTATCCGACAATGCCCCCGAACCGCTCAGCTTTCCGCCCCGCCCGGAGGCCGAAGAGGCGCTCGACTGGTCTCGCGCCATCGGCCAACGCTTTTCGGGCGGTACACCTCACACAAAGCCACGTGACTGGGCACGCTTTCGCTACCCTTTCATTTACGGCCAGACCGATCCAACACTCTTTGATCACGCCAACTGGCGGCTCTGCGCGCTTCAGGCTTTAGGTCAAAAAGACTTCGAGCCCTTGACATCAGACTACTATGATCAGGACGATCCCGAGCTGATCGAGTTCATCGCCCGTCACACCCTGCCGCGCCGAGGCATCCTTGCGGAACCAGAAGAAATCCTCGTCACGATGGGCGCACAAAATGCGCTCTGGCTGGCCACACAAGTCTTGCTCACCCAGCGTCGTACAGCAGCGTTTGAAGAGCCCTGCTACCCCTCTCTGCGCACGATCCTCAATCAGTCCCGCTGTCACCTCGCCCCTGTAGGCGTTGACGGTGAAGGCCTCATTCATCAAGATATTCCGCCCGAAACCGATGTTATCTTCGCCACCCCAAGCCACCAGTGCCCAACCACAGCAACCATGCCTCTCGCCCGCCGCCGCGCACTTCTGAACAAGGCACGAGAGATCAATGCCGTGATCGTCGAGGACGACTATGAATTTGAAATGTCCTTTGCGGGCGCGCCGTCACCTGCACTCAAATCGCTCGATGGCGATGGCCGTGTCGTCTACGTGGGCAGCTTCTCCAAATCGCTTTTTCCGGGCCTGCGTCTGGGCTACCTCGTCGGGTCGCGCCCATTTATCCGCGAGGCCCGCGCCCTGCGCGCTTCTGTCCTGCGCCATGTGCCAGGACACATCCAGCGCACTGCCGCCTATTTCCTACGCCTCGGCCATTACGACGCCCTGATCCGTCGCATGTCGGGCGTTTTGTCCGAACGCCGCCGTGTCATGAGCGAAGCAATGGACCTGCATGGCCTAGAACTGGCAGGTCAAAGCGGCACAGGCGGATCGGCCTTCTGGATGCGCGCCCCCGAAGGCGTGAACACAACAGAGCTTGCCGCGCAACTCCAGACACGCTCGGTCCTGATCGAACCAGGCGCGCCATTCTTCGAAAGCGGCAGCGCGCCGCAAAATTACTATCGCTTGGGCTATAGCTCGATCCCTGCCTCCAAAATACCGGAAGGCGTACGCATCATCGGCGAGGCATTGCGAAACTGGCCCTAAGCGCGCCCCAAGGCTGGCCCTAACCCGATGGCTCCCGCACCCGTAATTTCAATCTCAATCATCAGGCCGCTTCCGCTGTCTGATTCTCGCTCAATCCCGCGATCCTTTCGGAGAAAACGCACATGAAAATGACGACAGAAGAAGCCTTCGTAAAGGTCCTCCAGCGCCACGGCATCGAACACGCCTTTGGCATTATTGGCTCGGCCATGATGCCGATCTCCGACCTCTTCCCAAAAGCAGGCATCACATTCTGGGACTGCGCCCATGAAGGCTCGGCTGGCATGATGAGCGACGGCTACACCCGCGCCACCGGCAAAATGTCGATGATGATTGCCCAAAACGGCCCTGGCATCACAAACTTCGTGACCGCCGTCAAAACAGCCTATTGGAACCATACCCCCCTTCTCCTCGTCACGCCGCAGGCCGCCAACAAGACCATTGGCCAAGGTGGCTTTCAAGAAGTCGAGCAGATGAAACTCTTTGAAGACATGGTCGCCTATCAAGAAGAAGTCCGCGATGCCTCCCGCGTCGTCGAAGTGCTCACTCGTGTGATCGCGCAGGCCAAGCGCCTCTCAGGGCCCGCCCAGCTGAACATTCCGCGTGACTTCTGGACACAAGTAATTGACGTTGAAATCGCAGATCCAATCGAATTTGAGCGCTCACCAGGCGGTACAAACTCTGTTGCAGAAGCAGCCGCGCTCCTCAGCACAGCCAAGAACCCAGTGATCCTCAACGGCGCTGGCGTCGTCCTCTCCGCAGGTGGTATCGCAGCCAGCCAAGCTCTCGCCGAGCGCCTCGATGCGCCCGTATGTGTTGGCTATCAGCACAATGACGCTTTCCCCGGTGGTCACCCTCTCTTCGCAGGCCCCCTTGGCTACAATGGATCAAAGGCGGGTATGGAACTGATCAAAGAGGCCGATGTGGTCCTCTGCCTTGGCACCCGCCTCAACCCGTTCTCCACCCTGCCGGGCTACGGAATGGACTATTGGCCGACGAATGCCAAAATCATTCAGGTCGACATCAATCCAGACCGCATTGGCCTCACAAAGAAAGTCACAGTCGGCATCGTCGGTGACGCGGCCATGGTTGCTCACGGCATCCTCGGCCAGCTGTCAGGTACAGCAGGCGACGAAGGCCGCGATGCGCGCAAAGCCAAAATTGCTGAGACCAAATCCCGCTGGGCGCAGCAGCTCTCCAGCATGGATCACGAAGACGATGACGAAGGCACCGACTGGAACAAGCGTGCACGCTCTGACAAGCCTGACTGGATGAGCCCTCGCATGGCGTGGCGCGCAATTCAGTCTGCCCTGCCAGCAGATGCTATCATCAGCTCCGATATCGGCAACAACTGCGCAATCGGAAACGCATACCCAAGCTTCAACGAGGGTCGCAAGTATCTCGCGCCCGGTCTCTTCGGCCCCTGCGGCTACGGCCTCCCCGCCGTAGTCGGCGCCAAAATCGGCTGCCCGGATGTGCCTGTCGTCGGTTTTTCAGGCGATGGCGCATTCGGCATCGCGGTGAACGAGCTTACAGCCATTGGCCGTGGTGAGTGGCCTGCGGTAACGCAAGTGGTCTTCCGCAACTATCAGTGGGGCGCAGAAAAGCGAAACTCGACACTCTGGTTTGACGACAACTTTGTCGGAACCGAACTGGACACCCAAGTGAGCTATGCTGGCATCGCCACAGCCTGTGGCCTCAAAGGCGTTGTCGCGCGAACAATGGACGAGCTGACAGCCGCGCTCGCCCAAGCCTGTGCAGATCAGAAAAATGGTATCACAACCCTGATTGAAGCGATGATCAACCAAGAGCTTGGCGAGCCCTTCCGCCGCGACGCTATGAAAAAACCAGTCGCCGTTGCAGGTATTTCTGCCGCGGATATGGTGCCTCAGAAGGCCTAATGCGGTGGCAACTGCCACAGGTTTGTGATGTGCTCGCCCCATACTGGCGGCGAGCACATCACAAGAAAGAAAACCCATGACAGCGCCATATCCCTTCCTCTCTACAACCTTGCCAACCGCGCCCAAGCGTCTTCTCACACAAGCACGTAGCCTGCCGACACCGCGCGTCGCTCTGGTCAACGCGGGCGCTGTGACACCGCTTCTCGGCATTCGCGAAGCGGCTGAAGCCGGCCTCGCAGAGCCTATCTTAATAGGCGACACAGCAAAGATACGTGCTGCCGCCGCAGCGATCGACTATGACATCTCCAATCTGCGGATCGTCCACGCGCCCCATGCCGAAGCCAGCGATAAGGCCGCCGAACTCGCCCGCGAAGGTGAGGTAGACGCTATAATGAAAGGGCAGGTCCATACCTCGACTTTTCTCAAAAGTCTCCTGCCCACAAAAGCTGGCCTTCGCGACAAGGATACACGCTGCGCCCACCTTTTCCACATCACCACGCCCCAGAGCGATCGCCCCTTACTCCTCACCGATGCGGCGCTAAACGTAGACCCTAGCATCGAGACACGCCAAGCCTGCCTCGCCCATGCTGTTGCACTCGCACAGGCACTTGGAATCCCCCGCCCAAAAGCTGCACTTCTGGCCCCCTCAGAAGATGCGACGCCCTCCATCGCCAACACAATGGAAAGCGCAAGCATTGCCGAATGGGCAAAGGCAAACCTGCCCCAAGCCGATGTCGCTGGCCCCATCGCGATGGATCTTATCTTGTCCAAGCAGGCAGCCGAGATCAAAGGTTACACAAGCACGGTCGCTGGTGATGCTGACATCATCATCACCCCCAACATCACAACTGGAAACGCCCTCTTCAAGCTTATGGTGCTTGGCATGGGCTGCTGCGCGGGCGGGCTTGTCGTAGGCGCTCGCGTTCCGATCCTGCTCACATCCCGCTCTCAAGAAGCCGCCGCGCGTCTTGCCTCCGCGGCCCTCGGCGCCATCTCGGCCCATCAGGTAAAGAAAGCTCTCTAGATGCTCCTTGTTCTCAACACAGGCTCTTCCTCGCTCAAACTCGCGGTCTTCAATGCGGCGCTTGATTTGGTCGTCGATGGCAATGTCTCAGGTGTCGGCGGCAAAGGCCGCATGGCGCTAGGCGAGGCCAAAACAGATGTAACCACGGGAAATCACGGGGAAGCCCTCGACTGTCTGCTCAAGGGCCTCGGTGCGCGGGGCATTGCCCTGTCAGACATCACAGGCGCCGCACACCGCGTCGTGCATGGCGGCCGCCGCCTCACCGCGCCGATGCGTATCACACCCGAGGCACTGGCACAGATCAAGGCGATGGTGCCCCTTGCGCCTCTGCACAATCCCCCCGCCCTAGCAGGCATCGCCGCCGTGACCGCCAAGCTGCCAAATCTGGCCCAGTTCGCAAGCTTTGACACCGCTTTTCACGCTTCCCAGTCCGATGCTGCCACTGCCTATGCTCTCCCCCGCGCACAGCGTGACGCAGGCATACGTCGCTATGGCTTTCATGGGCTCAGCTACGCAGGCATGGTCCGACAGTTCGGCGATAAACTCCCGCATCGCCTCCTCGCGCTGCATCTTGGCGCAGGCGTCAGCCTCTGCGCGATCAAGGATGGTCGCTCCATCGCAACGTCGATGGGCTACTCGCCGCTCTCTGGCCCGACAATGGCCACCCGCACAGGCGATATTGATGGTATGGCCGTGCTGCGCATCGCTCAGGAGCTCGGCTTTGACGCGGCGACTGAACTGCTCAACAAACAAAGCGGCCTCCTTGGCCTTTCGGGCATAACAGCAGACATGCGCGCACTCCTCTCCGACCCCTCACCAGACGCCGCATTCGCGGTAGAGCATTTCGTCTATTCTGTGGTTCACCAAGCAGGCGGCCTCATCGCGGCCCTTGAAGGTGTCGACGCCATCGCCTTCACGGGCGGCATCGGCGAAAACTCCGCGCCCATCCGCGAGCGCATCATGGCCAAGCTCGCGTGGCTCGGCGACCTCCCCGTTCATATTATCCCCGCCGATGAAGAACGTCAGATCGCGATTGACGCCACCTCGCTTCTCAACACGCCATGAATCACCCCAGCGCCACCACAATAGCGCTCACAGCAACAATATCTTCAACGGTCGCGCCACGGCTCAGATCTCCGACAGGCTTTGCAAAGCCCTGCAAGATCGGCCCAAGCGCTTGTGCGCCCGCAAGCTCCTGCGCCAGCTTATACGCAATATTGCCCGCGTCCAAACTTGGGAAAATCAACACATTCGCATTCCCCGCGCCCATACCTTTCTTGGTAGCAACCTTTGGGTTCAAAGCTGCATCGCCTTGGACAGGCCCGACAAACCCCGCAAGCTCGGACGCCGTGCGCACCCGTTCCACACTCTCGCCAGCTCCGCTCGTGCCAGTAGAAAACGACAGCATTGCAACCTCAGAATGCCCCAAAAGCGCCTTTGCGCTCGCGTGTGAGGCGCGCGCAATATCCGCCAGTTCCTCAGCACTTGGCTCAAGGTTCAAGGCACAATCTGCAAAGATCATCTCGCGCCCATCTGGGAACAGCATCACAAAGAACGACGAGGCCGTGTTCACACCCTCAGCAGGTCCAATCGCCATCGCCGCCGCCTCGATCACCCGCCGTGTCGGGCTGTCGGCCCCCGCAACCATCGCGTCCGCCTCGCCTGCGGCCACCATTGCTGCCGCACGGTATAGCGGCTTCTTGAGCAAGCGCCGCGCCATCACTTCTTTCATGCCCCGCGCCATGACAAGCGCCTGCACCTGCGCTTCCGTAACATCACCCAAAGCGAGCGGCTCGCAAATTCCCTCTGCCCCAAGCCGGGCCATCGCCTCGGCAATTCGCGGCTCATCCGCCTCCGGAAAAACAACTCTTTTAGGCTTTTCCCGCGCCATGCCATAAATTTTTTTCAAAAATTCCATGTATGCCTCTGTATACTTTCCTCAAAGGAGCCAGCAATGAGCACAGACGTCAAGATAAACCGTGGCCTTAAAGGCATCTACTTCGAGCGCTCAGGCGTGTCTCACATCGACGGTGCAAAAGGCGAACTGTCCTATCGCGGCTACTCGATTCACGATCTCGCCACGCGCTCCACCTTTGAAGAAGTTTGCTACCTGCTCATCTTCGGCGACCTTCCCAGCGCAATCGAGCTAGCCGATTTTGACGCCCGTCTCAAAACCGCACGCAGCCTCCCACCTGCAATCTATGACATCATCGAAAGCACCAAGGCAGGTCACCCGATGGATGTCTTGCGCACAGCTGTCTCAGCCCTTGCGGCCCTTGAACCACAGAGTCAAAACGTGGGTGAAGATGCCTTCATAGAAAACGGCATACGCCTGACCGCGCAAGTGCCCATGATCATCGCGGCGCATGAACATATCCGAAATGGCCGCGCGCCTGTGCCCGCAGACCCCTCGCTCAGTCACGCCGCCAACTGGCTCTATATGCTCAAAGGCGAGCTCCCATCTGACGATGCCGCACGCCTCGCAGATGTGGACTTCATCCTCCACGCCGAACACGGGGCAAACGCGTCGGCCTTTGCCGCGCGCGTCACGGTCGGAACAGAAGCCAACCTGCACGGCGCCATGGTCACAGCCCTCGCCACACTCGCTGGCCCCGCCCACGGCGGCGCTGCTGAAGATGTGATGAAAATGGTGCAAGAAATCGGCACGCCAGACAAGGCTGCCGCCTACGTCAAAGCCAAACGTGCTGCCCGCGAAGCCGTCACAGGATTTGGCCACCGCGTCTACCGCGCCGAAGACCCCCGCGCGCGCCACATGCGCGAAGGCGTTCGCAAGCTCGGCGAAGAGATGGGCGCTCCAGTTTGGTACGAAATTCTGCAAGGTGTGGTCGAGGCTATGAAGCCTTATTCGCGCCACGGCCTCAATGTGAATGTCGACTTTTATTCAGGCGTCATATACCAACTTCACGGCATCCCAATGGACCTCTACGTGCCGATTTTCGCGATCGGTCGCATGCCCGGATGGGTTATCCAATGCATAGAGCAACAGCGCGGCAATATTCTCATTCGCCCGCTCACACTCTACAACGGCCCCGAACTGCGTGATTATGTAGACATGAGTGACAGGTGACAGAACTTCTAGACCTCACAAGCGCCCAACTGGCCTTCGCACTTGTCGCCGTTTTCGTCGCAGGCGTTGTGCGAGGATTTGCAGGCTTTGCGCTCTCTGCGCTCACAATGGCAGCGCTGGCCAGTACAATTCCCCCAGTGGAACTGATCCCGATCTGCACCATGCTCGAGCTTGCCTCTGCCGCCCTGCTGATGCGTGGCGGCTTTTCCGAGGCCAACAAACGCATGGCCCTCACGTTGCAGTCCGGGGCGCTTATAGGCGTACCCTCAGGCCTCTATCTCACCACAACGATTGATCCCGAACTCTCAAAGATCATCGCCCTGTGCCTGATCGTCACTCTCGCGCTACTACAGCTCGCGCGCGTCCGCCTGCCCCTCACAACATCCCCAATTCCGACGTTCATCACAGGAATCTTCTCAGGCTTCGTCACAGGCCTCGCCAGCATCGGTGGCCTCGTGATTGCGCTCTACACACTGGCGCTACAAATGCCGCCCAAAAATATGCGTGGAACCCTGATCGTGATCATATTTATAGGGGGCGCGCTGACGTTCCTCTGGCAGCTCCTGTACGGAATGATCACGCCCTTGGCACTCAGTCGCTTCGCCGCCTTCGCGCCGCCAATGCTCGCAGGAGTCCTGCTCGGGCGCGCCTTCTTCAAGCCCGAATATGAGCGTCACTATCGCCCGTTCTGCCTGACGTTGTTGATTGGCCTCGCCATTTTTGGCCTTCTCAAAACGCTTTTATAGAGAGCTATCCCTACTTACTGCGCCAGCTATCAAGCCACTTCTGAACGCGGCTCTTGCGCATATCATAGCCGTCTTCCAGAGCGTCCATCGTCGGATCCACAGTGCGCTCCACAAACTGTCGCCACATCGCACGCACAAAGAAAAAGCCAACAATCAAGAAGGCAAAGAAGAAGAGATTAAACCAAGGAAACGGGCGGTACTCAGGCCCGCTCACAGGCTTGATAGAAATCGCATTGGGATAGATCGACAAGAATCGCATACGCCAGCCATAATGCGTGATCGACACCCACTGTTCCTTACCCGCCAGTGCCGAAGCTTCCGCCTCAAGGTCCGAGCTATCAAACTTGAAGTAGGGCGGATAAACGCCCGTGTCCTCGTTGCGATAAACCATCACACGTTCACCGCCACGCCACAGCCCCAAAAACCAAGTATCAACTTTTACAGTATTGATCAGCCGAAGGTCGCGCATATCGCCTTCCGCTGAGCCCAGATCCACTTGATTGTAAAAGATCTGCTGAAAGCTCGACAGACGCTCCAAACGGTCTGAGATCCCTGTCACTTTCGCCACATCATGCTGCGGCAGCGTATAATGCAGATAGAGCCCTGCAATCACGAACAAGACCACTCGAAAAATTCGTCTCACATTGCGCATCATACGCCCTCTCAATTGATCACATAAATCAGCGTCGCCACCGCAATGGTGGGTATCACATAAACCAGCAAGATCAACTTCCGCCTGAAGCCACTCTGATACGCTGCCATACCTGCCTCGACAAAGTCGTCACGGCTAATGCCAGCCCGCGCCTCTTCGTCAAGCTCAGCCCAGTCATCTTCAAGACGTTCCCGCCTGACAGACCGCGAGTAAATCGAGATAAGCACATAAATAACAGTCAGCAGAACAAACCCGACAACCGCAAACCGAACAAACTGCATCCTACCTCCTAAAGCGTTTCGATAAAAAGCACATCAAAACGCCCACTCGCTAATTTATGTTTCGCACAGCTCGGCTTAAATGAGCTCTCAGCTTAGCCCCAAACCGCTTTCACAGCGCTCAAACATACCCTTCACAGGCACTCATCCTCAGCTCAGTCTGCCCGTTTTCCACTGGCGATACAATCCAAGCAGTCCCATACGCATCAACGAAACAATTGAGCCCTATTAGGAAACAAAACTGCGCTCACGCCACGGACTGTCGCAAAAGATGCACACAATATTGCCTTAAATTTAACTCAACTGTTTCTAAAATGGGTCCAATAAACGCCTTTCCTCTCCGTCAATTTGACCTCGCGCGATAAGGAGCGAGAGAAATGGCCACGGTTGGCTACTATTCAATGACGGCAGGCCAAGGCCAAGCGTCGCAGGTCGATGAGATCACGAACAACGGTGATACCGCCGTGAACGTGACCATTCCAAATGCGACGCAGCTTGCTTCACTTGACAGCCTCTATGTTGTGAACCCCTCCAACAGCGGCTTCGGCGCCGAGTATATGAATAACCTTGGAGCCATTGCTGCTGCGGTCAACAGCGGCATGAACCTCGTGATTTTTGACCGCGCCGTGACCAATGCCCAAACAATCCTACCGGGAACAGGCTCAACAATCACAGCGGTACGCGACTTTGCCAGCGGATCAGATGTTAACGTTGCCGCAGGCGCCCCCACGTCCTTCACCAACGGCGCAAACGGCGTGATTGATGACAGCACATTTGATGGCGGCACCTACTCAAACCACGGCTATGTCGAGCTTTCTTCGCTCCCACCTGGCGCAACAGCTCTGCTCACAACCAGCGACCCGACCCACATTGTCGCCTTCACCTACCCCGTCGGCTCAGGCAACGTGTTCTATTCCACAATGCCAATCGATTTCTATACAGGCCAAAACAACGCCGCAATCAGCCCCGCCGATATCTTCACGCTCTTTACCAATACACAGCAAACGGTGATGTGCTTTGCCGCAGGAACGATGATCGAAACCCTCCTCGGTCAGCGCGCCGTCGAAGACCTCCGGATCGGTAGCGCGGTCCAAATCCACGATGGTCGCGTAGAGCGTATCCGCTGGATCAGCGCCTCCAAGATCAGCGCGTCCGACCTAAAAGGAAACCCAAAGCTGCGTCCCGTGCGCATCACAGCAGGCGCCCTTGGCAATGGCTTGCCCACTCGTGATCTGTTGGTGTCGCGCCAGCACCGTATGCTCGTGCGCTCCCGCGTTGCCGAGCGGATGTTCGGCGCCCGCGAAGCTCTCATATCTGCTATCAAGCTCACAGCTTTGCCTGGCATCTACGTTGATGAAAGCGTGGAAGACGTCGAGTATTTCCACATCCTGTTTGATCAACACGAGATCATCTTGGCCGAGGGCGCCGCTTCAGAGAGCCTTTTTACAGGCCCCGAAGCGCTTAAATCCGTGCCCACCAAGGCCCGCGCCGAGCTGATGCAACTGTTCCCCAATCTCACCCGCCTTGACTACAAAGCCACTTCCGCCGCGCACATCCCATCGGCCAAGCTTCAAACTGCACTCGTAGCGCGGCATCTGAAAAACGCGAAGGCGGTGTTTGCGTAGGATGCTTCTGGGCTCTAGCCCGCGCGCCGTCTGCAAAACTGCCTAAAACACCTTACGTTTCTTATGATCTTAGCTAAATATTTAGCTTCTGAGGCTTCAATCTGTCCCGTACACTAAATGGAACAAGACAGAGCGATGGCAACAATAGGCTATTACGGTATGGTCACAGGTCAGGGCCAAGCCGCACAGATAGACGAGATTACAAATAACGGCCACACCGCTGTTGACGTCACACTGACTGACCCCTCCCAGCTTGCCTCACTCGACAGCCTATATGTGGTCAATGAAAGCAACGTCGCCTTCGGAACGGAGTATGTTGACAATCTCGCTGCCATCGCTGCTGCTGTCAGTAGCGGCATGAACTTAATCATATTTGATCGCTATGTGACCGACGCCAACACGATCCTCCCTGGTGCCTCCAGCATCATAGCCGTGCGCGATATGACGGACGATCAGGATGTCAACATCGCCTCGGGCGCGCCGAGCAGCTTCACAAACGGGGCGGCGGGGTCAATTGACGACGATACACTTGATGGCGGAACCAGTTCAAACCACGGCTATGTCGAGCTCTCTTCACTCCCCCCTGGCGCAACTCCCCTGCTCACAACAAGTGATCCCACCCACATTGTCGCCTTCACCTACCCTGTCGGCTCAGGCAACGTCTTTTACGCCACCATTCCGCTCGACTATTACTCAAATCTAGACCACGTCGCGATTACCCCCGCCGAGATCGACACCCTATTTGGCAACCTGCAAGACATCCTCTGCTTCGCCAACGGCACGCTGATCACAACAGCCCGAGGCCGCCAGCCCATCGAGCATCTTAAGGCAGGTGATACCCTCCCCATCCTGCGCGGCGGCACACAAGTCATCCGCTGGATCAGCTCCTCTCACGTTACAGCAGCCAACCTCGCCCAAAACCCAAAGCTGCGTCCCGTGCGCATCACAGCAGGCGCCCTTGGCAATGGCTTGCCCACTCGTGATCTGTTGGTGTCGCGCCAGCACCGTATGCTCGTGCGCTCCCGCGTTGCCGAGCGGATGTTCGGCGCCCGCGAAGCTCTCATATCTGCTATCAAGCTCACAGCTTTGCCTGGCATCTACGTTGATAAAAGCGTGGAAGACGTCGAGTATTTCCACATTCTGTTTGATCAACACGAGATCATCTTGGCCGAGGGCGCCGCTTCAGAGAGCCTTTTTACAGGCCCCGAAGCGCTTAAATCCGTGCCCACCAAGGCCCGCGCCGAGCTGATGCAACTGTTCCCCAATCTCACCCGCCTTGACTACAAAGCCACTTCCGCCGCGCACATCCCATCGGCCAAGCTTCAAACTGCACTCGTAGCGCGGCATCTGAAAAACGCGAAGGCGGTGTTTGCGTAGGATGCTTCTGAGCTGTAGCCCGCGCGCCGTCTGCAGATAGCTTTTCGCTGTACAGCACATCCCCCAAACAACGATTATTCGCCGCTGGGTGGCCCATGTCGCTCAGCGTCTGAGCCAATACAAGACGATCTCATCCATACGCAGAACATGTTCAGCTATCGGACTATTCGTCTTTCTTTTTGTCCAAAAGATAGGCCACTCCACCCACAGCCGAGAAGATCAGAAGACCGATTCCCACAGGCACAGCCGATAGGCCCAGCGCATCGAACCGCGCCCAAGCTTCAAAGCCAATAAGATCGCCAAGGCTGAGGATTACGGCAAAAGCCACACAAATCCCGATGGTGAATACCACTGCTTTTCTAATCATACCTTGGCGTCTCCCGTGTTGGCTCATCCTGCGTACGCGGTTTTGTCATGCTTTTCGACACTCTTTTCAAACCGTCGCATCCTATCCGCTTCCAGCTTGCTTACCAAAACAATCTGCAGCACCCTTTGGTGCTGCAGACAGTCAATCCATGCCTTGCCATTCTCCATAAGGCGCTCAGGCGTCTGACATTTGGAAAGCAGCAGAGCTGTACACTTAGTAAACAACCACGCTTCGGATGCTCTCGCCTGAGTGCATCAAATCAAACGCTTTGTTGATCTCTTCAAGTGGCATCTTGTGGGTGATCATCTCGTCGATCTCCACTTTGCCATCCATATACCAATCGACAATCTTGGGCACATCGGTGCGCCCCTTCGCGCCGCCAAAGGCCGTGCCTTTCCAGACGCGACCTGTAACAAGCTGGAACGGTCGTGTGCTGATCTCGGCCCCAGCAGGCGCAACGCCGATGATCACCGAAACACCCCAACCACGGTGAGAGCATTCCAGCGCATCCCTCATAACTTTCACGTTTCCTGTGGCATCAAAGGAATAGTCCACACCGCCGAAAGCGTCTTTCTCGGTCTTGGTCAATTCAACAATCGCCTCGGTCACCGTCTGACCCTCAAGTTTTGACGGATTCACAAAGTCAGTCATGCCGAATTTGCGTGCCATGGCTTCCTTGTCGTCATTGAGATCAACCCCAATAATCTTGTCAGCTCCCGCCATACGCAGCCCTTGGATCACGTTGAGGCCAATGCCGCCAAGACCAAAAACAGCTGCGGTCGACCCGATCTCGACACCCGCTGTATTGATCACCGCACCAATACCTGTGGTCACGCCACAGCCAATGTAGCAGATGCTCTCAAACGGTGCGTCCTTGCGCACCTTGGCAAGTGCAATTTCGGGCATGACAGTATGATTGGCAAAGGTCGAACAGCCCATATAGTGGAAGATCGGCGTCCCATCGAGCATCTTGAAACGCGTGGTTCCATCTGGCATCAGCCCTTGGCCCTGCGTCCCACGAATGGCAGTACAGAGGTTCGTCTTTCCAGAGAGACACGCATGGCATTCACGACACTCAGGCGTATATAGCGGGATTACATGATCACCAGGCTCAAGCGTTGTGACGCCCTCCCCGACTTCAAGCACAATGCCCGCGCCCTCATGGCCAAGAATACTGGGGAAAAGACCCTCAGGATCATCCCCCGAGCGGGTAAACTCATCGGTGTGGCACACGCCTGTGGCCTTGATCTCGATGAGGACTTCGCCCTTCTTGGGGCCTTCAAGCTCGACTTCCATAATCTCAAGTGGCTTGCCTGCTGCAAGCGCGACGGCTGCACGTGTTCGCATGATGTGTCTCCCAAATATCTCGGCCAGAGCCTGCGGTAAACAGCACAGACTTGCAAGACTTAGGGGGAAACAGGGCAAGGTTATTCCCCTGATATCCAAGCCTGTGTCTTGTTACCAATCCTCAGAGATTGGGGAGTTTCTATTATGTTTGTTTCACGTATCACCGCGGCACTTGCCGCAACCACTCTTCTAACAGCCTGCCAAATGAGCGGCATGCTTGAACAAAAAGATCCACTCATCCCAGCAACCACGCGTGCCGCCCTCGCAGACACATGCGGGGCTGGTGATCTGACTTTCATGGCTGGGATGCGGGTAGCCGAGGTCGAATTTGATACCGCACAGCGTCCCGTACGCATCGTCGGTCCCAAAAGTGCAGTCACCACAGATTACCAGCCCGAGCGCCTCAATGTAAAAATCGATGCCTCGGACCGGATCACTGGATTTAGCTGCGGCTGATCACTTCTTGATGCGATAGGCTTTGTGGCAGGCTGCACATGTGCCACCGAGGTCGCCCATGCCTGCCTGAACCCAGCCAAGATCACTTGTATCAAGCTCTTCGGCTGCAGCGCCCATGGCCTGTGCCTTCATCTCAAAATCAGCCCAGTTTTCCCAGATCGCGGGAAGCGCAGTTGATTTCGGGTCCATTTCTTGTGCCTCAAACGCTGCAGGGATTTTGGCAGCATGATCAATCAGCGCCTGCCGTGCTTCGCCTGCCTTGTCGGCGTCAAACGCCATCTCGCCTTTGCCCATCGCGCCCAAAGTGCCCGTAGCTGCCTTGACGCCATCCATCAGCATCATCCGCGCCTTCACGGCCTCGTTTTCGACACCTTCGGTCATGGCAAAGCCCGTGCCCGCGATCGTTGCGCTCAGCGCCAGTGTCACAAAAAATCTTTTCATCAGTACTCTCCTGTTGGTTGCTTGTATTACGTCACGGAACGCCAAGCCGATCAAGACACGCTAATGTGAAGCGCACGAAAGCAGCGTTTTCACGCTTTCGCTTTCCCGCGTTTACGCACTGGTGCAGGCCGCACCCGCGCCTCGATCATCTCATAAAGCGTCCCAGCAATATTCTTGCCGCTCGCGCCTTCTATCCCTTCAAGCCCTGGTGAGGAATTCACCTCAAGAACCTTCGGACCGTCACTCGCGCGCAAAAGATCAACGCCCGCCATATGAAGTCCAAAAGCCTTTGTCGCCTTCAGCACCACATCGCGCTCTGCCTTGCTGATTTTCACAGCCTCCGCAGTGCCACCCCTGTGCAAATTAGAGCGAAAGTCACCCTCCGCACCCGTGCGTCGCATCGAAGCCACAACCTTTCCACCAATCACAAAACAGCGGATATCCTCACCTGCAGCTTCTTTTACAAAGTTCTGAACCAGAAAATTCGCTTTTAGCCCGCGAAACGCATCAATAACCGACTCGGCCGCCTTCTTGGTTTCCGCCAAGACAACGCCCTTGCCCTGCGTGCTCTCCAAAAGCTTCACAATCAATGGTGCCGTACCCACCAAGCCGACAATCGAGTTGGTGTCCTTCGGACTCGCAGCAAAAGCCGTGTTCGGCATCCCAATCTTATGTCGCGCCATAAGCTGATGCGCATGAAGCTTATCGCGGCTTGCCGTAATCCCCTGTGAAGAGTTCACACAAAATGTCCCGATGGTCTCAAACTGGCGCACAACAGCCGTACCATATGAGGTGATAGAGGCTCCGATCCGTGGAATAACTGCATCATAGCGCGCCAGTCGCTTGCCGTCATAATGCACCTCAGGCGCAAGCGCGTTCAGCGCCATATAACAACGCGTCGTGTCGATCACTTCGACAACATGCCCCCGCTTCTCGCCCTCTTCCACAAGACGGCGGGTCGAATAATTATCCTCACGGCTCAAAACGGCGACGCGCAGTGCCCGTTCTGGTGCTGTCTCGCGCACCCGC
Organism: Lentibacter algarum; assembly: GCF_040580765.1. Taxonomy (GTDB): domain Bacteria; phylum Pseudomonadota; class Alphaproteobacteria; order Rhodobacterales; family Rhodobacteraceae; genus Lentibacter; species Lentibacter algarum. Next base: position 9,039 of record NZ_CP158687.1, on the reverse strand, counting down.
TTGCTGTGATACACATCATAGCTCAGCTCGGGCTGCAAAAACCGTTCCGTCGCTACGATACTAATATGGTCCTTAAGCGCCTGCCGCCCAAGCAACATACGGTTGCTCATGGTTGCACGGTTGCTCAGCGTAATCTCAATGGGCCAACGGTGACCGTTCACCAGCAAGTTGGTCTCGATAACATAGCGGTTCTCACTCTCCCCATTGGAGGAGGTCACTTCGCGACGATCCTTGATCTCGGCAGAGCATGCAAAAACAATGTCTTCACGCCCCGGAACCGGGTGCACCATAAAACGCACCTTTGGCTTAGATGAAGCACCGAACACTTCAATATCATAGGCATGAAGTGCCGAGGTTTTCGCCCCTGTATCTACTTTTGCCTGAATCGCCGGCAAGCCGAGCTGGGGCAAAGCCACCCACTCTTCCCATCCGAACGACAAAATAGAACCACTCTTATCAAGACTCATGCGCTGCAATCCAATGTTTGAAAACGGCTGATGCCGAGCCTATAGCAATAAGGCTCTCAGACCAACTCGCCGCATTTCGCATAGTTTTTCTCACAGGGCTAGCCCCTAACGTCATCGGCTTCTCTCTTGGCAATCAGCTCTATTTCCTCCAAGACACAAAACTATGACACAAGAATTCTCCTTCTCCCTCGCCGCCACTTCGGGCAAAGCCCGCACTGGAACAATCAGCACACCGCGGGGCGATATCCGCACGCCTGCATTTATGCCAGTCGGGACCGCCGCAACGGTCAAAGCGATGATGCCTGAAAGCGTGCGCGCCACAGGCGCCGACATCCTACTTGGCAACACCTATCACCTTATGCTGCGCCCCACCGCCGAACGCATCGCCGCTCTGGGTGGCCTGCATAAATTCATGAATTGGGACCGCCCGATTCTCACAGACTCGGGTGGCTTTCAGGTCATGTCGCTTGCAGACCTGCGCAAGCTTACGGAAGAAGGCGTCGCGTTCAAATCGCACATCGACGGCTCCAAGCACATGCTCAGCCCCGAGCGCAGCATGGAAATCCAGCGCCTTCTTGGGTCCGACATTGTCATGTGCTTTGACGAGTGCCCCGCATTGCCCGCAACAAGAGATGACATTGCCAAATCAATGGAGCTGTCCATGCGTTGGGCCAAGCGCTCACGCACAGCGTTTGGTGAGCGCCCCGGTTACGCCCTGTTCGGAATCCAGCAAGGCGGCCTCGAAGAAGACCTGCGCGCCCAATCCGCTGAGGCCCTTCAAGATATCGGCTTTGAAGGCTACGCTGTCGGTGGCCTCGCAGTCGGTGAAGGTCAGGAGGCCATGTTCAACACCCTCGAGTTCGCGCCAGACCAACTCCCCAAAGACAAACCACGCTACCTGATGGGCGTCGGCAAACCCGACGACATCGTCGGCGCTGTCGCGCGCGGTATCGATATGATGGACTGCGTCCTCCCCTCTCGCTCGGGCCGTACCGGTCAGGTCTTCACCCGTCTCGGCGTGCTCAACATCAAAAACGCCCGCCATCAGGACGACCCGCGCCCGCTCGACGAAAACTGCGGTTGCCCCGCGTGCAAGAATTACAGCCGCGCCTATCTGCACCATGTCTTCCGCTCCCAAGAGATCATCTCTTCGATGCTGCTCACATGGCACAACCTCCATTACTACCAAGACCTCATGGCAGGAATGCGTGCGGCGATCACCGAAGACCGCTTCACAGAATTCGAGCGTGACTTTCACAGCACCCGCGCTCAAGGCGACATTGATCCTCTATGATCGCTCGCCCTGTCTCCCCTTTCTGAAAATATCCGGGGGGCTGAGGCACTGGTTCCCCAGTTAGTGGGATTGCGCTTTGCGTAATTCGAATTCAACACCACGACCGCACGCCGCATTAACACCCCGAAATCCCGTTTTGGCGGTGCACGGGTTGTGCACGCGTTGTGCACGCTTTTCACCCCCCTAGAATCACCCCCATTAACCTTTTCAAAGCAGGGCTTGATTCACGCGAAAAACGCGGCCACGCTAGTGGCATGAATATGGCATCACACACGCCCTTTCCAATCGGCTCACAAGTCGCGTTTCACCGTACCGAGCTCTCGCTTATCCTCGGCCTCTATGGCCGCATGGTGGCGGCAGGCGAATGGCGAGATTATGGTATCTCCTGCCTCAAGGATTACGCCGTGTTTTCGGTCTTTCGTCGAACAGCCGAAAACCCACTTTACCGCATCGAAAAGCATCCCAAACTGCGGCTCAAACAGGGACAATATTCCGTCATTGGACTCAACGGTCAGGTTCTCAAACGAGGCCATGATCTTAAAGCCGTGCTACGCGTTCTGGAGCGCAAACTCATCCGCGCTGTCAGCGACTGAAGCGCACAAAAAAGCGCCCGAATTCCGCTCGGAATTCAGGCCTTAATCTTCAGCTAAGCTGCTTAAAAGTCTAGATTTTCGACACTCAGAGCATTCTGCTGGATAAACTCGCGGCGCGGCTCCACAACATCTCCCATCAGCTTGGTAAACAGGTCATCCGCTTCTGCCATATCCTCGACTTTCACTTGCAAGAACGTGCGTGCATCAGGGTCCAAAGTCGTTTCCCAAAGTTGGCTCGGGTTCATCTCACCAAGGCCTTTGTAACGCTGTAGGGACAGCCCGCGTTCGCCCTCTTCAAGGATCGCTTTCAGAAGGTCCAAAGGCCCATAAATCATCTGGGTTCGATCCTTGCGCTCAAGCTTCGCAGGTTTGCCGTAGACCTCTTGCAAGCTCTGCGTCAGCGTACCCGTACGCCGTGCCTCTCCAGAGCGCAGCATAGGCCCGTCCAGCGTACGGACTTCTTCGACACCACGCAAAATACGCGCCAGTCGGATGCCATGATCCTGCGTGATACGACCGTGCCAACCCTTCTCATATTCCAACGCAATAAGGTCTAGACGCTTCGCAACCATATCGGCCACACCCTGCAAATCGCCTTCAATTGCACCAGGAACAAAAGCCCCAGCGATCGCGGCTTGCTCAAGGATATGACGTGGGTAATGCGTTGGAAACGCATCCAAAACCCGACGCAGCTGGCGCGCTTCATCTACAACACGGATCAGATCCTGACCCGCCATCTCGGCTCCGTCACCTAGCTTCAAAACCGCCCCATCAACACCTTGCTGCACGAGGTAGTCATCAAGCGCATTCTGGTCCTTGAGGTAGACTTCAGACTTCCCACGCGCCACTTTGTAAAGCGGCGGCTGTGCAATGTAGAGATACCCGCCCTCAATCAACTCAGGCATCTGACGATAGAAGAACGTCAACAAAAGCGTACGAATATGCGCGCCGTCCACGTCCGCATCCGTCATCAAAACGATCTTGTGATAGCGCAACTTTTCAATATTGAATTCGTCGCGTCCAATCCCCGTTCCAAGCGCCATAACAAGGTTACCAATCTCTTGGCTTCCAAGCATGCGGTCAAAGCGCGCGCGCTCTACGTTGAGGATCTTGCCTTTAAGCGGCAAAATAGCTTGTGTACCACGGTCGCGCCCAGTCTGGGCAGAGCCGCCAGCGGAGTCTCCTTCCACGATGAAAAGCTCTGTTTTGCTTGGGTCTTTCTCCGAGCAATCCTTGAGTTTTCCAGCGAGGAAATTCACGTCCATTGCCGTCTTGCGCCGCGTCAATTCGCGCGCCTTGCGCGCCGCCTCACGGGCATGAGCTGCTTCAACAATCTTGCCAACAATCGTTTTGGCTTGTTGAGGGTTTTCTTCAAACCATTCGGCAAGTTTGTCGCCCACCAGACTTTCGACAACTGGGCGCACTTCTGAGCTGACCAATTTATCTTTGGTCTGACTTGAGAATTTAGGATCAGGAACCTTGACGGAAAGCACGCAAGTCAGACCCTCGCGCGCATCATCACCTGTGAAGTTGATCTTTTCTTTCTTAGCTATACCGGATGATTGGGCATAGTTGTTGATCGTCCGCGTCAGCGCGCCCCTGAAGCCCGCCATATGCGTGCCGCCGTCGCGCTGCGGAATGTTGTTTGTGAAAGGAAGAACGTTCTCGTGGTAGCTATCATTCCACCACATGCCAACCTCGACGACGATATCGTCCTTTTCACCCATGATGTAGATCGGCTCTTCCATGACCGAACTCTTTGAGCGGTCAAGGTATTTAACGAATTCTTTTACGCCGCCGTCATAGTAGAGCTCTGTCTTGAGGGACTCAGCAGGACGCTCGTCTTCCAAGATAATGCGCACACCACTGTTTAGAAACGCAAGTTCGCGCAAGCGTTTTTCCAAAACTGCAAATTCAAAATCAAGATTTGAAAACGTTTCAGTAGACGCAAGAAAGCGTACCTCGGTCCCCGTTTCACCATTGGCATCGCCAACAACACGTAGGTGCTCAACAGTGTCGCCATGCGAAAACTTCGCGTAATGCTCTTTGCCATCACGCCAAACGCGCAACTCAAGCCAGACCGAGAGTGCATTCACAACCGAAACACCGACGCCGTGAAGACCGCCTGAAACCTTGTAGGAGTTGCTGTCAAACTTCCCGCCCGCATGGAGCTGGGTCATGATGACTTCCGCCGCCGAAACGCCCTCTTCCTCGTGAATACCAACAGGAACGCCACGACCGTTATCCCTCACGGAAACCGAGGAATCCGCATGGATTTTGACGTTCACATAGTCCGCATGACCGGCCAGCGCTTCGTCGATGCCATTGTCAACCACCTCATAGACCATATGGTGCAGACCTGAGCCATCATCGGTGTCACCAATATACATCCCAGGCCGTTTGCGTACAGCCTCCAACCCCTTGAGAACCTTAATGGAATCAGCACCATACTCTTCGGGTTTCTGCTCGTTCTCTGACATTCACACGCTTCCTTTGCGATTTTGTCATTTTATACTGTTTATGGTGGGGAATGTCACGCCCAACCGCTATATTTTGAGCTATCGCGGCCACTTAGATCAGCGCAGCACAAAGCGGGCCAAAGCGCCGATAGCTTAGCGCAAATCAGCTCCAAAAGCCGTGATTTTGTCACAGTGTTTTCCGCTCTTTGACGTAGTCTTTTGCGACGGTAAAAGTATGAAAAAGCAGCGCCCCAAAACAACGCACGCCTCGGATACCTCCTCTTTCAAGCCCAAGAGGCCAGCCGATGATGTCCTTTGGTCGCCACTAGAAGGGTTGCTCTTCTGTGCGGCGAACGTTGCTGTCTTTGCCTTCTTGCTGGGGCAAGGGCACTACGCATATGTCGCTTATCTTTTCGAGCCTGTCTTCGCCATCGGACTTCTCGTCATTTGTGGTCAGTGGGCCTATAAAATTAGGCAGAAAAAGCGCTCAGCTCGCAACCAGTCTTGAGGTTCCGTCGGCATCCTTCACTTCGATATGCTGAGCTCGGTCACCCAACTCAGCAAAAAGATCTGGCCCCGTGCCAGTCATCCAGGCCTGCGCCCCCAAAGCGCAGATCTCATCATACAGCGCAGCCCGTCGGTTCGCATCAAGATGCGCGGCGACCTCATCCAAAAGAACGATAGGAGGCGCCCCCACATCCGCCTTGAGCGCACGAGCGTTGGCGAGAATAAGAGAAATCAAAAGCGCCTTTTGTTCACCCGTCGAGCAGTCCTTTGCAGGCACACCCTTGGCTGCAAAAACACCATATAGATCAGAGCGATGCGGCCCAACCAAAGCACGGCCAGCGGCCATGTCCCGAAAGCGGCTTTCGCTCAAAGCTTCCTCTAGATCAGCGACTGTTTCAGGCATGCCGCCTTCGCTCTGAACCAACTCAAGGTCGGCGGAGGGAAAGGCCGTCTCTGCGCCGTCTTGTGCGGCCCTAAGGCGCTCGAGCGTCGCAACCCGATTGGCGTGAATACCCGCACCGCTCTTTGCCATCTTCGCCTCAAGAGCCGCATACCAATGCGTATCACGGACCTCAGCCTTCAATAGCCTGTTTCGCTCACGCATGGCCTTTTCGAATTCGAGTGATAAATCTGAATGATCAGGGAAAAAACTCATACTCATACGGTCAAGAAAGCGGCGCCGTCCATCTGCCCCTTCTATCCAAAGTCGGTCCATAGACGGGATCAGCCACACAACTCGTGCAATCCGCCCAAGTGCTGTCTGGGCGGAGGCCTTATCATCAATTCGGACAGACCGCGCCGCGCCGTCTTCAGAGCTGGTTTCGACTTCAAAGGTTCGGCCATCCTGCTCTATAAGCCCAGAAAGCTTCCAGCCTATATCCTCGGGCCGCTTTGCCATATCTCTAGCTGAGGCACGCCGCATGCCTCTCCCTGGCGAAAAAAGGGAAACAGCTTCTAGGATATTGGTTTTTCCAGCCCCGTTGGCCCCAAAAATAGCCAAAGGCCGCGCATCTACTTCAAGCTGCGCAGCCTTGTGAGAGCGAAAATGTGAAAGCTTAAGCTTAGTCAGGGCAAGCGAAGCCATGAATGCTTACCCCACCACAACTCAAACGCGCATTGGCATCACGACATAGACAGCCGATGTATCATTGCCTTCGCGCATCAAAGTAGGGTCACCCGAAGAGTTAAACATAAACACCGCGTTTTCACGATCCACCTGATTTGCAATTTCGAGCAAATACTTGGCGTTAAAGCCAATTTCGAGATGCTCGTCGCCATAGGCCACAGCCAGCTCCTCTTCGGCGGCACCACTGTCAGGCGCATTGACCGACAAGATCAACTTGTCTTCAGCAAGCGTAAGCTTCACAGCGCGCGAACGCTCTGATGAAACTGTGGCCACACGATCAACAGCCTTGGCGAACTCGGCAGCATCCACTTCAAGCTTGCGGGTATTACCCTGTGGAATGACGCGCGTGTAATCTGGGAATGTCCCATCGATAACTTTTGATGTCAGCGTAATATCTGGCGTTGCAAAGCGGATCTTTGTTTCACTGACAGAAACAGCGATTTTAGCCTCGTCATCGTCCAGAAGCTTACGCAACTCACCAACCGTCTTACGCGGCACAATCACACCGGGCATCTCCGCGGCACCAGAAGGCAACTCTGCATCGATACGTGCAAGACGGTGGCCGTCTGTCGCCACGCAGCGCAATACTTTGCCACCATCGGAATCTGAGATGTGCATATACACGCCGTTGAGATAGTAGCGTGTTTCCTCTGTGGAAATCGCAAATTTAGACTTGTCAAAAAGCCGACGCAGCACGACTGCCGGCGCAGAAAAGTTCGAGCTGTATTCCGATGTTGCCATCACTGGGAAATCTTCTTTAGGCAATGTTGCCAACGAGAAATTAGACCGGCCTGCCTCAACTGTGAGACGGCCCTTGGCGCCATCGTCGGTGAGCGTCACAAGCGATCCATCGGGCAATTTGCGAACAATCTCATGGAGAAGTACGGCTGAGACAGTTGTCGCTCCAGCCCGCTCAACTTGTGCATCGGCGCGATCGACCACTTCAATATCGAGGTCTGTGGCGCGGAAGCGTACATCACTGTCTTGCGCCTCAATCAGCACATTCGCCAGAATAGGGATCGTATTGCGGCGCTCTACGACCGACTGTGCTTGTGCCACAGCTTTCAAAAGTGCGGCTCGCTCTATGCTAAACTTCATCCCTAGCTCCTCTGTGCTGGCGGGACGAACAAATTAGCCCATCCCCCAGTCAACTCAAGTTCTTTCTTGTGTTGTCCACTGGAAAGCCAAAGGCGTCAAGCACCTAGGCCACTGCTCTTGCTTAAGCTTCCAATATGCGGCGCAGAATCTCAATGTCCTCTGCAAGCTGCCCATCCTGAGCACGCATATCCTCAATCTTGCGAACCCCATACATGATGGTCGTATGATCACGGCCCCCAAAACAGCGGCCAATCTCGGGAAGTGAGCGGCTTGTCAGCTGTTTGCATAAATACATCGCAACTTGGCGAGGCCGCGCATAAGTGCGCACGCGCTTAGGCCCAATCATATCGCTCAAGCGTATATTGTAGTGCTCAGAAACTTTACGTTGAATCTCTTCAACCGAAATCTTGCGCTCAGAATTCCGCAGTACGTCCGCCAAGCAATCTTGCACCAACTCAAGAGTGATGGGTCGGCCAACAAGAGATGCAAACGCAAACAACCGCGTCAGCGCCCCCTCAAGAACGCGCACATTTGTACTGATACGATGCGCAAGGAACTCAAGCACACCCGCTTCAAGAGACAGTTCGGGGTATTGCGCTTGCTGCACTTCGACTTTGGACTGGAGGATACCAAGCCGCAGTTCGTAATCGGTCGGGTGCAAATCCACCACAAGACCACACTGCAAACGGCTTTTTATCCGCTCTTCGAGATCCTTGATTTCTCCAGGAGCGCGATCGGCAGAAATAATGATCTGCTTACGTTGGTCAACCAACGCGTTGAACGTATGGAAAAACTCTTCCTGGGTACTGTCTTTGCCCGCGATGAACTGCACGTCATCAACCATAAGCACATCAACCGAGCGAAACAGCTCTTTGAAATCCATCATTTTACGGTCGCGCAGTGCCTGAACAAAGCGATACATGAATTGCTCAGCGGACAGATAGACCACATTTAGATCAGGTCGGGAGGTTTGAAGCTCCCATGCAATCGCATGCATCAAGTGCGTTTTACCAAGCCCAACACCACCATACAGAAACAGGGGGTTAAACGTCACTGGACCGCCTTCAGCTACGCGCTTCGCTGCTGCGTGGGCGAGCTCGTTGGGCTTGCCAACGACGAAGTTTGCGAACGTAAATTTTGAATCCAGTGGCGCTGCAGCAAAAGGGGCCTCGCGCTTTTGAGGGGCCACCTCAACAAAAGCGCCTTCTGCAGCGGCGGCGCCTTCTACCGGATTGGACACGGCAGGCGATTGGCCAACAGGAACAGTAAAGTGCACACGGGACACGTTTAATCCCATACCCATCATCTGATACAGGATCTGGTCACCAAAGTTTTGCTTAACGTAGTTTCCGAGGAAGGTCGTGGGGACATTGAACGTGGCAACGCCATCGCGGACATCATCAAAATCAAGCGGCTCAATCCAGCTTGAATAGTTATTTTTGCCAACGGCTTTCAAAAGGTTGCCTTGCAGCATGCCCCACTGTTCATCAGTCAT